>NZ_JBIUCY010000006.1:0-187374 GCF_044540725.1 Edwardsiella sp. A.80236
TGGGGTACGAGGATTCGAACCTCGGGATGGCGGAATCAGAATCCGCTGCCTTACCGCTTGGCGATACCCCAAGAGTGGTGGCTACGACGGGATTCGAACCTGTGACCCCATCATTATGAGTGATGTGCTCTAACCAGCTGAGCTACGTAGCCATCAATGTAGTACTGAGTAAATCATATAATGCATTGAATTTCAATGCTTTATTTTTCTGTGGCTGGGGTACCAGGATTCGAACCTGGGGATGGCGGGATCAAAACCCGCTGCCTTACCGCTTGGCGATACCCCAATCGGGACTGTAACCAGTCTCTACCGAGACAGAAAAATATGGCTGGGGTACCAGGATTCGAACCTGGGGATGGCGGGATCAAAACCCGCTGCCTTACCGCTTGGCGATACCCCATCCGACGCAAGCCGGGTTGAAATGGTGCGGGAGACGAGACTTGAACTCGTACACCTTGCGGCGCCAGAACCTAAATCTGGTGCGTCTACCAATTTCGCCACTCCCGCCCAACAATACGATAAAGAGTGGTGGCTACGACGGGATTCGAACCTGTGACCCCATCATTATGAGTGATGTGCTCTAACCAACTGAGCTACGTAGCCGTTCTTTATTCGCTTGCCTTAATCGGCGTTGCGGGGCGCATTATGCGGATATGGGGGGGAAGCGTCAACCCCTTTTTTACGCCAAATTCCCTTTGACGCACCGTTTGCCTGTGGATTATACAGGTCGCTGTGAAAAGCAACAAAAATCGGTAAAAAGTCGGCGTTGCGCGCCGACTTTACGTCATCCTGGCGAAGTGTGTGGACGGTCCCACATCGCCAGTCGTCGCTTAATAGGCCGATTGATGGACGCCGACGGCGCGGCCTGAGGGGTCGTCCATCCGGCGGAACGAGGCATCCCACTCGATCGCCTTGGCAGAGGAGCAGGCGACGGAGGGGCCACCAGGGACACACTCGGCCGCGCTAGGCAGCGGGAATAGCTGGGCGAAGATCTCGCGGTAGAGGTAGGCCTCCTTCGAGGTCGGGGTGTTGTAGGGGAAGCGGAAATGGGCGTTCGCCAGCGCCTGATCGCTGATCTGCGCCTCGGCTGCCGCCTTCAGTGAGTCGATCCAACTGTAGCCCACGCCGTCGGAGAA
Organism: Edwardsiella sp. A.80236; assembly: GCF_044540725.1. Lineage (NCBI taxonomy): Bacteria > Pseudomonadati > Pseudomonadota > Gammaproteobacteria > Enterobacterales > Hafniaceae > Edwardsiella > Edwardsiella sp. A.80236. The sequence continues at coordinate 1,137 of NZ_JBIUCY010000006.1, forward strand.
CTGCTCTTTTTGGCGCCAGGCGACGCTGGCGGGCAGGTAGGATTCGAAGCACTCGCGCAGTAGCTGTTTCTCGATGCGGCCATTGCCACACATCTTGTCGTGCGGGTTGAGGCGCATCGCCACGTCGAGGAACGCCTTGTCGAGGAAGGGAACCCGTGCCTCGACGCCCCAGGCGGCCATCGCCTTGTTGGCGCGGGCGCAGTCATACATGTGCAACGCCAGCAGCTTGCGCACCGTCTCGTCATGGAACTCTTTGGCGTTGGGCGCCTTGTGAAAGTAGAGATAGCCGCCGAATACCTCATCAGCCCCTTCGCCGGAGAGCACCATCTTGATCCCCATCGCCTTGATCTTGCGCGCCATCAGGTACATCGGCGTCGAGGCGCGGATGGTGGTGACGTCGTAGGTCTCGATGTGATAAATCACGTCGCGAATGGCATCCATCCCCTCCTGCACGGTGAAGTGGATCTCATGGTGTACCGTGCCTAAATGGTTGGCCACCTCCTGCGCCGCCTTGAGATCCGGCGCCCCTTGCAGGCCGACGGCGAAGGAGTGTAGCTGGGGCCACCAGGCGGCACTGCGTTCGTCGTCCTCGACACGGCGTGCCGCGAACTTCTTGGTGATGGCGGAGATGATGGAGGAGTCCAGACCGCCGGAGAGCAGCACGCCATAGGGCACGTCGGACATCAGATGGCTCTTCACCGACTCCTCCAGGGCGCAGCGTAGGGCGGCGCTGTCGGTGGGATTCTGCTCGACGGCGGCATAGTCGAACCAGTCGCGTTGATAGTAGCGGCGGATCTCCCCGTCGCGGCTCCATAGGGCGCTGCCGGCGGGGAATTCACGCAGTGTCTGGCAGATGGGAACCAGCGCCTTCATCTCGGAGGCGACGAATAGGTTGCCGTGCTCGTCATGCCCCATATAGAGCGGGATGATCCCCAGGTGGTCGCGGCCAATCAGGTAGGCGTCGCGTTCGGCGTCATACAGGATGAAGGCGAACATGCCACGCAACTGGTCGAGGAAGTCGGGGCCGTACTCTTGGTACAGCGCCAGGATCACCTCGCAGTCGGAGCCGGTCTGGAAGGCGTAACGATCGGCGAGGCGTTCACGCAGCGCCTGATGGTTGTAAATTTCGCCGTTTACCGCCAGCACATGGGTGCGCTGCTGGTTGTACAGCGGCTGGGCGCCGGTATTGACGTCGACAATGGAGAGACGCTCATGGGCCAGGATGGCGTTATCACCGGCATAGATACCGGACCAGTCCGGGCCACGGTGACGCATCAGGCGGGACATTTCCAGCGCGGTTTTGCGCAGTTCCTGCGGGTCGGTTTTGAGATCGAGCACTCCAAAGATCGAACACATAGCGTTTCCTCTACGACATGACGGATGGTAATGACGACGGGGCGGCCCCGGTATGACACTCAACATGCGACATTCGCTGAATGGAAATCAAGCATTTTGCCTTATTTGGCGAAAAAAGATTTTTTTATGGTTCTAGCTTTAGAAGATATATAAAAAAATGACGATTTTATTAGTGGATATATAAAAAGGCGGCGAGCGCCGCCCGTTATCGGCATCACAGGATATCGATGTCGGCCACCGAGGGGTAGATATAGCTGGGGCGGAAGGGCATGGTATCCACATCCTCCAGGGTCGAGACGCCGGAGAGCACCAGGATGGTCTCCAGTCCCGCCTGGAAGCCGGCCAGAATGTCGGTCTTCAGGTTATCGCCGATGATCACCGTGCTTTCTGAGTGAGCCTGCATCTTGTTCAGGGCGGCGCGAATGATCCAGGGGCTGGGCTTGCCGACGTAGAAGGGGGAGCGTCCGGCGATCAATTCGATCGGCGCGCACAGGGCGCCACAGGCGGGGAAAAAACCACGGCCATGGGAGTCGGGGTTGGTGGCGATAAAGCGGGCGCCATGGGCGACGAAATAGGCCGCCTTGTGGATCATCTCCCAATTATAGGAGCGTGTCTCGCCGACGATGACGAAGTCCGGGTTGATATCGGTGATAGTGAAGCCGGCCTTGTACAGTTCATGGATCAACGCGCCCTCGCCGATGACATAGGCCTTCTTGCCCTCCTGGCGCTTGAGGAAGTCGGCGGTGGCCATGGCCGAGGTGTAAAACACCTGCTCCGGCACCTCGATGCCGGCGGCGGCGAAACGGTTGGCCAGATCCTGCCCGGTCTGTGACGGGTAGTTGGTCAGGATCACCAACGGCATCTCTTGTTGCTGTAGACGCTGTAAAAACTCGCGGGCACCGGGAATCGGCGTGTTGTCGTGCATCAATACGCCATCAATATCGCAAATCACGCTTTTTATTGTCATAGGTTCGAGCTTCTCGTTGATAATGCAGAGACTTACTATAACACGTGTCACGGATCGCGTATCCGCTTCGCGCTGGCGGCGTGTGTCGCCGCAGCGGAGGCTGCTATGGGTAAGGGGACACCCTACGCGCGCGTCGCGGTTCGTCAGGGAGTGGGGAGCGCGTGGCGCCGTTGAGCGCCCCGCACGATATCAGTCGTGGTGCTCCAGCAGGCGCTGAAGTAGCACGCCGTTCAGCATGGCGCGTTTGACCAGGGCGAAGGCGCCGATGGCCGAGCGGTGGTCGAGTTCCGAGGTGACGACCGGAAGATTGTGGCGGAAATCCTTCAATGTCTGCGTCTGGATACAGCGCTCGATGGCGGGCAGGAGTGTCTTGCGCGCCTCGATAATATCGCCGGCGATGACGATTTTTTGCGGATTGAACAGGTTGATGGTGATGGCGATGGCGCGCCCCAGGTTGCGTCCGACGCGCTCGATGACCTCGACGGCCAGCGCGTCGCCGCGATTGGCTGCACGGCAGATGGCGTTGATGGAGCACTCCTCGCGCGTCAGGCTGCTGGGATAGCCCTGCTCCAGCAGCCGTCGGGTATGCTGTTCGATAGCGGCATTGGCCGCCACGGTCTCCAGGCAGCCGAAGTTACCGCAATGGCAACGCTCGCCGAGCGGATCGATCTGAATGTGGCCGATTTCGCCGACGTTGCCGTTACTGCCGAGAAAGATATTTTCATCGATGATGATCCCGGCGCCGGTGCCGCGGTGGACGCGCACCAGGATGGAGTCACGGCAGTCACGGCTGGCGCCGAAGTAGTGCTCGGCTAACGCCAGGCTACGGATGTCATGGCCGATAAAGCAGGCCAGATGGAAGCGATCTTCCAGGCGTTGTACCAGCGGCCAGTCGTTGACGGCGATGTGCGGCATGTAACGTACGATGCCGCGTTCGGGATCGACCAGGCCAGGCAGCATCAGGGCGATGGCGATCAGCTCGCGCGCCTTACGCTGGTGCTCTTGGATGAAGTGGTCAATGGCTTGAAACAGGGCGTCTTCGACGCTTTCCTGTGTACGCTGTGGCAGCGGATAGTGGGCGATGCCCAGCACCTTGCCCGCCAGATCATACAGGGTGATGGTGGCGTCGTGACGGCCGAGGCGGATGGCGATAGCCTGAAAATGGCGTGTCTCGGTGACGATAGAGATGGCGCGTCGTCCGCCGGTGGAGGCTTGCTGATCGACCTCTTTGATCAGCCCGCGCTCCAATAACTGACGGGTGATTTTGGTGACGCTGGCCGGGGCCAGCTGGCTATACTCGGCGATCTGAATGCGCGAGATCGGACCCTGTTGGTCGATCAGGCGGTATACCGCCGCGCTATTTAACTGTTTTACCAGATCGACGTTACCGATCTGTCCTGGTCCGCCAGTGGCCATCACTTATTCACCCGTCTGTTGTTATTAACCGCCGTGTTGGTAGACGGTTTCGCCGTTAACGATGGTCGTGGTTACCCGGAAATCACGGGTAAACGCGGTCAGGTTCGCCACCTTACCCGCCTCGATGCTGCCGAGGCGGTGTTCGACACCAATGGCGCGTGCCGGGTAGAGGCTGGCCATACGCAGCGCTTCATCCAGGGCAATACCGACGTGCTCGACGCTATTTTGTACGGCTTCGATCATGGTCAGCGCGGATCCGCTCAGGGTTCCATTTTCGTCTACGACCAAGCCATTGCGGTAATATACTGTTTTCCCCGCGAAAATGAAGCTGTCAATGTCGGATCCCGCCGGCGCGGTGGCGTCGGTCACCAACACCAGATGGTCACCCTTGAGCTTTTTCGCCATGCGGATGTTGGGCCAGGCGACATGATGGCCGTCGGCGATGATGCCGGTATAGACCTCCGGCGTATCGAAGATGGCCCCCATCAGCCCCGGAGCCCGCCCGCTGATTGCCGGCATGGCATTATACAGATGAGTGGCGAAGCGCATCCCGGCCGCGAAGCCGCGTCGCGCCTCTTCATAGCTGGCATTGGAGTGCCCGGCAGAGACCACGATCCCGGCGGCGCGTAACTGGCGAATGGCGGCATCGTCGCTCATCTCCGGCGCCATGGTGACTTTGACGACGGCGTCGGCGTGGTCGCAGATAAAGTCGAGCATGGCGTGATCCGGACGGCGGATATAGTGCGGATTGTGGGTCCCTTTCTTCTCCAGGCTAATGTACGGCCCTTCGATATGCAGGCCCAGCGCCTGATTCCGGTGTTTGTGCAGGTAGGCCTGCATCACGGTGATGCCACGCTGCATCATCTGATCGCTACAGGTGATCAACGTCGGCAGATAACTGGTGCAGCCGGAGCGCTCGTTGGCGCGCTGCATGATCTCCAGCGTTTGCTCGCTAACGGCCTGCTCGGAGTCGTTAAACTGCACGCCGCCACAGCCATTGAGCTGGACATCGATAAAGCCGGGGGCCAGGATGGCGCCGCCCAGATCGCGCGTGGCGATGTCTGGCGCCAGAGCGGACTCAGGACAGATTTTTTCAATTAAACCATTGGCGATCACAACTGCATGGTCGTCAAGAATATCGTGGCCGGTATAAATCCGACAGTGGGTTAAAGCGTACATCACATTCCCCCGGAGCGTAGTTATCAAAGATCTTTCATATTTTCCGCTTCTAACTCGCGGAAGTAGTTAACAGTTTTGACCTTCAGTTCCATGGTCGCCGGCTGGTCACAGACCACCACGGACTTGGGATGCAGTTGCAGGGCGCTGATGGTCCACATGTGGTTGACGCTGCCCTCGACCGCCGCTTGCAACGCCAGAGCTTTACCATGGCCGGTCACCAGAATCATCACCTCTTCCGCATCTAGCAGGGTACCCACACCAACGGTCAGTGCATACTTCGGTACCAGATTGATGTCGCCGTTGAAGAAACGCGAGTTGGCGATGCGCGTATCTTCGGTCAGGGTCTTGATGCGGGTACGTGAGGCCAGTGAGGAGGCGGGTTCGTTGAAGGCGATATGGCCATCGTTGCCCACGCCACCCATGAACAGGTGGATCTTACCGTAAGATTTAATCTTCTCTTCATAACGACGGCACTCAGCGTCCACATCCGGCGCGTTACCATTGAGCAGATTGATATTTTCTTTTTGAATATCAATATGATTGAAGAAATTATTATACATGAAGCTGTGATAACTCTCCGGATGCGCCTCGGGCAGCCCCACGTATTCATCCATGTTAAAGGTTACGACGTGACGGAAGCTGACCTCACCGGCCTGGTAGAGTTCGATCAGACGCTTGTAGGTTTGCAGCGGTGTGCCGCCGGTCGGCAGGCCCAACACAAACGGGCGCTCGGCAGTCGGTTGGAACGCATTGATGCGCTTGACGATATGACGGGCAGACCACAGACCAACGTCGGTCGCGTTATGCAGCGGAATAAGTCTCATAGGGCACCTTTTACAATACGGGAAACTGGACAGAAAGCCGGTTCGGCGTCAGGCAAGACCTTCCATTTCCTCACTCCGCGCGAGGGGAATGTCAGCCCGCCGATCGATTTTTCGAATGATAAAATAAGTTTTCGCTGATAGCCAGCATGCAGACAACTTTTCACCGATTATTGGTGATAATTATCACAAATCAGGAGGTTTTAATTTGCGGAGAAAAATAATTTTTTTACACTCCTGAACGTTAGTCCATAATTGTTGCGAATATATTGATATATTAAATCAGTGATGATCGGGTCGTCGGTGTTAATGACATTGTAGGCCCAATAGGGGGAAATGTGAGTATTCTCGGTTATTTGCAGAAGGTAGGCCGTGCGCTGATGGTGCCGGTAGCGACGCTACCCGCCGCAGCAATACTGATGGGTGTCGGTTATTGGATCGACCCGGTCGGCTGGGGTGGAGATAACGCACTGGCGGCGTTCTTCATCAAGTCCGGTTCAGCCATCATCGACAATATGTCGGTGCTGTTTGCTATCGGTGTCGCGTATGGTATGTCAAAAGATAAAGACGGCGCCGCTGCGCTGGCCGGCTTTGTCGGGTTCTTAGTGGTTACAACGCTGTGCTCGCCGGCTGCCGTGGCGATGATCCAAAAGATTCCGCTGGATCAGGTCCCGGCCGCGTTCGGTAAGATCAACAACCAGTTTATCGGTATTCTGGTCGGTATTATCTCTGCCGAGCTGTACAACCGTTACAGCAGTGTTGAGCTGCCGAAGGCACTCTCCTTCTTCAGTGGCCGTCGTCTGGTACCGATCCTGACCTCGTTTTTGATGATCATCCTGGCGTTCATCCTGATGTACATCTGGCCGGTGATCTTTAACGGTCTGGTGAACTTCGGTGAGCATATCCAGAAACTGGGTTCCGTCGGTGCGGGTGTCTACGCCTTCTTTAACCGTCTGCTGATTCCGGTCGGTCTGCATCACGCTCTGAACTCCGTATTCTGGTTCGACGTGGCCGGTATTAACGATATCCCGAACTTCCTGGGCGGGGCACAGTCTATCGAGAGCGGCAAGGCCGTGGTCGGTATCACTGGCCGCTATCAGGCGGGCTTCTTCCCGATCATGATGTTCGGTCTGCCGGGTGCCGCGCTGGCTATCTACCACTGCGCGCGTCCGGAGAACAAGGCTAAGGTCGCCGGTATCATGCTGGCCGCCGCATTCGCCGCGTTCTTTACCGGTATCACCGAGCCGCTGGAGTTCTCCTTCATGTTCGTGGCGCCGGTACTGTATGTGCTGCATGCCATTCTGACGGGTATCTCCGTATTTATCGCCGCCAGCATGCACTGGATCTCCGGTTTCGGCTTCAGCGCCGGCCTGGTGGATATGGTGTTGCAGTCACGCAACCCGCTGGCCACACACTGGTACATGCTGATCCTGCAAGGGCTGGTGTTCTTCGTTATCTACTACGTGGTGTTCCGTTTCACCATCACTAAATTCAACCTGATGACGCCGGGGCGTGAGCTGAGCGGCGCCGGTGAAGAGGCCGATGGTAACGATGAAGATCTGGATCTGACCAAAGATGCGGATGTGAGTGAACTGGCTCGTCAGTACATCGCCTGTGTCGGTGGTTCCGCTAACCTGACCGGTATCGATGCCTGCATCACCCGTCTGCGTCTGACGGTGAAGGACTCCTCGCTGGTGAATGAGGCGCTGGCCAAGAAGCTGGGTGCATCCGGCGTGATCCGCCTGAACAAGACCAGCGTCCAGATCATCGTCGGCTTCGTGGCCGAGAAGATCGCCAACGCGATGCGTAACGTCGGCAATGTTCCGGCTGCCGCCGCTAGCAGCGCTGCATCTACCGCCGCGCCAGCCGCCAAGGCACAGGCTACGCCTAATGCTGCCGCCGGTGTGCGCGCTACCCTGGTCTCGCCGATCAGCGGTGAGGTGGTTGCCCTGAGCGAAGTGCCAGATGAGGCATTCGCCAGCAAGGCGGTGGGTGATGGTGTGGCCGTGCGCCCGACCAGCAACATCGTGGTGGCCCCGGCTAACGGGACGGTGGTGAAGATCTTCAATACCAACCACGCCTTCTGCCTGGAGACCGATGAGGGGGCCGAGGTGGTGGTACACATGGGTATCGATACCGTGGCGTTGAACGGTGAAGGGTTCAAGCGTCTGGTGAACGAGGGAGATGTCGTCAAGGTCGGCCAGCCGGTGCTGGAGATGGATCTGGATTACCTGAACGCCCACGCTCGCTCGATGATCAGCCCGGTTGTCGTCAGCAATATCGATGAGTTCGGTGGGATTGGCGCGCAGGCCTCTGGCCAAGTCGTCGCCGGGGAAAGCAAGCTGTATACCCTGCTGAACAAGTAACGCTTGACGCATCAGCGTCGTTGATCGCGGGAGGTGCCGAAAGGGGCCTCCCGCTTTTTTTATGCGCGCTTTACCGCGCCTCGCTTGCGCGGGTGGGGGGGATCGTGCTGAGCGAGTAAGCGATGGCACGGGGGGACGGCAAAAAAACGTAGGGATTTTACCGTTACAGTGGTTGTGTCCTGCCGGTGGTTGTTAGATCATGACACGATGAGAACGTATTTTTTGGCAAGAGGAGCCGAAGATGAGTGAGGCTGAAGCCCGCCCAACCAACTTTATCCGTCAGATTATCGATGAAGATCTGGCGTCCGGTAAACACACCAGCGTGCATACCCGTTTCCCGCCGGAGCCGAACGGCTACCTGCATATCGGCCACGCCAAGTCCATTTGCCTGAATTTCGGCATTGCCAGAGATTATCAAGGGCTGTGCAATCTGCGTTTCGATGACACTAACCCGGTTAAAGAAGACATCGAATACGTCGAGTCCATCAAGCGTGACGTGCAGTGGCTAGGTTTTGAGTGGAGTGGGGCGGTGCGTTACTCCTCTGACTATTTTGACCAGCTGCATCAATACGCCATCGAGCTGATCAGCAAAGGGCTGGCCTACGTCGATGAGTTGAGCGCCGAGCAGATCCGCGAATATCGCGGTACCCTGACCTCACCGGGTAAAAATAGCCCCTTCCGCGATCGTAGCGTGGAGGAGAACCTGGCGCTGTTTGAGAAGATGCGTCAGGGCGAGTTCGCCGAAGGTAGTGCCTGCCTGCGCGCTAAAATCGATATGGCGTCGCCGTTTATCGTGATGCGCGATCCGGTGCTGTATCGCATCAAGTTTGCCGAACACCATCAAACCGGTAACAAGTGGTGCATCTATCCGATGTACGATTTCACCCATTGCATCTCCGATGCGCTGGAGGGGATCACCCACTCGCTGTGTACGCTGGAGTTCCAGGATAACCGTCGCCTGTATGATTGGGTGTTGGATAATCTCTCCATTCCGTGCCATCCGCGTCAGTATGAGTTTTCTCGCTTGAACCTGGAATATGCCATCATGTCTAAGCGTAAGCTGAACCTGTTGGTGAGCGAGAAGATCGTCGAGGGGTGGGATGACCCACGGATGCCGACCATCTCTGGTCTGCGTCGTCGCGGCTATAGCGCCGCCGCGGTGCGTGAATTCTGCCGCCGTATCGGGGTCACCAAACAGGATAACAACGTCGAGATGGCCGCGCTGGAATCCTGTATTCGCGACGATCTCAACGAAAACGCGCCGCGCGCCATGGCGGTGCTGGATCCGGTCCGTCTGGTGATCGAGAATCTGCCGGCGGATAGCGTGCAGATGTTGACCATGCCGAATCATCCGAATAAGCCGGAGATGGGCAGCCGCGAGGTGCCGTTCGCGCGCGAGCTGTACATCGATCGCGCCGACTTCCGTGAGGAAGCGAATAAGCAGTACAAGCGTCTGGTGTTGGGTAAGGAAGTGCGTCTGCGTAACGCTTACGTGATCCGTGCCGAGCGGGTCGAGAAGGGTGCCGACGGCGAGATCACCGCCATCTATTGCAGCTACGATGCGGATACCTTGAGCAAGGATCCGGCCGATGGGCGCAAGGTGAAGGGGGTGATCCACTGGGTCTCCGCGAGCCATGCCGTTGCGGCCGAATTCCGCCTGTACGATCGTCTGTTCAGTGTGCCGAATCCGGGGGCGGCGGAGGATTTCCTTTCCACCATCAACCCAGAGTCGTTGGTGATCCGTCAGGGCTTCGTCGAGCCGAGCCTGGCCGTTGCGGTGGCTGGCGTGACCTACCAGTTCGAGCGTGAGGGCTATTTCTGCGCCGACAGTCATTACTCCTCGGCCGATCATCTGGTCTTTAACCGTACCGTCGGTCTGCGCGATACCTGGGCTAAGAGCGGCGCCTAAGCGTCGTCACGGCTAACCGAGATAAAAACCACGGGCTCAAGGTCCGTGGTTTTTTTTGTCGACGACTTTTTTTACCTCACGCTCTTTCTTTTTTCCCTTCCTCTCTTTCTCGATGTTACATCGTGTAGTATCGAAAATTGATTTCGCGATGCAAATTAATAACATGTTGTAATGTAATAGTTATTCGTACATCGCGTAGTTATACCCAGCCCATTACTGTGATCCAGTCTGCATTTATAAATGGTATTACAAACATATCGCTGTTTTTTAATGCTATTTTTTACTTGATTTCTAAATTATACCGTTGTGTAACTAAATATAAGAATATGTGCACTCGGTCAAAAATTGATACATCTAATTTACTTTTCATTTGATAATTCGCGTCGCGAAAAATAGTCTAGTAGTGCAGTAAGTGAACGAGGCTTTTTTCTCGTCACCCAATAACTTTTACCCCAATGGGGCTATTGGCGACCTGGTCGGGCGCTGTTCCGCCAGCCGCGTTTTTACAGTCAAAGAGGAATTTTTCTATGGTTACGCATCGTGCTAAGCGCAGCGTGCTGGCGCTTGCTGTTGCAGCGGCAACGCTGGGCACTGGCTTCATGGCGCCATCGCAGGCGAAGGCAGAAGGGTTCATTGACGATTCAACCATGACCGGTGGAATCTACTATTGGCAGCGCGAGCGTGATCGCAAGGATGTAGAGACCGGCCAGTATAAGACTAACCTGTCGCATTCGACGTGGAACGCCAGTCTCGATTTCTCCTCCGGCTATGCCGCCGACTTTATCGGTGTGGATGTCGGCGCCTTCACCGCCATCGAGATGGCCGAGTCGGCTGAAAGTGGCCACCCGAACGAAATCGCCTTCTCCTCTATCAACAAAGCCTATGACGAAAACTACAGCGGCGATAAGAGCGGCATCAGCCTGTATAAGGCGGCCGCCAAGTTGAAGATGGGGCCGATGTGGGCGCGTATCGGTTGGATCCAACCGACGGGTCAGACGCTGATCGCCCCGCACTGGAGCTTCATGCCGGGCACCTATCAGGGTTTCGAGACCGGGGCTAACTTCGATTTCGATACCGCCGGCGCGCTGAGCTTCTCCTATATGTGGACCGACCGTTACAAGGCGCCATGGCACCTGGAGATGGACAAGTTCTATCAGGGTGGGCTGGGGGATAATCGCGGCGAAGAGGTGTCCTACCTGCACTCCCTGGGCGGGAAGTATGACTTCAAGAACGGTCTGGTGCTGGAAGCGGCCTTCGGCCAGGCGCAGGGCTTTATGAATCAGTACTTCGCCAAGGGGACCTACAAGTTCGACGTCGCCGGTAGCCCGCTGACCAGTAGCTACCAGTTCTACGGCGCGCACGATCGCATCTCCGATGCCAACAGCGCGGCCAATATCTATGACGGCACCGCTTGGTTGCAAGCTCTGACCTTCGGTTACAAGCTCGGCCAGTTCGATCTGCGTCTGGAAGGGACCTGGGTGAAGGCGGAAGGTAAGCAGGGCTACTTCCTGCAGCGTATGACGCCGGCCTATGCCTCCTCCAACGGCCGCCTGGATATCTGGTGGGATAACCGCTCCGACTTCAACGCCAACGGTGAGAAGGCGGTCTTCGCCGGCGTGATGTATGACCTGAGCAAGTGGGACATGCCCGGGTGGGGCGTTGGTGCCTCCTATGTCTATGCCTGGGATGCCAAGCCGAACAGCACTTGGGCCGATCAGAGCGAGCGGGTGAAAGAGAGCGCCTATAGCCTGGATGCGATGTATGTGGTCCAAGACGGCCGCGCGAAAGGGACGATGTTTAAGCTGCACTACACCCAGTACGACAACCACTCCGACAACCCGAGCTGGGGCGGTGGTTACAACAACATGTTCCAGGATGAGCGTGACGTGAAGTTTATCGTCATCGCACCGTTCACCGTATTCTGAGTTGATCCCCCCTCCGCACGCGCGGAGGGGCGTTAAGCGAATCAAGGGAGAGAGAAGATGAAAGCGATTCTGGGTGTGGCCGTGGCCGCAATCGTATTGGCTGGCTGTGCGCAACCGAGCGCGCCGTCGCAGGATGGACAACTACTGAAGCAAGCCTATAGCAAGTGTATTGAAGATTCGAAGGGCAACCATGACAAGGTCGCCTCCTGCAAGACGATTCTGGAGGTGATGAAACAGAGCCCGGCACAGGCGACATTCGCGCAGAAAGAGAGTGTGAGTGTGTTGAATTACCAACAGTGTATCGAGGCGGCGATGAGCGGCGCTGGCGATAACTACACCGCACGTTGCGGTACATTGTGGCAAGAAATCCGCGCCAGTAACGCGAACTGAGAGAAGGGAAGCGATGATGATGAAAGGTTATAAACTGAGCGTAGTGGCGACGACCCTGGGTCTGTTGGGCATGAGTGGTATGGCGCAGGCGGATCAGCAACTGGTTGACCGCATCAGCAGCCAGGTGAAGGTGAACTATGCCGTTACCGATAACCGTGGCGCGGAGAATGGTGTCAACTGTGCCGCCCTGGGCGCGGACTGGGCCTCCTGTAATCAGGCGGTGATCAGCCTGACCAACGATGGTAACGCCATCGAGGGGAAAGATTGGGCCATCTATTTCCATAATATTCGTCAGATCCTGAAGAGCGGCAACGATCAGTTCAAGATCACCTTCATTACCGGCGATCTGCATAAGATCGAGCCGACGGATAAGTTTAAGGGCTTTGCCGCCGGGGAACGCGTCGAGATCCCCATCGTCGGCGAATATTGGCAGTTATTCGAGAGCGACGTATTGCCGCGTTGGTATGTGACGTCGCCGGACGCGAAGCCGAAGGTGATCGCCAATACCGATACCGAAGATTTGAGCCAGTTCGTCACGCCGTTTACCGGTGACTTGTGGAAGCGTACCAAGGATGACAAGAACATCCTGATGACGCCGGAGAATCGCTTCGCCAAGAATGCCGATGTGAAGACCCTGCCGGCCTCTAGCCTGCGTGGTCAGATCATGCCGACGCCGACGACCTTGAAGGTACATCAGCAGGATGCCGACCTGGCTCGTGGTGTGAGTCTGGATCTGACGGTACTGAACACGGCCAGTGCCGACGTCATCAAGGCGCGCCTGACCCAGTTGGGCGTGAAGCAGGTCAAGGGGGGCTATCCGATCAAAGCCCAGATCGCCACCAAAGCGTTTAAGGGCGAGATGGCGGTACCGGGCGCCTATCAGTTGAAGATCGGTACCAAGGGTGCCGAGGTGACCGGTTACGACCAGGCGGGTGTCTTCTACGGTCTGCAATCCATTCTGTCGCTGTTGCCGGCCGATGGTAGCGCTAAGATCGCGACGCTGGACGCCGAGGATGCGCCGCGCTTCCAGTACCGTGGTATCGAGCTGGATGTGGGACGTAACTTCCATTCACTGGCTTCCATCGAGCGTCTGCTGGATCAGATGGCCGCCTATAAGCTGAACAAATTCCACTTCCATCTGACGGATGATGAAGGGTGGCGTATTGAGATCCCGGGGCTGCCGGAACTGACCGAGATCGGCGGTAAGCGCTGCCACGATCTGAGCGAGCAGACGTGCCTGCTGCCGCAGTTGGGCTCAGGCCCAGATAGCGACAACAATGGCAGCGGCTACTTCACCCGTGCCGACTATATCAAGCTGCTGAAATATGCTCAGGCACGCCAGATTGAGGTGATCCCAGAGATCGACATGCCGGCCCACGCCCGTGCGGCGGTGGTGGCGATGGAGGCGCGTTATAACAAGCTGAAGGCGGCAGGCGACGAGAAGGGCGCTAACGAGTACCGCCTGCTGGATCCGACCGATGACTCCAACACCACCTCGGTGCAGTTCTACGATCGCCACAGCTACCTCAACCCGTGCCTGGACTCCTCCAAGCGCTTCGTGGATAAGGTGATCGGCGAAATTGCCCAGATGCACCGCGAGGCGGGTCAACCGCTGACCACTTGGCACTTCGGTGGTGACGAGGCGAAGAACATCCGCTTAGGGCCGGGTTACACCGACGTGAACAAGCCGGAAGCGGGCAAGGGGATGATCGACCTGAGCAAAGAGGACAAGCCGTGGGCTAAGTCCCAGATGTGTCAGGCGATGATCAAAGAGGGCAAGGTGGCCGATATGGAGCACCTGCCGAGCTACTTCGCCGTTGAAGTCAGCAAGATGGTCAAGGATCACGGCATCGGCAAGATGCAGGCCTGGCAGGATGGCCTGAAGGATGCCAAGGATGCCAAGGCCTTCGCGACGCCGCGCGTCGGGGTGAACTTCTGGGATACCCTGTATTGGGGTGGTTTCGATTCGGCCAACGATTGGGCGAATAAAGGCTATGAGGTGATCATCTCCAGCCCGGATTATGTCTACATGGACTTCCCGTATGAGGTGAACCCGAAAGAGAACGGTTACTACTGGGGTACCCGCTTTAACGATGAGCGTAAGATCTTCGCCTTCGCGCCGGATAACCTGCCGCAGAACGCCGAAACATCGGTCGATCGCGACGGTAACTACTTCAGCGCCAAGAGCGACAAGCCGTGGCCGGGTGCCTATGGCCTCTCCGCGCAGCTGTGGAGCGAGGTGGTGCGTACCGACGACATGATGGAGTACAAGATCTATCCGCGCATCATGGCGGTGGCCGAGCGCGCCTGGCATCAGGCGGGTTGGGAGCAGCCGTATCAGGCGGGTCGTGAGTATAAGGGCGGCGAGACTCACCTGGTCGATCAGCAGGCTCTGCTGAAGGATTGGCAGCGTTTCGCCAACCTGATGGGACAGCGTGAACTGGCGAAGATGGATAAGTCTGGCGTGGCCTATCGTGTACCGCAGCCGGGGGCGCGTGTGGTCGACGGCAAGCTGGAGACCAACGTGGCGATGCCGGGTCTGGTGGTTGAGTACTCCATCGACGGCGGTAAACACTGGCAGCGTTACGATGCCAAGGCGAAGCCGGCCGTGAGTGGTGAGGTACAGGTCCGTACCGTATCGCCGGATGGCAAGCGCTTTAGCCGCGTCGAGTCCGTCAAGTCCTAACGGCTCGCGAGGACGTTACCCTCTCATGCCCCCGCTTGCGCGGGGGCTTTCGCGGTGCGGCCCTTCGGCCCTCGCTGCGCAGAACTTTCCGATTTCGAACTGAGTAGTAAGTAGTGATTGCCCTCATCATGAGGGCATTTTTTTTATCCCGACATAACCCTCCGCCTAGGGTGGGGGGCCGCGACAGGTATTGGCTCTGCCTTATTGTCTTTGGATTTAACGCGTTCAGAACAGGACGCGCCTTTTTGTGAGGGCCTTTAACCCGTCCCGATGGGCGCCATCGTATCCGATGGCGAAAAAAAACGGCCTCATAGGGCCGTATATGGAACGCCGTAGACGCCGTTATGCCTTCTCGTCATGTAGCGACTCGTCGTTACGGCAGTCGCCCTCGCCATCGGCCCCGGAAGCGCAGTGACCATACAGATAGAGGCTGTGGTTGGTCAGCTGGATGCCGTGCTTCTTGGCGATCTCCTGCTGGCGTTTCTCGATGGACTCATCACTAAACTCGATCACCTTGCCACAATCCAGGCAGATCAGATGATCATGGTGATGCTGTTGGGTCAGTTCGAAGACTGACTTACCGCCCTCGAAGTTGTGGCGGGTGACGATGCCTGCATCGTCGAACTGGTTTAGTACACGGTAGACCGTGGCCAGACCGATCTCCTCACCCATATCGATCAGCTTCTTATATAACTCTTCGGCACTGACATGATGACACACGGGATCTTGCAGTACTTCCAGAATCTTGAGACGGGGAAGCGTGACTTTCAGGCCAGCTTTCTTTAGCGCAATATTGTTGTCAGTCATTCGGATTCTGTCCTGTCACAGAGCCCGGCAGAACCTAGAGGCCGCTGCCGAACAGAAATAATAGTGAGTTTGATTATAAGGCCGATAGGCGGAAATGGGAACCGCGCCGCCGCCGCACCGCGCGGGGGATAGGGACGGAATAAACAGGAGAGTATCAGTATAATCAGGAGGATAGGGAGAAAAGACGCGATGATTAGTCAGGGTATCGTTTTTATTGATGGCTGGGATACCTGCCGGCTATCAGACGCCAAGCTGGCGACCGGCAGGTACCCGTGAGGGATTAACCCAGGATCTCGGCCAGATGCATCTCGGCGCTGATCTGTTTTACCCAGGCGTCGACGCGCTCGGCGGTCAGTTCCGGTTGGCGATCTTCATCGATGGCCAGGCCAACGAAGGTCTCGTTATCCACCTGCGCCTTGGACGCCTCGAAGTGGTAACCAGCGGTCGGCCAGTGCCCAACCAGGGTCGCGCCACGCGCTTCGACCAGATCGCGGATGGTGCCCATCGCGTCACAGAAGTACTCGGCATAGTCCTCCTGATCACCGCAACCAAACAGGGCGACCAGCTTGCCAGAGAAGTCGATCTCTTCCAGGGTGGGGAAGAAGTCATCCCAATCACACTGTGCCTCGCCGTAGTACCAGGTCGGGATACCGAGCAGCAGAATGTCGAACGCGGCGAGATCTTCTTTGCTGCTTTTGGCAATGTCATGAACTTCCGCAACGTCTTTACCCAGTTGCTTCTGGATCATCTTAGCAATGTTTTCCGTGTTGCCGGTGTCGCTGCCAAAGAAAATACCTACGATTGCCATATCGCGAATTTACCTTTTATCTCAGAAATTGAATCAGACTGTGCGCGGTCGCCACGGGAACCCACCGGGTGTGGCCGTGGGCGAGCGTCGCTACCAGCCTACCTACCAGTCGATACTATAACACCTTTGGCATCACGCCTTTATCGTCATTGTGCGTTGCGCCGCCGGTGTCTGGATGAGGCGTGCTTCGCCGCTCAGCCGTGCGTCGGTAGCTGACTGAGCAGCATTTGCTCGATCAGCTCGCTGCGGCTGATATTACGCTCGTGCGCCAGGCGATTGAGGATGGCTACCGCCTCCTCGTTCATCTTCAACTCGACGCGGCGTAGCCCCTTGACCCGATCGCGGCGCAGCTGGTTACGCTTATTGATCCGCAACTGCTCTTCCCGGGAGAGCGGGTTGGTTTTAGGACGACCTGGACGACGTTCATCCGCGAACAGATCGAGCGTCGTGCGGTCCGTTTGTTCTTTGGCCATATTCAGGTAGCGGTACTGCAAGGAGAAGAGAGCGCGGGAAATCCGCGCTCCGATTAACATATATTCGGGATTTTCCCCATCGGCAGCGTGCATTGACCTGCCGTCGATTTTAGCGCGCCATCATACCCTAGGGAGCGCGGCAGCGACAATCCTTTCTCGGCCTGGCGTGGATGGCGTGTGTTTCGCGCCGCTACCGGTGGTTATCGCGACGCCTCGTCAGGGGTATCGAGGAAGCGATGCAGTACATGGAGTACCTTTTCCGGCTGTTCGGCGTGCAACCAATGGCCGGTACCGTAGATGACATGGGCGCGGGCATGGGGAAATTGGCGCAGGATCGCCGGACGGTAGTCATCGAGTAGGTAGGGGGAGTCGGCACCCTTGATAAACAGTGTATCGCCCGGATGGGGCGGTTGCTCATCCCAGCCGAGGATGGCGGGGTAGTGCTGGTCTAGTGCCGGCAGGTTAAAGCGCCATTGGCCGCGATGGAAGGATTTCAGCAGGAACTGCACCACTCCCTCCGACTGGAGATAGCGGCGCAGGATTGCGGCGGCCTGCGGGCGTGTCTCGACGGCGGCCTCCTCTACCGCATAGAGGGCGGCGAAGACCGCATCGTGGCGGCGAGTCGGGTAGGCGACCGGGGCCATGTCCAGCACCGCCAGGCGGCGCACCTGCTGCGGATGGCGTAACGCCAGACGCATCGCCGCCTTGCCGCCCATCGAGTGGCCGATGATGTCCATCGGTGCCAGATCGTAATGGGCGATCAGCGCGGCAAGATCCTCGGCCATCAGATCGTAACTCATCTGTGGGGTGTGGCCGGAGAGACCATGATTACGTAAGTCGACCTGCAACACGTCGCGGTCGCGTTTCAGTTCGCGCGCGAGCAGCCCTAAATTGTCCAAGGAGCCAAAGAGTCCGTGGATCAGTAGCAACGGAGGATAACGTCGCGTCTGTTGTGCAGGATGCAGCTGGTGGTTCAGGTGTAGGATCATCATTCAACGAATTGTAGGTGGAATGTTACCATTAGGTTACCACAGGCGTAGGCCGATTGTCCGTCGCGGGATAGCCGCGCATGACACCACAAAATGCGTCTTAATCGCCTCGGCGTGGCGCTAAACGCTATCCGCTCACGGCGTTTGACCTTATAATCCAGGCTGACTGAGTAGCAAAAGTACTGGATAACGATGAAAACGATTGAAGTCGATGAGGAGCTTTACCGCTATATTGCCAGCCACACCCAGCGTATTGGCGAGAGTGCTTCCGACATTCTGCGCCGGCTGTTGAAGGTTGGCATGGAGAATAAGACGGCCAACGTCGCCGCCCCGCTCCCGGTAGCCCCCCTGGCTATTCGCGCGCCGCAACCGCAGGATCGCGTGCGTAGCGTGCGCGAATTGCTGTTGTCGGACGAATACGCAGCACAGAACAGAGCGGTCGGCCGCTTCATGCTGGTGTTGACCACGCTCTACCATATTGACGCCGAAGGGTTTGCGGCGGCAACGGATGCCCTGCATGGGCGCACCCGCGTCTACTTTGCCGGCGATAGGAACACGCTGTTGCAGAGTGGCAACCACACGAAACCCAAGCAAGTCCCCGACACCCCTTATTGGGTGATCACCAATACCAACTCGGGTCGTAAGCGCGCCATGATTGAACATATCATGCAAGCGATGCAGTTCCCTGGGGAGCTGATCGAGAAAGTTTGCGGCACAATCTAATGAATAACAAGCGTTAGGGAGAAGCGCAGATGGCAAATCACCCGCGCGCCGGGCAGCCTGCCCGGCAGAGCGATTTGATCAATGTGGCTCAGCTGGTTGCACAGTATTACAGCCTGCGTCCGCAGGCGGATAATCCGGCTCATGCCGTGAAGTTTGGTACCTCCGGCCACCGGGGGAGCGCTCAGCGCCAGAGCTTCAATGAGGCACATATCCTGGCCATCGCCCAGGCCATCGCCGAGGTGCGTAAGGCCAATGGCGTCACCGGCCCCTGCTTCGTTGGTAAGGATACCCATGCCCTTTCCGAGCCGGCCTTTATCAGCGTGCTGGAGGTATTGAGCGCGAATGGCGTCGAGGTGGTGGTGCAGGAGAACAATGGCTTCACGCCGACGCCCGCGGTGTCGCATGCCATTCTGACGCATAATCGCCACGGCGGCGCGCTGGCCGACGGGATTGTCATCACCCCTTCTCATAATCCTCCGGAAGATGGCGGCATCAAATACAACCCAACCAACGGCGGTCCGGCTGACACCAACCTGACTCAGGTGATCGAGCAGCGCGCGAATCAGCTGTTGGCCGCCGATCTGGCGGGCGTGAAGCGCCTGACCCTGGCGGCCGCCTGGCGCAGTGGGCAGATCCATGCGCGCGATCTGGTACAGCCTTATGTCGAAGATTTGCGTGATATCGTTGACATGCCGGCCATCCAGCGTGCCGGGCTGAAGCTGGGTGTCGATCCGCTCGGTGGCTCCGGCATCGAGTATTGGCAGCGTATCGGCGAGCATTACGGTCTGGATCTGACCCTGGTCAACGACCATATCGATCAGACCTTCCGTTTCATGCACCTGGACCACGATGGCGTGATCCGTATGGATTGCTCCTCCGAGAGCGCCATGGCGGGTCTGTTGGCGTTGCGTGACCGTTTCGATCTGGCCTTTGCCAACGATCCGGACTATGACCGCCACGGCATCGTGACGCCTGCCGGATTGATGAACCCGAACCACTATCTGGCCGTCGCCATCGACTACCTGTTCCGTCATCGCCCGCAGTGGGGGGCCGAGGTTGCCGTCGGTAAGACCCTGGTCTCCAGCGCGATGATCGATCGAGTGGTCAAGGCGCTCGATCGCCGTCTGGTCGAGGTTCCGGTCGGCTTCAAGTGGTTCGTCGATGGCTTATTTGATGGCAGTCTGGGCTTTGGCGGAGAAGAGAGCGCCGGTGCCTCTTTCTTGCGCTTCAACGGTACGCCGTGGTCCACCGATAAGGATGGCATCATCCTGTGCCTGCTGGCGGCGGAGATCACCGCACAGACCGGTAAGAATCCACAGCAACACTACGCTGCGCTGGCTGAGCGTTTCGGCTCACCGAGTTATAATCGCCTGCAAGCGCCGGCGACGCATGCCCAGAAGGCCGCCTTGTCTCGCCTCTCTCCCGAGATGGTGCAGGCCGATCGGTTGGCCGGCGACCCGATCACCGCACGCTTGACCCGTGCGCCGGGTAACGATGCGCCGATCGGGGGGCTGAAGATCATGACCGACAACGGGTGGTTCGCTGCGCGTCCTTCCGGTACCGAGGAAGCTTACAAGATTTACTGTGAAAGCTTCTTGGGGGCAGAGCATCGCCAATGTATTGAGAAAGAGGCGGTCGATATTGTTAGCGCCGTATTGGCTAACGCCTAATCGCCGCTGATCGTCTGATAGCCTGACCAACGCCGCGCCTTGCGCGGCGTTGTTTTATCGCGCGCAACGGCCCGGTTGAGGCGCGGGGCCTCCTTGGCTTCAGGGCATAAAACGGTAACCGACGCCGGTTTCGGTGAGGAGATGGCGCGGGCGCGCCGGCTCCAGCTCTAGCTTCTGGCGTAGATGCCCCATATAGATGCGCAGATAGTGGCTATGCTCGACGTAGTTGGGTCCCCAGACGCTGTTGAGTAACTGGCGTTGCGTTAACACCTTGCCGCTGTTGGCGATCAGCTCGGCCAGCAGACGGAACTCGATCGGGGTCAGGTGTAGCGACTCGCCGGCGCGTGTCACGCTGCGTTGTAGCAGATCGACTTGCACCTCGCCGAAGCAAACCAATGGACTCTCCTGCTGCTGGCGCGTATGGCGCCGCAGGGCGACGCGTACACGTGCCAGTAATTCGCCGATGCCGAATGGCTTACTGAGAAAGTCCTCCGCCCCGGCGTCCAGCGCCGCGATCTTGTCGGCTTCGTCGCTGCGAGCCGACAACACGATCAACGGAATGGCGCTCCAGCGGCGCAGATCACGAATAAACTCGATCCCATCGCCATCTGGTAGGCCGAGATCGAGGATGATCAGATCGGGTTGGCGAGTGCCCGCCTCGATCAAACCGCGTTGTAGGCCGTCGGCCTCGTTAACTCGCCACCCCTCGTTTTCCAGGGCGGCGCGCACGAAGCGGCGGATGGCTTGTTCGTCTTCGACGATCAGGATGGTTATCGGGGTCGTGGTCACGATTGATCTGTCATCTCCACATCGGTTTCCGGTTCAATCTCCGGTGCGGCTTGCAACGGTAGCGTAAAGTGAAAATGGGCACCGCCGTCTGGCGGGCATTCCAGCCAGATTTTACCACCGTGTACCTCAATAATGGCACGACAAATCGCTAACCCCAAACCGACGCCGGGGATGGCGGATTCCTTATCGCCACGGGTGAACTTGTTGAAGATCTGCTGGCGTTGCGCGTTGGCGATGCCATTGCCATCATCACTGACCTCGACTTCCAGCCCCTCCGCCGTGACGCACGCGCTGATGGTGATGGCTGCGGTGCCCCCCGCGTATTTCCCGGCGTTCTCCAGCAGATTCTGCAACACCCGTTCGAGCAGCGCCCCGTCACAGTAGACCAGCGGTAGATCTGGCGGCAGGTGAAGGTGTAGCGGATGGGCGGCCAGCATCGGTTCCAGGGTGTGTAGGGCGCTGCCGACGATCTCCTCCAGGGATTGCCACTCCTGGCGTAGGCGGAAGCCGCCGGATTGAAGACGCGCCATATCCAACAGGTTGTTGACCAGGCGCGAGGTATTGAGGATCTGTTGGCGGATCTCACCAGCCTGCGGGGCATGAACGGAGTTTTCGCTGGCCAGATCCAGGGTGAGGATCTCCGCCTGACCGAAGAGTACCGTCAGCGGGGTGCGGAGATCGTGTGAGAGCGCGGCCAGTAGTGAGTTACGCAGTTGCTCGCGTTCGGCCTCCAGGCGCGCCGCCGCCGCGCTATGCGCCAAATGTAAACGCTCCAGCGCGTTGGCGATCAGGACGCTGTAAGTCTGCAATAGGCGTTGTTGCTCCGGCACCATCAGCTGACGCAGATTCGCGGGCTCGATAGCCAGCACCCCGTAGGTGGTCTGGGTGCTGGAGAGCGGTAACAGCTGATAGGGGACGCCGGGTAGGGTATCGGTACCGGCACCGGCGGGTTGGCCGCGATCGCGGCACCACTGGGCGATGGCCAGATCGACGTTGGCGACCCCGGCCTCATCCCCCTGATGGCAATGCAACTGGCCTTCCGCATCGGGTAACAGCAGGGTAGTACGGGCGCCGAAGCTGTGGTTGAGCGAGGCACAGCTACTGCGGATTACCGCTTCTTGGTTGAGGGCATTGCCCAGCGCCTTGGACATCTCATACAGATGGTGGGCGCGTTGCTCGCGGTAACGCGCCACGCGCGCCTGATAGCGCATGCCTGCGGTGAGGTTGCCGATCAGGATGCCGACGATCAACATCACCCCGAAGGTGACCAGATACTGGACGTCGCTGACGGCGAACGACCATTGCGGTTGAATGAAGAACAGATCGAAGCTGGCGACGCTGATACAGGCGGCGAACACCGAGGGCCAGCGGCCGAAGAAGAGCGCCACCAGTGCCACACCGAGCAGGTAGATCATCACCAAGTTAACCTGATCGAAGGTGGGGAGTAGCAGCTTACCGAGTAGCGAGATCAGGGCGCACAGCGCCGCGGCGACCATAAAGCCACGGATCTGTACGCGCCAGCGCTCCCCGAAGGGACGGGGATCGTTCTCGCGGGGGCCCACGGGGCGCTCCTCCACCGCGACGATCAGTAGATCGAGATCGGGGCCGAGGCGTGCCAGTCGATCGGCGAAGCGGGCCGTAGGCCAAGAGAGTCGTCGTGTCTCGCGTTGGCGGCGGCCGATGACGATCTTCCCGAGGTTATGCTCGCGGGCATAGCGTAGAATCGCGCGCTCTGGGGCCGGATCGGAGAGGGTGGCGGTCTCTGCCCCCAACTCCTGTGCCAGGCGCATGCTACGCAGGATGGCGCGTCGCTCGCTTTCCGGCAAGCGATGAAGTCGTGGCGTTTCAACATAGACCGCATGCCAGACGCAACCGAGGCGCGTGGCCAGACGTGCGGCGGTGCGCACCAGCTTGTCGTTGTCGGCGCAGTGACCGATGCACAGCAGCAGGGCATCGCGAGTATGCCAGACTCGGCTGCCTCCCGGGCCGCTGCGGAACTCCCGCATTTGCTCGTCGACCCGGTCGGCGGTGCGACGCAGCGCTAGTTCGCGCAGGGCGATCAGGTTCCCCTTGCGGAAAAAGTTCTCGATAGCGCGCTCGGCCTGGCCGGGGATGTAGACCTTGCCCTCCTTGAGGCGCTGGCGCAGATCGTCCGGTGGCAGATCGACCAGTACCACCTCACTGGCGGCATCGAATAGCCGATCGGGTACCGTCTCTCGCACCTGAACTCCGGTGACGTTACCGACCACGTCGTTCAGGCTCTCCAGGTGCTGTACGTTGACGGTGGTCAGCACATCGATGCCCGCTACTAACAGCTCCTCGACATCCTGCCAGCGCTTGGGATGGCGTGAACCGGGGGCGTTGGTGTGCGCCAGCTCATCCATCAGGATCAGTGCTGGCGCACGGCTCAACGCCCGGTCGAGGTCAAACTCACGCAACTGACGGCCGCGATGATGAATGCGCTTGGCCGGCAAGCGTTCCAGCCCGTCGAGCAGGGCGGCCGTCTCGCTGCGCCCATGGGTCTCGACGACGCCGATCAGCACATCCAGTCCCTGGCTGCGCAGACGCTGCGCCTCCTGGAGCATGGCATAGGTTTTCCCGACACCGGCGCAGGCACCGAAGAAGATCTTGAGTTTGCCGCGCGCCGGCTCGCCGACCTGTGCCAGCAGGGCGTCGGGATCGGGGCGCTGTTCATCATCAACCATGAAACATCCTTAGCGAGCGAAAACGGTTAGCGTAAGCGGGGTGTTGCCTCCGATGATAGCCGATCCAGCGCCAGATTGAGCGCCAAGACGTTGACCGTCGGCCGACCGATGAAGGCCGGCCAGCTGTCGCGCTGCAGCTCGGCGATCAGTGCCTCGACGCGGCTCAGCGCGAGACCACGCGCCGCGGCGACGCGCGCCGCCTGATAGTAGGCCGCCTGCGGCGAAATATCGGGGTCGAGGCCGCTGGCAGAGCTGGTGAGCAGATCGACCGGTAACGCCTCGCTGTAGGGCTCCAGCGGATCGCGCTGACGCAGCTGCGCGGCGCGCTCGGCCAGGGTGCGGGTCAACAGAGGGTTGCTGACCGCCAGGTTGCTGCCGCCGGAGGCCAGGGCGTTGTAGGGGTGGTCGGCGGTCGCCGAGGGGCGCGGCCAAAAATAGTCATCACGCTGGAAGGATTGACCGATCAGCGCCGATCCGACCGGGCGCCCGTCGCGTTGCAGCAGCGAGCCGTTGGCCTGCCAGGGGAACATCAACTGTGCCAGCGCCGTGGTTAACAGGGGATAGAGAATACCGGTGATCAGGGTAAGCACCAGCATCATGACCAGGGTGGGGCGTAGTAAGGGCTGTGTCATGGAGGGCTCCTTTAAGCCAGGCCGCATAGGGTTAATAACAGATCGATCAGCTTGATGCCGATAAAGGGCACCACCAGTCCGCCCACGCCATAGATCCACAGGTTACGGCGCAACAGCGCCCCGGCGCTCAGCGGGCGGTAACTCACGCCGCGTAACGCGAGGGGGATCAGGAAGACGATGATCAGGGCGTTGAAGATCACCGCCGACATGATGGCCGAGGAGGGCGAACTGAGGTGCATCACGTTTAGTCGATTCAGTTGCGGATAGGTGGCGGCGAAGGCGGCCGGGATGATGGCGAAGTATTTCGCCACGTCGTTGGCGATGCTAAAGGTGGTCAACGAGCCACGCGTCATCAGCATCTGCTTGCCGATATGTACCACCTCGATCAGTTTGGTCGGGTTGGAGTCCAGATCGACCATGTTGCCCGCCTCCTTGGCGGCCTGGGTGCCGGAGTTCATCGCCACGGCCACGTCGGCCTGGGCCAGCGCCGGGGCGTCGTTGGTACCGTCACCGGTCATCGCCACCAAGCGGCCTTCGGCCTGATATTGGCGGATCAGCGCCAGTTTGGCTTCCGGTGTCGCCTCGGCCAGGAAGTCGTCTACCCCGGCTTCGGCGGCGATGGCGGCGGCGGTCAGCCGGTTATCGCCGGTGATCATCACCGTCTTGATCCCCATGCGGCGCAGCTCGGCGAAGCGCTCCTTGATCCCCCCCTTGACGATATCTTTGAGCGCCACCACCCCCAGGATGCAGGCATCTTCGGCCACCACTAAGGGGGTCGCCCCGCTGCGAGCGACGCGCTCGACGGTCTCATCTACGGCGCGCGGGAAGTGACCGTCGGCCGATTCAACATAACGGCGAATCGCATCGACGGAGCCTTTACGGATCATGCGCCCCTGGATGTTGACCCCGCTCATGCGTGTCTGGGCGGAGAAGGGGACGAAGGTGGCATTCAGGCTGTGCAGATCGCGTTCCCGCAGGTTAAAGCGCTGCTTGGCCAGTACGACGATGCTACGCCCTTCCGGGGTCTCATCCGCCAGTGAAGCCAGTTGGGCGGCGCTGGCTAATTGTTGCTCACTGACCCCATTGACCGGCAGGAACTCGGAGGCCTGGCGGTTACCGAGGGTGATGGTACCGGTCTTATCCAGCAGCAGCACGTCGACATCGCCAGCGGCCTCGACGGCTCGTCCGCTGGTGGCGATGACGTTGGCACCCAGCATGCGGCTCATGCCGGCGACACCGATAGCCGAGAGCAGACCGCCGATGGTGGTGGGGATCAGGCAGACCAGCAGCGCCACCAGCACCGTGACGGTGACCGGACTCCCCATCTGGCTGACCTGGGCCCCGAAGAGTGAGAAGGGATACAGGGTGGCGCAAGCCAGCAGGAATACCAGCGTCAGGGCGATCAGCAGGATGGTCAGGGCGATCTCGTTGGGGGTCTTGCGTCGCTTGGCGCCCTCCACCATGGCGATCATGCGATCGAGAAAGGTTTCGCCGGGGTTGACGCTGCACTGCACCACCAGCCAGTCGGAGAGGACCCGCGTCCCGCCGGTGACGGAGGAGAAGTCGCCGCCCGACTCGCGGATGACCGGTGCGGACTCGCCGGTGATGGCGCTTTCGTCGACCGAGGCGCCGCCCTCCAGGACTTCACCGTCGCAGGGTAGGGTATCACCCGCCTCGACCAGCACCACGTCACCTTTACGCAGGCTCTCGGCGGCCACCTTCTGCCATGGCGCGCCATACTGCGCCTGTTGCAGTTTCTTGGCCCAACCGCTCTTCTTCACGCCTTTTAAGCTCTCGGCCTGCGCCTTGCTGCGCCCCTCGGCCAAGGCCTCGGCCAGGTTGGCGAAGAGTACGGTAAACCATAACCAGACAGCCAGGCTGCCGGTGAAGGCGGCGCTGCCGTCGGTATGACCACTGAGGATCATCAACCAGATAAAGCTGGTTAGCAGGCTGCCCAGGTAGACGACGAACATCACCGGGTTACGCCATTGTACGCGTGGGTCCAGTTTGCGCAGGGCGTCCCGTAACGCGGTCTTGAGCAGAGCGGGGTCGAACAAGGCTCGCTGTTGATGACTCATGATAATTCTCTCTATGTCCTTACACTTACGGCTGGGTGTGTAGCAGCGTGGTTTGTAGCTGCTCGGCGACTGGCCCGAGCGCCAGTGCCGGAATGAAGGTTAAGGCGCCGACCAGCAAGATGGTGCCGATCAGTAGGCCGACGAACAGCGCGCCATGGGTCGCCAGGGTGCCGTTACCGGCCGGTTGGCGTTTTTTCAGCGCCAAGGCACCGGCGATCGCCATGACGGGGATGATCACCCCGAAGCGGCCGAGCAGCATGACGAGCGCCAGCAGTAGGTTGTAGAACGGCGTGTTGACGCTCAGCCCACTGAAGGCGCTGCCGTTGTTATTGGCGGCGGAAGAGAAGGCGTATAGCACCTCGCTGAAGCCGTGGGCACCCGGGTTGAGGATGGCGCTGCGTCCGGCGTCACACAACAGGGCGATGGCGCTGCCGACCAGGACCAGGGCCGGGGGGATCAGGATGGCCAGCGCGGTCATCTTCATCTCGAAGACCGTGATCTTTTTCCCTAGGTACTCGGGGGTGCGGCCAATCATCAATCCGGCGATGAAGACGGTGAGCAGGACGAACAGCAACATACCGTAGAGCCCGCTGCCGACGCCGCCGAAGACCACCTCGCCGATCTGCATCAGCCACATCGGTACCATGCCGCCGAGGGCAGTAAACGAGTCATGCATCGCATTGACCGCGCCACAGGAGGCGGCGGTAGTTACGACGGCATACAGGGCGGAGGCGAGGATACCGAAGCGGCTCTCTTTCCCCTCCATATTGCCGTTGCTGTCGGCGCCCAGCGTCATTAGATGTGGGTTACCTTGCAGTTCGGCATACATCACGGCGCCAGCGGCGACGATGAAGATCAACGCCATGGCCCATAGCAAGGCGTGGCCCTGGCGACTATCGCCGACGCTGCGGCCGAAGGCGAAGCAGAGTGCGCTGGGTAGCAGGAAAATCGCCACCATCTGAACCAGATTGCTCAGCGCGCTGGGGTTTTCGAAGGGATGGGCGGAGTTGGCACCGAAGAAACCGCCGCCGTTGGTGCCCAGCAGTTTGATCGCCTCTTGGGAGGCGACCGGCCCCAGCGGTAACAGCTGTTTCCCTCCCTCCAATGGGCTGACATCGACATAGGCGGCGAAGTTTTGTACCACCCCTTGGCCGGCGAAGAACAGCGCCAGTAAGAGCGACAGGGGTAACAGGACATACAGGGTGATGCGCCATAGATCGACCCAGGCGTTACCCAATGCCGCATCGGCGTGACGGCTGAAGGCGCGAGTCAGGGCGAACAGGATGGCGATGCCGCTGGCCGCCGAGAGGAAGTTTTGTACGCCAAGTCCGGCCATCTGGCTGAGGTAGCTCAGGCTACTCTCGCCGCTGTAGGCTTGCCAGTTGGTGTTGGTGACGAAGCTGACGGCGGTGTTGAGGGCTAAATCCCAGCGTAGGCCGGGAAAGCCCTGTGGGTTGAGCGGCAGACTACCCTGGGCCAATAATAGGATGAACAGTAGCGCGATACCCAGGAGATTAAAGGCGAGGATCGCCAACAGATAGCGGCGCCAATCCATGTCGCGTGGCGTGATACCGCATAAGCGCCATAGGGTATTCTCTGTGCGCACCATGGCGCGATAAGGCTCTCCGTCGATCAGGCGGCTCAATAGGCTACCGAGCGGGGGGGCCAGGACCAGCAGCGCCAGCAAGAGTAGCCCGATGAGCATCAGTGCATTGAGTAACATCAGAAGTCCTCCGCATGCCACAGTGCATACACCAGGTATACCAGCAGTAGCAGCACCAAAACGGTGCAGGCAATCAGTCCCACGGTCATTGTGTTCTCCTCATTATGTCTGGCTTAATGACGCCTTCAGCATAGGGAGAGCGAGGCATAAAAAGGGTAAAAAAGGCGGGGCTGGCTGTAAAAAAGATATAAAAATGAATATTATTCATACAGATATCGCCGATTAAATCGGCTAAGGGCGGCGCAGGTTAGGTCGTTGTGCGTCGTGTGTCGTGACGGTGTGGCAACGTCGCAGGTGCGGGGGCAAGCGGCCCATGCATCATCCACCGTCAACGGCCTATCAGGAGTTAGGCGCACGCGGGGCTACGGCGCAGATAAGGTCAGTCAGCACGCGAGGCTATGGCGTGATTAAGTGGAAAGCGTGGCGCGATCACGCACGATGGCGACGCGTTGACCTCTCGGCGTGTGTCGACCTGGACGCCTGTGATGCGGTATCGCCATCCAGGGTATAGGTGGTCGGAGGAGTGCTTGCTTTCTGTGCAGCGAGGGGCTATGTTGTTCCCACTCAGGCCAGCGCTTCTGGCCACGCTGTTCCCGCCTCGCCGCTAGGCTTTAGGCGAATTTGCAAGGAGGTCACGATGCTGTATCCCCCCTATTCTTGGCCACGCATTCTGTTACGCCGTAGCGGCGTTATCGTCATTGGTACACTCGCGCTGCCGGTGATGCTGCTGCGTAAGGATCGCGCCCGTTTCTACAGCTACCTGCATCGGGTGTGGTGCAAGACCAGTGATAAACCGGTGTGGCTGAGCGAATCAGAAAAAGTGAAGCCCGACTTCTTCTGACGGCAACGCCGGCGAGACTCGCAGATGTGGCGCGGCGGTCTACACTTGCGTAAGGATCCCGGAAATCGTTTGTCGCTGTGAAGGGAGGCTTACCATGTCATCTACGATCCCGGTCGGTATCAGTGCCTGTCTGCTCGGTCAGACGGTGCGCTTCGATGGTGGACATAAGCGTCTGGCCTTGGCCTGTGAGACGCTGGCGCCATTTTTTCGCTTCTTACCCCTCTGTCCCGAGATGGGCATCGGCTTGCCATCGCCGCGCCCCGCCTTACGTTTGTTGCGGCGCGAGGCGTCATCGGACATCGCCCTGGTCGATAGTCGTGACCCTAGCTTGGATTATACGGCGGCGATGCAGGCCTTTTCCGCGCATCAACTGCCGCACCTGCAGGCATTGTGTGGCTTTATCCTCTGTGCGCGCTCGCCCAGTTGCGGTATGGAGCGGGTCAAGGTCTACACGGCGCAGGAGGCGCGGAAGAGCGGGGTAGGGCTGTTTGCCGCCGCCCTGATGGCGGCGATGCCCTGGTTGCCGGTTGAGGAGGATGGGCGCCTGAGCGATGCGCTGTTGCGCGAGAACTTTATCGCACGGGTGTATGCCTTGCACGAGTTCAATCAGCTGTGGCACCAGGGATTGAGCCGTGGCGCACTGGTGGCCTTTCATAGCCGTTATAAACTGTTGCTGTTGGCCCACTCACAACCCGATTATCGCGCATTAGGGCGTCTGGTGGCGGCTATCGCTCAATATGATTCATTGGCGCAGTTCGCCGTGGAGTATCGCGCGCGCTTGATGGCGCTGATGCGCCAGCCTGCGACGCGGCGTAACCATACCAATGTGCTGCAACACGTGCAGGGCTACTTCAGCCCGCGTCTGAGTGCCGCCCAGCGCGCCGAGCTGAGCGAGTTGATCTTGCAGTATCGTCAGGGGACACAGCCATTGCTGGCCCCCCTGACGCTGCTGAAACATTATCTGCGTGAATATCCCGATGAGTACCTGGCCTCGCAGCGTTATTTTTCGCCCTATCCAGACGCGTTGCGTCTGCGCTATGGCCATTAGGTGGCGCCGATGACAACCCATGTCGTCTGGTTACGCAACGATCTGCGTGTGACCGATAACCGCGCATTGCATGCCGCCTGCGCCGATCCTGACGCGCGCGTGCTGGCGCTCTATGTGGCGACGTCGCGTCAGTGGCAAGCGCAGGATATGGCGCCCCGTCAGGCGCAGTTCATTTGGCAGAATCTGCAGTGCCTGCGGCTTGAGCTCGCGGCTCGTCATATCGCGCTGCATGGCCTGAGTGTGGCGGACTATGCCGCCCAGCGACAGGCGGTGGCGCACTTTTGTGCTCAGCATCAGGCCACGGCCCTGTTCTTCAATCGCCAGTATGAGCTGAATGAGCGCCGGCGGGATGAGGCGTTATGCGCCACGCTGTCCATTCCTTGCCATGGCTTCGACGATGCCTTGCTATTGCCCCCCGGCGCCGTCCTGACCGCCGCGGGGCAGATGTTCAAGGTTTTTACCCCGTTTAAACACGCCTTCTTACAGGCTTTGGGTCAACAGGATAATGCACCGTTGCCGGCACCGACCCGGCGGGCTTACCCCTGTGCACCGCCGCCAGTGCTGCCTACCTTCGACTACCCCGCGGCGACGGTCGATGCGACGTTGTTTCCCGCCGGAGAGGCGGCGGCTCAGGCGCGGCTGGCGCATTTTTGCCGCACCGATCTGGCGACCTATGCTGTGCGGCGTGACTTTCCGGCGCAGGCGGGAACCAGCCTGCTGTCGCCCTACTTGACGTTGGGGGTGGTGTCGCCGCGTCAGTGCCTGGCGGCGCTGCAGTCGGGGATGCTCGACTCGCCGAACGCGGCCTCTGGCGGCGGCGCCGCCTGGTTGAATGAGTTGATCTGGCGCGAGTTTTATCGCCACCTGCTGGTGGCGTGGCCCGATCTGTGTCGCCATCGCCCCTTCCTCCCCTGGACGGCGCGCATTCGTTGGCGCGACGACGAACAGGGATTGCGGCGCTGGCAGCAGGGGATGACCGGCTTTCCATTAATTGATGCGGCTATGCGTCAACTCAATCACTGCGGTTGGATGCATAACCGTCTCCGTATGCTGACGGCCAGTTTCCTGGTCAAAGATCTGTTGATCGATTGGCGTCTCGGCGAGCGTTATTTCCTCAGTCAGCTGATCGATGGCGATCTGGCGGCGAACAACGGCGGCTGGCAGTGGGCCGCTTCGACGGGCTGCGATGCCGCGCCCTATTTTCGTATTTTCAATCCGACGACGCAGGGGCAACGTTATGATGCGCAGGGGCAGTTCATTCGCCGCTGGCTACCGGCGTTGAAGGATGTGCCGGATAGTGAGATCCATCACCCTCAACGCTGGGCGTTACGCCAGCGACGCGTGCTAGACTACCCCGACCCCATGGTCGATCACGCTCGGGCGCGGCAAGATACGCTATTGGCCTTTCAGCGCGCCCGTATGACGGAGGACGATGGCGGGTGAGTCGATTCGAGACGACAGGGAGGGCGAGGGGATGTGGATCAGGAGAACCATCAGCTGTGGGGTCGTGGGGGTTGTATTATATGGCCTGTTGGCGCTGCCCGCGCTAGCGGGTTTTCAGGTCGTGGCATTAGGCAGTGGCGGGGGGCTCAGCGGCGACAATCTGCCCGCCTATCTGATCCGCCACGAGCGTGATACGCGTTATCTGGGGCTGGATGCGGGGTCGACCTTACCCGGGATCGCCAAGGCGTTGGCGCAGGGCGCCTTCCCCGAGGCGAGCGCCGAACGTGCCGCGCCTTGGACGCCACAAGGATACGTGCTGCGTGAGTTGATCGTGGCCTATTTTATCAGTCATGCCCATCTCGACCATGTCGCCGGGCTGCTACTGGCCGCGCCGGAGGACAGCCGCAAGCCGATCTATACCCTGGCGAACAGCGCCGAGACGCTACATAATCACTACTTTAACTGGAAAAGCTGGCCCAATTTTAGCGATGCCGGGCAGGGGCAGCGTCTGGGGACCTATCGTATTCACAGCGTGCGCCCGGCGCAGCGTTTTGCCCTCGGCAATAGCGGGATGAGCGCTCAGGTGTACCCGTTGAGCCACGGCGGCGTGACCTCGGCGATGATCCTGCTGGAGCGATCGGGCGAATACTTCGCCTATTTTGGCGATACCGGGGCCGATAGTGTGGAACAGAGCAGCCATCTCGATCGCATCTGGCGCCGGTTGGGCCCCTTGTTGGCCAGTGGCGCGCTGCAAGGCATGATCATCGAGACCTCGTTCAGTGACGCGGTACCCCAAGCGCGCCTCTTCGGCCATCTTACGCCGCATCTGCTCAATCAGGAGCTGACTAACCTGGCGTGCTATAGCGGTGGCGCCTCTGCCTTGGCCGGATTCCCGGTGGTGATCGCTCATATTAAACCGTCGCTACAGGCTGGCGAGACGGCGGCGCAGACCATCATGGCACAGTTGGCGGCGGGGAATCGTAACGGGGTGGCGTTTCGGCATCTGCAGCAGGGGGAGCATGCGCTGTTTTCGGGGCGTGAGTAGCGTATTATTCGAGGATCGAGATGGCGATTGAATGATGCGACTGAGGAGAGTGCATGGATAATTGGCTGTTAGAGCAACAGATGAATCAGCTGTTGAATGTGGCTGAGATGCAGGATTACGCCCCCAATGGTCTGCAGGTCGAGGGGCGTCGCGAGGTACGGCGCGTCGTCACTGGGGTGACCGCCTGTCAGGCCCTGTTGGATGCCGCGTTGCAGGCCGAGGCGGATGCGATCTTAGTCCATCATGGTTATTTTTGGAAAAACGAGGCGCCGACCATCCGTGGCATGCGGCGTCAGCGTCTTAAGACGTTGCTGGCGAACGACATTAATCTGTATGCCTATCATCTGCCCTTGGATGCGCATCCACAGTTGGGCAATAACGCTCAGTTGGCTCGGGTGCTAAAGATTACGCCACAAGGGCTTATTGCTCCGCTACTGCCCTATGGTGAATTGGCTGAACCTTGCAGTGCCGGGGAGTTGATTGGCCGTTTGGAACGTAAACTGCATCATAGCGTACTGCATTGTGGCGATCATGCACCGGCGAAGATCCGGCGTGTGGCGTGGTGTAGCGGGGGCGGACAGGGGTTCATCGAACAGGCGGCGCAGTTCGGTGTCGATGCGTTTATTACCGGTGAGGTCTCGGAGCAAACCATTCATATCGCCCGGGAGATGGGGCTGCATTTCTTTGCCGCAGGCCATCACGCGACGGAGCGGGGGGGCATTCGGGCGTTAGGGGAGTGGTTGGCGCGCGAGCATGGCCTCGAGGTGACCTTTATCGATATTGCGAACCCGGCCTGAGTGTGCCACGGAGGGTCGGCACGGCCGGCCACCCGTGGACCATGTTATTACCAATTTAATACCACAACCTAATGGCGCATTATTTCCCAGGCGCTGTCGCGTCTTGCGTCGGTATTCTGCGCGGTACGCCGCGCCTGCCGTTGTCACGGCTGTTTTCCTATTAATAATCGCCTGCAAAAATTACGCCATCGCGCTATTATTTTTTTAATGATCACCCGACTGACTTTCTCATATTCTGTTTGTCTTATCCCCCCATTTCCCTGTATGCTAACGGTTAATCCGAATAGTTTATTGCAGCATTAAATTTATATTGACAAGTAGCAATGCTTTTATTTTCAAATGAATTTAGCGCTTCGATACAGCGCCCTTAGTCGTATTTCATCGGCGTTGAATGACCTCCCCCCCATATCGTTATATGTTGTCTTACAACACTTATCTGTCGAGGCGAGCGATCATTAAAAACTAAATTCGGACATCTCCTTGGAAGAGGCAAGATAGGATTGTGCCGGTCGCTATCATGGTCAACCTGAAGCGTTTTTTTCGGTTGGCTAAAGCCGTGATCGGAGAGAGCTACATAGACGGGCGTTAAAGGAATGGATATGTTTGAAATTTTCGCTGTTGACTATCAGTCGCTGTCAAGAACGACATCTACCGAGCTATTCTCATTGCGCAAAGGCACGTTTAAAGATCGTTTGAATTGGGCTGTCAACTGTAGCGATGGCATGGAGTTCGATGAGTATGACAGCGAGCATACGACCTATCTACTGGGTGTAAAGGATAATGATGTGGTGTG
This sequence comes from Edwardsiella sp. A.80236, assembly GCF_044540725.1. Taxonomy (NCBI): domain Bacteria; kingdom Pseudomonadati; phylum Pseudomonadota; class Gammaproteobacteria; order Enterobacterales; family Hafniaceae; genus Edwardsiella; species Edwardsiella sp. A.80236. The sequence goes on from NZ_JBIUCY010000006.1 coordinate 35,516, forward strand.
TAGCGTGCGCTTAATCGAGACGCGTTATCACAACATGATTGTGGGTACCTTTTGCCAGTATTTCGCTAAGGCGGAGATCCCTGCCAGCAGCCAGTTCTTCGAATCCAGCCGATTCTTTGTCGATAAACGCCGGGCACGTACCTTGTTGGCCAACCAATATCCGCTATGTCATCTGTTATTTTTGGCGATGATTAATTACACCTTATCCTCAGGCCATCAGGGGATTTATACCATCGTCAGCCATCCGATGCTACGGATTCTGACCCGCTCCGGTTGGGATGTTTCGGTCGTCGAGAAAGGTACTTCAGAAAAGGATCAGGCGATTTATTTAGTCTATTTGCCGGCCGATGCTGAGAATCAGCGTTGCCTGATTGAGCGGATTAATCAAGATTTGGAGCAACCCTATCCGCAGGCATTGCTACAGGCTTGGCCCTTGCTGCTAGAAGAAGAGACGATTAGCGCTCAATCGGTTTGATCAGTTGTAATTCAACGCCGAGTCGGATGGCATGCTTGGCGTTGAGCACCCCTAATTTTTTTACCACGTTGCCGATATGAAACTTCACCGTGCCGCTTTTAATCCCTAAGATCAGCGCGATCTCCTGATAGGTTTTACCCATGCTGGCCCAATACAGAATTTCATTCTCGCGTGCGGAGAAGATATTCTCCATGTTATTACTTTTAATATTATGCTGTTGTACTTGAAGCTGCCGTTGCCCCGTCATGAAGCGCTCATGAGCGTTGATCAATAACATCTGTAACGCTCCTTGATTCTGCTCGACAATACTAAGACTATGATCGTCAACCATCAGTGAGAGCATTGCCAGTTGGTTATCGGCATCATGCAGGACAAAGGTATAGCCTTTGTTGACCTGATATTTTTTGGCCAGACTAAAGATCTTGGACAGGTTGAGCTTGGCGTTCACCGTGATCTTTTCATCCCAGAGGAAAGGTGAAACGCGACGTAGCGCATAGATCACTACCGGGTCGATCTGTTGATAATGGTGCTCTTTGTACAAGGTTACCCATTCATCGGGGTAGTTGGAGATGATGGTGATTTCTGTGGGATTCTTTTTGTTGAGCAATAAATAGGCAAACTGTAGTTGCCCATAGTAGGATAAAGATTGATCGATAAACCGCTTGATATCCTGCGCCAGGCTCTCGTTATCAGCAATCACTCTACTTCTTTCTCCTCATTGGCATCACCACCTACTATTAGGTATACAATAATACGTTCTGTGGTGAATTACATCCTCTATCTACCATGATACTAGATATTGACATGAGTCGTAGAGGGCCTCCTGCATTATCAGCGGGATAGCTATACCTTAGTCTAACTAGACGTTATTGTCATCGCTTAATAGAATAAGTGCCAGGTTAAGAGGGCAAAAAAAAACCTGACCCATCGATGGATCAGGTTGCCAATTTGGCCAACACCAGGGAAAACGTTACAATCAGGTTGATACTTTCCAGATACTACAAATAGAGAAAGTACGCCTGATTATCCTTACGACGCATCGCCTAATGGCCATGCCCGTTACTATTCATCTAATCGTAATCGTCCTCATTCTGTTTCTGCTACGACTTTTCAGGCACAGCTTACATAAAAATGTCAGCAGAATATAGACCCTGCGCTATCTTTTTTCTCTACTTTACAGAGGAGAAAAAAATGAATCCTTTGCTTATACTTAGTAATATTAATTCTTATTATTTTATTTAATCTTAGTCTTTGATTTTTATCGATTTATTATTATCGGTTATTTCTTGAACGGCACTCGTTGTCATATGAATAGTGATACTATCGATCTACAAATATTGCTGCCGCATTGTAAAACAAGCGTGACAAATTATAGTTTCTACTGACTTTGTCCTACAAACGTATTCAATTAAGCATGCGCGCGGTTAATTGTCTTATATTGGTCTTAGATTCTCGCTCGTCGAATGGAGCGAGAATCTGAGTGCCGTTAGCTGGCATCGGCTAAAGCTTAATTCTTTTTCACAAATTCCGACTTGAGCTTCATCGGACCGAAACCATCGATTTTACAATCGATATTGTGATCACCCTCGACCAGGCGAATGTTTTTCACCTTGGTGCCGATTTTCAGCATCGAGGAGCTGCCTTTGACCTTCAGATCCTTGATGACGGTGACACTATCGCCATCGGCCAACAGGTTGCCATTGGCATCTTTGACGACTAGAGTCTCTTCTTCCTGGGCGGCGTCGGTGGCGTCGTTCCACTCGTAGGCGCATTCTGGACAGATATACATGTCATTATCTTGATAGGTATACTCTGAATGACACTTCGGGCAATGTGGCAGTTGCATGATAAGGCCTCGCAAAAGTAAAAACCGCCGGGATGCGGGCGCTTTGCTCGGCATCGGGCGGAAAAGTAGTGAAAATAAACTTTACCCAGCCATAATACCTCATTCGTCGATATTTTTGTTGATAAATCTTTCTTTTACCCCCGTTTGTATCGTATTTCTATCGGCTTAGTATACTTAATTTTTTTATTTTATTGTTTTTATTCAATTGGTTATTTGAAGTTGTTGGCGATTTTCTCGTATGGCGCGCTCTGGTTATCAAAGTGCTAAAAAGTTCGTTTTATTCGTCTGGCCTGCCTCAATCGAAACGGCGTAGATAGGTGTTTTGATCGTAGCGTACGCCTTCGAGCTCGCAGGCTTGGTGACGTGTCTCCACCAGGGTGAAGCCATTGCGCCGTGCGACGGCGTTGCTACGCAGATTCACGCTGATGCACTGGATCACGAAGCGGGTGACTTCGCGCTGCGCCACATAGTGTCGCATCAATGCCTGGAGGGATGCCGAGACGAGGCCTTTACCTTGGTAAGGCTGAGCCAGCCAATAGCCTATCGGTGCGCAACGGCGCTGGAGATCGATGCTATTTAAGGAGATTACGCCGACACAGTGCTGCTGATAGTGGATGACGTAATGGCGTGCGCTGCCTGCCTGATGCGCCTCGGCTTGGGCGTGTAGCGTCTGAGTGAGATTGTCGACATGCGCCATGCTATGCGGCCAGCTGAGGAAACGACAGAGGTGTTCGCGATTCTGCTCCACCAGCGTGAACAGCGCCTGGGCAAAGCGCGGATGTGCCGGGATCAGATAGAGTTCGGGACCGGCGAGTAAGATAGTGTGTTGCATGATGCCTCCCGGGCGTAGCGCCGCCCTTGTTGGCGGGCAGTATAACGCGATGGCGAGGTGGAGAGGAGGGCGGGTACCCGCGTGGCGCGCTGAGTGAGTGGTGGGGGGAGTGAACCCGGCCAGACTGGCTGACCGGGACGGGGAGATTAACGACGCTCCAGCTGGGAGCTGAATTCGCGGCGGGTATAGCCGGTGTACAGCTGACGCGGGCGGGCGATCTTCAGGCCATCTTCGTGCATCTCGTTCCAATGGGCGATCCAGCCGACGGTACGGGCGATAGCGAAGATGACGGTAAACATGGTCGAGGGGATCCCCATCGCCTTGAGAATGATACCGGAGTAGAAGTCGACGTTGGGGTAGAGTTTCTTCTCGATAAAGTAGGGATCATTCAGCGCGATATGCTCCAGCTCCAGCGCCACTTCGAGCAGGTTGTCATTCATTCCCAACTCTTTGAGCACCTCATGGCATGTCTCCCGCATTACCGTGGCGCGTGGATCGTAGTTCTTATAGACCCGGTGGCCGAAGCCCATCAGGCGGAAGGAGTCGTTCTTATCCTTGGCGCGCTTAATAAAGGCGGGAATATGATCAACATGATTGATCTCCTCCAGCATCTTCAGACAGGCCTCGTTGGCCCCACCGTGCGCCGGTCCCCACAGCGAGGCGATACCGGCGGCGATACAGGCGAACGGGTTGGCACCGGAGGAGCCGGCGGTACGCACCGTCGACGTCGAGGCGTTCTGCTCATGGTCGGCATGGAGGATCAGGATGCGATCCATGGCGCGTTCCAATACCGGGTTAACCTGGTACTCCTCACAGGGCGTGGCAAACATCATGCGCAGGAAGTTGCCTGCATAGGAGAGATCGTTCTGTGGGTAGATAAAGGGTTGCCCCAGGGAGTACTTGTAACACATCGCCGCCACGGTCGGCATTTTGGATAGCAGGCGGAAGGCGGCGATCTCGCGGTGACGTTCGTTACTGATATCCAGCGAATCATGGTAGAAGGCCGCCAGCGCGCCGGTAACCCCGCACATGACCGCCATCGGGTGTGAGTCACGGCGAAACCCTTGCAATAAGCGGGTAATCTGCTCGTGGATCATGGTATGGCGGGTGACGGTGGTCTTGAAGGTGTCATACTCTGCCTGCGTCGGTGGCTCGCCATTCAACAGGATGTAACAGACCTCAAGGAATGAGGAGTGTTTCGCCAGTTGATCGATGGGATAGCCGCGATGTAACAGGATCCCCTCATCACCGTCGATATAGGTGATCTGGGACTCGCAGGAGGCGGTAGAGGTAAAGCCCGGATCAAAGGTGAAGTAGCCGTGGCCGCCAAGTTTACGGATATCGATCTCATCGTAACCTAGCGTCCCGGACAGTACATCCAGTTCAATGCGCTCAGAACCCACCGTCAGCGTTGCTTTCTTGTCTGCCATTACAGTCTCCTTTGGGACATCTATTTTTAGAACCATTGACGCCGCACGGGATGCGGCGAGGTAAGCTTCCCTGGCACGTGATATGGCCGTCTCGCGTCTTTCGTTGGCGTCAAGCGGCGCAGTGGCCTCTCCTTGTCACGTGGTTGCCGTTACTAATTGTTAAAAATGTGTTTCCAAGGTGGCGTAAGGATTATGATTATTCATGTTGACGGCGTGGAAAGGGATTTCCAACACAGCTGGCTAACGTTGTCTCATACGAAAGCGAATTGGGCAACATCTAATCATAACGCACACTTTTAATTCTCTTTTTGTAATCGAAATGTTGATTTATTGTCAATGAGGTTAGCCTATTTATTAACTTTTGATGAATGCGTGACCATGCTCACTGTTTTGGTTAAATGTTGTTAATCATTTTGTGTTTGAATTGTAATCATAATGTGGTGACCCTATACTGCCGCCAGGTCTCCGGGACTTACCGCCGTCGGTAGGCATGCCTGTTGTGGAGCACCCAGCGCCCATCGCCCGGTGTGGTCAGATATCCGTTTGCCGACGCTGTCTGCCCGCGATCACGTGGCCTTGGGATGCTGCTTGACGCCGCCCAGGTCCGGAGGAGGGAAAATAAAAAGAGCTATGTGGGCAACACTGTGAAAAAACAAAGACCTGTCAATCTTGACTTGCCAACAATCCGCTTCCCCATTACTGCCATTGCCTCGATCCTACACCGCGTTAGCGGGGTCATCGTCTTCGTCTCCATCGGTATCCTTCTGTGGTTGCTCGGCCTATCGCTCTCGTCGGCTGAGGGATTCGCGCAGGCGTCGGCGGTAGTGGATGGTGTGCTGGTCAAGCTGGTGTTGTGGGGCATCCTGACGGCGTTGGCTTACCATATTTGTGGTGGTATCCGCCATTTACTGATGGATTTTGGTTATCTGGAAGAGACGTTTAGTGTGGGATGTCGCTCGGCGCAGGTGGCGTTCGCTGCGACCGTGCTGCTCTCCATCTGTGCGGGGGTGTGGGTATGGTAAGCAATGCATCGGCGCTGGGGCGCAACGGGATCCAGGATTGGTTACTGTTGCGTGCATCCGCCATCATCATGACGTTGTACGTCATCTACCTGGTGGCCTTTATCGTCGGGGCTGGCCCGCTTAACTATGGCGTGTGGCTCGACTTCTTCTCCTCTCGGTTGACCCAGGTGTTTACCCTGCTGACTCTATTGTGTGTCTTGGTGCATGCCTGGATCGGGATGTGGCAGGTGTTGACGGATTATGTCAAACCTCTGGCACTGCGTCTGCTGCTACAGCTGGCGATCGTGGTGGTACTGGTGGTTTATCTGGTTTATGGCACATTGGTCGTCTGGGGGATATAAATGAAGCTGCCAGTGAGAGAGTTTGACGCCGTCGTGATCGGCGCGGGTGGTGCGGGCATGCGTGCCGCATTGCAGATTTCGCAACAGGGATTCCGTTGCGCCTTACTATCGAAAGTCTTTCCTACCCGCTCCCATACCGTCTCGGCGCAAGGTGGCATCACCGTCGCGTTGGGCAATACCCATGAAGATAACTGGGAATGGCACATGTACGACACCGTGAAGGGGTCGGACTATATTGGCGATCAGGACGCCATCGAATATATGTGTAAGACCGGCCCCGATGCCATCCTAGAGCTGGAGCATATGGGACTACCCTTCTCCCGGCTGGATGATGGGCGTATTTATCAGCGTCCATTCGGCGGTCAATCGAAAAACTTCGGCGGTGAGCAGGCGGCCCGCACGGCGGCGGCGGCGGACCGTACCGGACACGCCTTGTTGCATACCCTGTACCAACAAAACCTGAAGAATCACACCACCATCTTCTCCGAATGGTATGCCTTGGATCTGGTGAAGAATCAGGATGGTGCGGTCGTCGGCTGTACCGCCTTATGCATCGAGACGGGGGAGGTGGTTTACTTCAAGTCGCGCGCCACGATCCTGGCGACCGGTGGTGCCGGGCGTATCTACCAGTCGACCACTAACGCGCACATTAATACCGGTGACGGCGTCGGCATGGCGCTGCGCGCCGGGGTACCGTTGCAGGACATGGAGATGTGGCAGTTCCATCCGACCGGCATCGCCGGCGCAGGGGTCTTGGTGACAGAGGGCTGTCGCGGCGAGGGCGGTTACCTGCTGAATAAGCATGGCGAGCGTTTTATGGAGCGCTATGCGCCGAACGCGAAGGACTTGGCGGGACGGGATGTGGTTGCCCGGTCGATCATGATCGAGATCCGCGAGGGGCGTGGCTGCGAGGGGCCATGGGGTCCTCACGCCAAGCTGAAGCTCGATCACCTGGGTAAAGAGGTGCTGGAGTCCCGTCTGCCGGGCATCCTGGAGTTGTCGCGCACCTTCGCCCATGTCGATCCGGTCAAGGAGCCGATTCCGGTGATCCCGACCTGTCACTATATGATGGGCGGGATTCCGACCCGCATCAGCGGCCAGGCGTTGACCCAGGACGCGAACGGCAACGATCAGGTGATCCCGGGGTTGTTCGCCGTCGGCGAAATCGCCTGCGTTTCGGTGCATGGGGCCAATCGCTTGGGCGGTAACTCATTGCTGGATCTGGTGGTCTTTGGCCGCTCTGCCGGCCTGCATCTGGCGCAGAGTCTGCAAGAGCAGGGGCCGTTGCGCGATGCCGGCGAATCGGACATTGAGGCGAGTCTGCTACGGCTAAACCGCTGGAACGGCGCCCGCAAGGGGGAGGATCCGGCGCAGATCCGCAAAGATCTGCAGGCGTGTATGCAGCATAACTTCTCGGTGTTCCGCGAAGGCGAGGCGATGGCGCAAGGTTTGGCTGAATTGAAGCATATTCGTGACCGCCTGGCCGATGCCCGCCTGGATGACACCTCTAGCGAGTTCAACACCCAACGCATCGAGTGCCTGGAGCTGGATAACCTGATGGCCACGGCCTTCGCCACCGCCATGGCGGCGAACTACCGTACCGAAAGCCGCGGGGCCCACAGCCGCTTCGACTTCCCGGAGCGTGATGACGCCAACTGGCTGTGCCACACCCTCTATCTGCCAGAGAGCGAGCGTATGGTACAACGCCACGTCAATATGCAGCCTAAACTACGCGCGGCGTTCCCGCCGAAGGTGCGGACTTACTGATTTGCCGAGGAATAGGTGATGAAACTCGAATTTTCTATCTATCGTTACAATCCCGACGTAGACAGCGCGCCGCATATGCAGGATTACACCCTGGAGGCCGAAGAGGGGCGTGACATGATGCTGTTGGACGCCCTGATCCGCCTGAAGGAGCAGGACCCGACGCTGGCCTTCCGCCGCTCCTGTCGTGAAGGCGTCTGTGGCTCCGATGGGGTCAACATGAATGGCAAGAATGGCTTGGCCTGTATCACGCCGATCTCCGCGTTACGTCAGGGGGGACGCAAGATCGTCATCCGCCCCTTACCCGGCCTGCCAGTGGTGCGTGATCTGGTGGTGGATATGGGGCAGTTTTATGCCCAGTACGAAAAGATTAAACCCTATCTGATCAACGATGGCCGTACGCCGCCGGCGCGGGAGTATCTGCAATCGCCGGAGGAGCGCGCCAAGTTGGATGGGCTATATGAATGCATCCTGTGTGCCTGCTGCTCCACCTCCTGTCCTTCATTCTGGTGGAACCCGGATAAGTTTGTCGGTCCTTCGGGTCTGCTGGCGGCCTATCGCTTCCTGATCGACAGCCGCGACACCGCGACGGCACAGCGCCTGGATGGTTTGGACGATGCATTCAGCGTATTCCGCTGCCATGGCATCATGAACTGTGTCAGTGTCTGCCCGAAAGGATTGAACCCGACGCGCGCCATTGGTCACATTAAATCCATGCTGCTGCATCGCGAGGCCTAACACTAAGAAAAATATAGTATTCAGCCTAATAGGCCGGATAATGCACTGTCCCGCCCCGCTGTCGAGAGGGGCGGGCAGAGAACCGCTAAAAGCCGCTTTCGCCGTGGGTTTGCGCCGGTTTTTAGCGGTTCCCTGAGTATGCCGTCGTTGGCGGCATCCACTGTCCGCTGATGTCAAAACCGCCCCGAGAGGTGGATACAATAGCGGCAGGGTTATCACGCAGTGATTATGTTGTTGGTAAATTGGATAAAATTTTTAATAACATTAAGTTAATACAAGAATATCTGTTAAAAATAGGATATTCACCACGGCGAACTACGGGCTTTATAAGCTTAAGGGATCACGATGCAAAACGGCACAATGAAGGCCTGGCTGGATTCCTCCTATCTGGCGGGCGCGAACCAGTCTTATATAGAGCAACTGTATGAGGACTATCTCACGGACCCCGACTCGGTGGAGCACAGCTGGAAAATCCTCTTTCAACAACTGCCGGCTAATGGATTGCCGCCGGATCAGTTTCATTCTCAAACACGTGACTACTTCCGCCGTCTGGCTAAAGATCCGGCGCGTTTCGGCCAGAGCTTTAACGATCCGCAGACCGATGCGAAGCAGGTGAAGGTGTTGCAATTGATCAATGCCTTCCGTTTTCGTGGCCATCAGCAGGCGAACCTCGATCCACTCGGGTTGTGGAAACAAGAACCGGTGCCCGATCTCGACCCGGCCTTCCATAACCTTAGCGCAGAGGATTTCGACGAGACGTTTAACGTGGGCTCCTTCGCTGTCGGCAGCGAAACCATGCGTCTGGCGGATATTTACCGTGCGTTGCAACAGACTTACTGTGGCACCATCGGCGCCGAGTATATGCACCTGACTAACACCGACGAGAAACGCTGGCTGCAACAGCGTCTGGAGTCGGTGATGGGACAGCCCTCCTTTAACGCGGAGGAGAAGCGCCGCTTCCTGCGCGAGTTGACCGCCGCCGAGGGGCTGGAGCGCTATCTTGGCGCGAAGTTCCCCGGCGCCAAACGCTTCTCGCTGGAGGGTGGCGATGCGTTGATCCCGATGCTGAAGGAGCTGATCCGCCACGCCGGCCTGCACGGTACCCGTGAGGTGGTACTGGGCATGGCACACCGCGGGCGCTTGAACGTGCTGATCAACGTACTGGGTAAACATGCCGATGAGTTGTTCGACGAGTTTGCCGGCAAGCATAAGGACCATCTGGGCACCGGCGACGTGAAATACCACATGGGCTTCTCCTCAGATATGGCGACGGAGGGCGGCCCGGTACATCTGGCGTTGGCCTTCAACCCGTCCCACCTGGAGATCGTCAGCCCGGTGGTGATGGGCTCGGTGCGTGCCCGCCGTGATCGACTGGATCGGACGCGCAGTGACATCGTGCTGCCGATCACCATTCATGGCGATGCGGCCGTCACCGGCCAGGGCATCGTGCAGGAGACGTTGAACATGTCTCAGGCGCGCGGCTACGAGGTGGGGGGCACGGTGCGTATCGTCATCAACAACCAGATCGGTTTCACCACCTCCAATCCGCTGGATGCGCGTTCAAGCCAGTATTGCACCGACATAGGCAAGATGGTGCAGGCGCCGATCTTCCACGTCAATGCCGATGATCCGGAGGCGGTGGCCTTCGTCACCCGACTGGCGCTCGATTTCCGTAATACCTTTAAGCGCGACGTGTTTATCGATCTGGTGTGTTACCGCCGTCACGGCCATAACGAGGCCGATGAGCCGAGTGCGACCCAGCCGGTGATGTACCAGAAGATCAAGAAACACCCGACGCCGCGCAAGCTGTACGCCGATCGCCTGACGGAGCAGGGGGTGGTCTCCTTGGAGGATGCCACCGAGATGGTCAATCTGTATCGTGACGCCTTAGACAGCGGGGGATGCGTGGTCGAGGAGTGGCGGCCGATGACCATGCACAGCGTGACCTGGGACCCCTACCTGCACCACGAATGGGACGAAGCGTATCCCCACGCCGTCGAGACGCAGCGCCTGCAAGAGTTGGCCCGCCGTATTAGTCGGGTGCCTGAGGAAGTGGAGATGCAGGCGCGGGTCGCCAAGATCTATGCCGATCGCGCGGAAATGGCCGACGGCAGTAAGCCATTCGACTGGGGGGGCGCGGAAACGCTGGCCTATGCGACGCTGGTGGATGAGGGGATCCCGGTGCGTCTCTCCGGTGAGGATTGTGGCCGCGGCACCTTCTTCCACCGCCATGCGGTGATCCATAACCAGAAGGATGGGTCGCTGTATGTACCGCTGGAGAATGTGCATCACGCTCAGGGCGACTTTAAAGTCTGGGACTCGGTGCTTTCCGAGGCGGCGGTATTAGCCTTCGAATACGGTTATGCCAGCGCAGAGCCGCGCACCCTGACCATCTGGGAGGCGCAATTCGGGGACTTCGCCAACGGTGCCCAGGTGGTGATCGACCAGTTTATCAGCTCCGGTGAGCAGAAGTGGGGGCGGTTGTGTGGCCTGGTGATGTTGTTGCCGCATGGCTATGAGGGCCAAGGACCGGAGCACTCCTCCGCGCGTTTGGAGCGTTACCTGCAACTGTGCGCCCAACAGAACATCCAGGTCTGTGTGCCCTCGACACCGGCGCAGGTCTACCATATGTTGCGGCGCCAAGCACTACGTGGCATGCGGCGCCCGCTGGTGGTGATGTCGCCCAAGTCGTTGCTGCGCCATCCGCTGGCGATCTCCTCACTGGAGGAGTTGGCACAGGGGAGCTTCCAGCCGGCGATCGGCGAAATCGACCCGATCGATCCGCAACAGGTTAAGCGGGTGGTGATGTGTTCCGGCAAGGTGTACTACGATTTGCTCGAGCAGCGGCGTAAGAATGGCCAGGAAAATGTGGCTATCGTGCGCATCGAGCAGCTGTATCCGTTCCCGCATCAGGCGGTGCAGGCGGTATTGGCTCCCTATACCCAGGCGCATGACTTCGTCTGGTGTCAGGAGGAGCCGCTTAACCAAGGCGCCTGGTATTGCAGCCAGCACAACTTCCGCGAGGTGATCCCTTTCGGTGCGGTGTTGCGTTATGCGGGGCGCCCCGCCTCGGCCTCGCCGGCGGTAGGATATATGTCGGTTCACCGCGAGCAGCAGCAGGCGCTGGTGGACGATGCATTGCATGTGGAATGAGTTCAGGGTGCGGACCCGCGGGTCCGCATGCGAGACACGCTTTGAAATAAGGAAAAATAATGAGTAGCGTAGAAATTCTGGTTCCCGATCTGCCCGAGTCAGTCGCCGATGCGACGGTCGCCACCTGGCATAAGCAAGTCGGTGAGAGCGTGGCCCGTGACGAGGTCGTGGTTGAAATCGAAACGGATAAAGTGGTGTTAGAGGTGCCAGCACTGGAGGCGGGCGTGCTGGAGGCGATCCTCGAGCCAGAGGGGGCGACGGTGACGGCGCGTCAACTGCTGGGGCGCCTGCGCCCGGCGGACGTCAGTGGCGTAGCGATCGGCAGTGGGCCGCAGGTCGCGCAGGCGGCGCCAGCCGAGCGTCATACCGCCGCGTTGGATAGCGGTAATAGCGATGCGTTGAGCCCCGCGGTGCGCCGTTTGGTGGCGGAGCATGATCTGGATCCGGCAGCCTTGCAGGGCAGCGGTGTCGGTGGACGCCTGACGCGCGAGGATGTGGAGAAACACCTGTCCGCCCAGTCTGCTGCGGCACCCTCGCCGACACCGGCCGCTCGCGCCAGCGAGGCACCGTTGACCGCCGGTCGGGAGAAGCGGGTGCCGATGACCCGTCTGCGTAAGCGTGTGGCGGAGCGGTTGTTGGAGGCGAAGAACAGCACCGCGATGCTGACCACCTTCAATGAAGTGAATATGCAGCCGATCATGGATCTGCGTAGCCAGTATGGTGAAGCATTCGAGAAGCGCCATGGTGTCCGTTTGGGCTTTATGTCCTTCTATGTTAAGGCGGTGCTGGAGGCGCTGAAGCGTTATCCCGAGGTTAACGCCGCCCTCGACGGTGAGGAGGTGGTCTACCACAACTACTTTGACATCAGCATCGCCGTCTCCACGCCTCGTGGCCTGGTCACACCTGTGATCCGCGATGTCGATACCCTGAGCATGGCGGAGATCGAGAAGCGCATCAAGACCTTGGCCGTGAAGGGGCGTGATGGCAAGCTGACGGTTGAGGAGCTGACCGGAGGTAACTTCACCATTACTAACGGGGGGGTCTTCGGTTCGTTGATGTCGACGCCGATCATCAACCCACCGCAAAGTGCCATCCTGGGCATGCATGCCATCAAGGATCGCCCGATGGCGGTCAATGGTCAGGTGGTGATCCTGCCGATGATGTACCTGGCGCTTTCCTATGATCACCGCCAGATCGACGGGCGCGAATCCGTCGGCTTCCTGGTGACCGTGAAAGAGATGCTGGAAGATCCGGCACGCCTGCTGCTGGATGTCTAACGCTGTGCTATGCATAGGCCCGCGCCGGCGGGCCTGAACCTCACAATAAGATTCAGCCCCTATAGGGATAGAACATCATGAACTTACACGAATATCAGGCCAAACAGCTGTTTGCCCGTTATGGACTCCCGACGCCGGTGGGTTATGCCTGCAGCACGCCGCGTCAGGCCGAGGAGGCCGCCTCGAAGATCGGCGCCGGCCCCTGGGTAGTGAAGTGCCAAGTACACGCCGGCGGGCGTGGCAAGGCGGGTGGTGTCAAGTGCGTGGCGCGCAAAGAGGAGATCCGTGCCTTCGCCGAGCAGTGGTTGGGGAAACGCCTGGTAACCTATCAAACGGATGCTCAGGGCCAGCCCGTACGCCAAATCCTGGTCGAAGGCGCGACCGAGATCGCCCGCGAGCTCTATCTGGGGGCGGTTATCGACCGTAGCTCACGTCGGGTGGTGTTTATGGCCTCGACCGAGGGCGGGGTGGAGATCGAACAGGTCGCGCAGCAGACGCCGCACCTGATCCACCGCGTGGCGCTGGACCCGCTGACGGGGCCGCAACCCTATCAGGGGCGTGAACTGGCTTTCAAACTGGGTCTGAGCGGCAAGCAGGCGCAACAGTTTGGTCAGATCTTCCTTGGCTTGGCGACGCTGTTCCTGCAGTGCGATCTGACCATGGCGGAGATCAACCCGCTGGTGATCACGCCGCAGGGCGATCTGCTGTGCCTCGATGGTAAGTTAGATGTTGACAGTAATGCTCTGTTCCGCCAGCCGGCGCTGCGCGAAATGGAAGATCCCGAACAAAACGATGCGCGTGAGGCGCATGCGGCACAGTGGGAGCTGAACTATGTCGCCCTGGAGGGCAACATCGGCTGCATGGTGAACGGAGCTGGTCTGGCGATGGGCACCATGGATATCGTGAAGTTGCACGGCGGTGCGCCGGCGAACTTCTTGGATGTCGGTGGTGGCGCCACCAAGGAGCGAGTGACGGAGGCGTTTAAGATCATCCTCTCCGATGAGCACGTCAAGGCGGTGCTGGTTAATATCTTCGGTGGCATCGTGCGTTGTGACCTGATCGCCGACGGCATCATCGGTGCGGTGGCCGAGGTCGGGGTACATGTCCCGGTGGTGGTCCGTCTGGAGGGGAATAACGCCGAGTTGGGGACCCGAATACTGGCCGACAGCGGTTTGAATATCATTGCGGCCACCAGTCTAACGGATGCCGCGCGCCAGGTAGTTGCTGCCGTGGAGGGGAAATAATGTCGATATTGATCAATAAAGAGACTCGGGTGATTTGCCAGGGATTTACCGGCAGCCAGGGGACATTCCATTCCGAGCAGGCATTGGCCTACGGTAGCCAACTCGTCGCTGGGGTCACCCCCGGTAAAGGCGGCAGCGAACACCTTGGGCTACCGGTGTTTAACACCGTGCGTGAGGCGGTGCAGGCCACGGCGGCGAGCGCCAGCGTGATTTATGTCCCGGCACCGTTCTGCAAGGACTCCATTCTGGAGGCGATCGACGCCGGCATCACGTTGATCATCTGCATCACCGAGGGTATCCCGACACAGGACATGCTGCTGGTGAAGGCCAAGCTCGATCAGTGTCCAGGAGTGCGCATGATTGGCCCCAACTGCCCGGGGGTGATCACGCCGGGCGAATGCAAGATCGGCATTATGCCGGGGCATATCCATCAACCGGGACGCATCGGGATCGTTTCCCGTTCGGGCACCCTGACCTATGAGGCGGTCAAGCAGACCAGCGATGTCGGTTTGGGCCAGTCAACCTGCGTGGGGATTGGTGGCGATCCGATTCCGGGGTCGAGCTTTATCGATATTCTGGCGCTGTTCCAAGCCGATCCGCAAACCGATGCCATCGTGATGATCGGCGAGATCGGGGGCAATGCGGAAGAGGAGGCGGCGGCCTACATCAAGCAGCATGTGACGAAGCCGGTGGTGGCCTATATCGCGGGGGTGACGGCGCCGAAGGGGAAACGCATGGGGCATGCCGGGGCGATCATCGCCGGGGGTAAGGGGACGGCGGATGAGAAGTTCGCCGCGCTGGAGGCGGCCGGGGTGACGACGGTGCGTAGCCTGGCTGATATTGGTCAGGCGTTGCTGCGTGTGCTCGGTTGATTGCGACGACGCTTACCGCGCCACGGTATGGAGACCGCCCTTGGGGCGGTCTTTTTTTATTCATTCCCCGCTTGCGGTGACGATGAGGTTATTTTTTCTCCCTATTGTAAAAATAGGTCTGAGCAGAAATATTTTCGTGATGTAATGGTGCGGCCATAAATAATGGTGAGATATCCCATAGATAGCAAAACGCTCAACAATAAATATCAGATTGATTAACAATAAATACACACGCAAGGGGGTGTTTTGCTCTGTTTGATTTCTGAGCGCTTTGATCTAGTTTGGTATTGTAACTAATGATTTTAGCGTAGCTTTTTGGTAATCTTGCGCTAGATCAATAGTTGTCTATAGATAGTATCTAGGCAAATATTGACCTAACAATGGAAATCCAATCACGGTCACGCAAATAGCTATTTATTGTATATGTCTGTGAGGGTAAGATTTATCAGACTGTAATACAGGGTCAGATCTATTGTTATATTTGTTATCTTTTCCCGGTTTTTAGCTGCGAACGTTTTCTGCGCTACGCTATGCTTGCATGAGTCATCGCGGGGTAGAGAGGGTAGGCCGTTGAGAATTGGGATGGGTCGCATTTGTGGGTAAAGGGCATTCATTGCTGGTTGTTATGTGACTTCCGTAGAAACGGAAGCCGGGTTGCCGCAAGTCGGAGTCTTCCTGCGAGGAGCAAGGAGTCAAGATGTTTGATATTGTCGAACTGTCACGTTTACAGTTTGCCTTAACGGCGATGTACCATTTTCTATTTGTCCCGCTGACGCTGGGGATGGCGTTCCTGCTGGCCATCATGGAAACGGTATATGTGCTGACCGGCAAGCAAATCTATAAAGACATGACCAAGTTCTGGGGAAAGTTGTTTGGTATCAACTTTGCCCTAGGGGTCGCTACCGGTCTGACCATGGAGTTCCAGTTCGGGACTAACTGGTCTTACTACTCTCACTACGTCGGGGATATCTTTGGTGCGCCGCTGGCCATCGAAGGGTTGATGGCGTTCTTCCTGGAATCGACCTTCGTCGGGTTGTTCTTCTTTGGTTGGGATCGTCTGGGCAAGGTGCAGCACATGCTGACCACCTGGCTGGTGGCGTTGGGCTCCAACCTCTCTGCGTTGTGGATCTTGGTGGCTAACGGTTGGATGCAGAACCCGATCGCCTCCGACTTCAACTTCGAAACCATGCGTATGGAGATGGTGAGCTTCTCCGAGCTGGTATTGAACCCGGTCGCCCAGGTGAAGTTTGTGCACACCGTCTCCGCCGGTTATGTTACCGGTGCGATGTTTATTCTGGGCATCAGCGCTTACTACCTGCTGAAAGGGCGTGATTTAGCCTTCGCTAAGCGCTCCTTCGCCATCGCCGCTGCGTTTGGTATGGCGTCGGTGATCGCCGTTATCCTGCTGGGTGATGAGTCCGGCTACGAGATGGGCGACGTGCAGAAGACCAAGCTGGCCGCCATCGAGGCCGAGTGGGAAACGCAGCCGGCACCGGCTTCCTTTAACCTGATCGCCCTGCCGGATCAGCAGACGGAAAGTAACCACTACGCCATTCAGGTCCCTTATCTGCTGGGTCTGATTGCGACACGTTCCCTCGATACGCCGGTCATCGGTCTGAAAGACCTGATGAAGGAGCATGAGGTGCGCATCCGTAACGGGATGAAGGCCTATCAGTTGCTGCAAGAGTTGCGTACCGGCAATACTGATCCGGCGGTGCGTGATGCCTTTAATCATGCGAAACAGGATCTGGGCTATGGTCTGCTGCTGAAACGCTATACCGATAACCCGGCTCAGGCGAGCGAAGAGCAGATCGCGAAGGCGACCAAAGACTCCATCCCAGAAGTGGCGCCGTTGTACTTCGCCTTCCGTATCATGGTGGGTTGCGGCATCCTGATGTTGCTGGTGATCTTCGCCTCCTTCTATAGCGTCGCACGTGGTCGCATCGGTGAGAAACGTTGGTTACTGCGCGCCGCGCTGCTGGGGATCCCGTTGCCGTGGATTGCCTGTGAGGCGGGCTGGTTCGTGGCCGAGTACGGTCGTCAGCCGTGGGCGATCGGTGAGGTGTTGCCGACCGCTGTGGCGAACTCCTCGTTGACGACTGGCGATCTGTGGTTCTCGATCATCCTGATCTGCGGTCTGTACACACTGTTCCTGGTAGCTGAGCTGTATCTGATGTTCAAGTTTGCCCGTCTGGGGCCGAGCAGCCTGAAGACTGGTCGTTATCACTTTGAACAGACGCATGCGGTCGACGCACGGTAAACAGGAGTCCACACTATGTTCGAATATGAAGTATTGCGCTTTGTCTGGTGGCTGCTGGTCGGTGTGTTGCTGATCGGGTTTGCCATCACCGATGGCTTTGACATGGGGGTTGGGATTCTGTCCCGCATCCTCGGGAAGACCGATACCGAGCGCCGGGTGATGATTAACGCCATCGCCCCACATTGGGACGGCAACCAGGTGTGGTTGATCACCGCCGGCGGGGCGTTGTTCGCCGCCTGGCCGATGGTGTATGCCGCCGCCTTCTCCGGCTTCTATGTGGCGATGATCCTGGTGCTATCAGCCTTGTTCTTCCGCCCGGTCGGCTTCGACTATCGCTCGAAGATCACCGATCCGCGTTGGCGTAACATGTGGGACTGGGGCATCTTTATCGGTAGTTTCGTGCCGGCGCTGGTCTTCGGCGTGGCCTTCGGTAACCTGCTGCAAGGGGTACCGTTCCACATCGATGAGTATCTGCGTCTGTTCTATACCGGTAACTTCTTCCAGCTGCTTAACCCGTTTGGCCTGCTGGCCGGGGTTGTCAGCCTGACCATGTTGTTGGTACAAGGCGCGGCTTACCTGCAGATGAAGACCGCCGGCGAACTGCGTCTGCGCGCCCGAGCGGCGACGCAGATCTGCGCGCTGATCATGATGGTCGCCTTCTTGCTGGCCGGGATATGGGTGGTGAAAGGGATCGATGGTTATATCGTGACCTCGGCGCTGGACTATGCCGCACCGTCTAACCCGCTGCATAAAGAAGTCGCCCATCAGGCGGGAGCTTGGCTGGTGAACTTTGAGGCGCACCCGATCCTGTGGCTGATCCCGGCGTTGGGCGTGGTACTGCCGCTGCTGACCATCCTGACCTCGCGTCTGGATCGTTGTGGCTGGGCGTTCCTGTTCTCCTCGCTGACCATCGCCTGTGTGATCTTGACCGCCGGTATTACCATGTTCCCGTTCGTGATGCCGTCCATCACTAACCCGAGCATGAGCCTGACCATGTGGGATGCCACCTCAAGTCTGCTGACACTGAAGGTGATGACCGTCGTGGCGATTGTTTTCGTTCCTATCGTGCTGCTGTACACCATCTGGAGTTACTACAAGATGTTTGGCCGACTGGATAAGAACTACATCGAAAACAACAATCACTCACTGTACTGATCCGCTGAGGAGCTTAAGCATGTGGTATTTTGCCTGGGTTTTGGGAACGCTTATGGCCTGCTTCTTCGCCATCATCACCGCGATGGCGATCGAGAACAGCGAGGCTAAGAAAGCGGCCCAAGACGGTAAATGATGACCGGGTTGGCAGATAAGCTGTATAACCTGATGGACAAGGGCCCGTTACGGGCCCTTTCCCTCATCCTCGCACTGGTTCTGGCGGGTTGTATCTTTTGGGATCCGACACGCTTCGCGGCGAAAACCAGTGCCCTGGAGATCTGGCAAGGGTTATTGATCATGTGGGCGGTTTGCTGCGGTGTGGTACACGGCGTCGGTTTCCGTCCGCAACGCGCCTGGTGGCGCGCCTTCTTTTCGCCACTGCCGGCCTTGATCGTGCTGGCCGCCGGTCTCGGTTTCTTCTTTCTCTAAGCTGAGTTAGGTCAGTAACCGTTTACTTCCCTATGGGCCATTCCGTGGCCCATAATTATTTTAGTTCTCCCCTTTCTCCCCCATTCCCAACCCGATTTCACTTGCGTATAGTATCCGCGTTGTTTAGCTATACTGGGATGTAGAGTGAGTCATATGGTATTTCGATGGCCGGTACGGGTTTACTTTGAAGACACCGACGCCGGTGGCGTTGTTTATCATGCACGCTATGTCGCCTTTTATGAAAGAGCGCGCACGGAGATGCTGCGTCAACACCATTTTAGTCAGCAACAGTTACTGACTGAGCATGTCGCTTTTGCGGTCCGTCGCATGACCGTGGACTATTTGGCTCCCGCCCGCCTGGACGATCTGTTGGTGGTGGAGAGCGAGATATCCGCGCTGCGGGGGGCTTCCCTTACGTTTGCGCAGCGCATCGTTAATTCAGAAGGTTTGGTTCTCAGCCGGGCCGATGTGCTGATTGCATGTATCGATCAAAATCTAATGAAGCCGATCGCGCTTCCTAAGTCTATTGTCGCGGAGTTTAAGCAGTGACTGACATGAATATTCTGGATTTATTCCTGAAAGCAAGCGTGCTGGTAAAGCTTATCATGCTGGTATTGATATGCTTTTCGGTCGCCTCTTGGGCGATCATCATCCAGCGCACCCGTATCCTGAACGCGGCAACGCGTGACGCCGAAGCTTTCGAGGATAAATTTTGGTCGGGCATCGAACTGTCTCGCCTGTATCAGGAGAGCCAGACCCGACGTGACACCTTGAATGGGTCGGAGCAGATCTTCTACGCGGGCTTTAAAGAGTTCGCCCGTCTGCATCGGATGAACAGCCATGCGACGGAAGGGGTGATCGAAGGGGCATCGCGCGCCATGCGCATCTCCCTGAATCGCGAGGTCGAGGCGTTGGAGACCCACATTCCGTTTCTGGGCACCGTCGGCTCGATCAGCCCCTATATCGGCCTGTTCGGTACCGTTTGGGGGATCATGCATGCTTTTATCGGCCTGGGCGCCGTGAAGCAGGCGACCTTGCAGATGGTGGCACCGGGGATCGCCGAGGCGTTGATCGCGACGGCGATCGGTTTGTTCGCCGCTATTCCTGCCGTAATGGCCTATAACCGTCTTAATCTGCGTGTGAATAAGCTGGAGCAGAACTATGAAAACTTCATGGAAGAGTTCATCGCCATTCTGCATCGCCAGGCCTTTGCCGCTGATGGTAAGTAAGTCGAGGATAGCATGGCAAGATTAGGTGGACGGCGCGATCTCAAATCGGAAATCAATATCGTCCCGCTGCTCGACGTGCTGTTGGTGCTGGTGCTGATCTTTATGGCGACGGCGCCGATCATTACGCAGAGTGTAGAGGTGGATCTCCCGGATGCGACGGACTCCAAGACCGTCAGCAGTAATGATCACCCTCCGGTGATCGTTGAGGTTTCCGGTGTGGGGCAGTACGCTGTGGTGGTTAATCATAACCGTATGGAACAGTTACCGCCGGAACAGGTGATCGCCGAGGCGCAGGCGCAGCTTAAAGCGGATCCGAAGACGGTTTTCCTGATCGGTGGCGCCAAAGAGGTGCCCTACGATGAGATCATCAAGGCGCTCAACTTATTGCATCAGGCGGGTGTGACTTCGGTCGGTCTGATGACGCAGCCGATTTAACGGATTCGCTGCAGCATAGTGTAAGCAGACATGCAGCCTGTATGGGCTGCGTGTCTTTATTTTGCGACGCCAGTGCGGTGGATGCCGTCTAGCACGGCGGCGTCTAGGCAGCGACTAGCGGTTGGAATCAAAATTGTGGGAAACGCAACTGAGCAAAAAGATAAGCTGAATCGCTCTGTCATCATCTCGGTGATTCTGCACATCGTCCTGATCGGGCTGCTGGTCTGGGGATCGATGCTGCAAGATAACCCGATGAGTGAGGGCGGCGATGGCGGCGGCGGTGGCTCGGCGATCGATGCGGTGATGGTCGATCCGAACGCGGTCGTACAGCAATATAACCGCCAGCAAGAACAACAGAACGCGGCACAACGCGCGGAGCAGCAACGCCAGAAACAGGCGGAGAAGCAGGCGCAGGAGATGCAGCGTAAACAGGCGGAAGAACAACAGCGTCTCAAGGCATTAGAGAAAGAGCGCCTACAAGCCCAAGAGGACGCACGCAAGGCGGCGGAAGAGGCCAAACAGGCCGCCGAGGCGGCCAAGAAACAGGCGGCGGAAGAGGCGAAGCAGGCGGCCGAAGAGGCGAAGAAGCAAGCCGCATTAGCGATACAGCAGGCGAAAGAAGAGGCGGCTAAGGCCGCCGCCGCGGCGAAGAAGCAAGCCGAGGAAGAGGTGAAAAAGGCCGCCGCAGAAGCCAAGAAACAGGCCGAGGAGGCCGCGAAGAAGCAGGCGGCGGAAGAGGCGAAGAAACAGGCGGCAGCCGCCGCGAAAGCGAAGGCCGCGGCGGAGGCGAAAGCCGCCGCGGAAGCCAAAGCGGCAGCAGAGGCTAAGGCGAAGGCGGAGACTGAAGCGAAGGCGAAAGCCGACGCCAAGAAGGCCGCCGAGGCCAAGAAGAAGGCGGCGGCAGCAGCGGCGGCGAAGCAGGCCGATGAGGTCGATGATCTGTTTGGCGGCCTGGCGTCGTCGAAGAACGCACCAAAAGGCACCGCCAACGGCGGCACGCCGGGTAACAGCGGCAAGGCAGGCCCGGCCGGTAAGGGGAATAGCAAGACGTCGGGGGCCTCCGGTGCAGAAATTAGCGGTTATGCGGATCAAATAAAGAGCGCAATCATGGCGAAGTTTTATACTGATCCCAGTTATACCGGAAAAACCTGTGATTTGCGTATCAAGCTGGCGCCCGATGGCCTGCTGATCGATGTGAAGGCAGAGGGCGGGGATCCGGCGTTGTGTCAGGCGGCGCTCTCCGCCGCGCGTCAGGCGCGCTATCCCAAGCCGCCGAGCGAGGCGGTGTACCAGGTGTTTAAAAACGCGCCGGTGGTGTTCCAGCCGCAGTGATGGTGAGACTCGACACCTGGGTGCCTGTCGCGGAAGGGTTATCGGATTTCGCCGATGGCGTGCCGAGGTGGCATGTAGTGTTGTTGAGATTGTTTTGTTAAAATTCTGCTAATTATCGTGGCCAGAGGGTCGGATAAGGGAGATAAGATGAAGCAGGCGTTTCGTTTGATGGTGGGGCTTCTCGTCCTGTGGGCCAGCGTGCTCCATGCCGAAGTCCGAATCGTGATCACCCAGGGGGTGGACTCTGCCCGCCCGATTGGTGTGGTGCCGTTTAAGTGGATGGGCCCGGGCGCGGCGCCGGAAAATATTGGTGGTATTATCGCCGCCGACCTGCGCAACAGCGGCAAGTTTAATCCGATTGATGCCAGCCGCATGCCGCAGCAACCGGCGACGGCGGCTGAGGTGACGCCGGCGGCCTGGACGGCGCTGGGCATTGATGCCGTGGTGGTCGGTCAGGTACAACCGGGGGCGGACGGCAGTTATCTGGTCTCCTACCAACTGGTGGATACCTCCGGGAATCCGGGGAGCGTATTGGCGCAGAATCAGTATAAGGTCACCAAGCAGTGGTTACGTTATGCCGCTCATACCGCCAGCGACGAGGTGTTTGAGAAGCTGACCGGTATCAAGGGCGCCTTCCGCACGCGCATCGCCTATGTGGTGCAGACCAATGGTGGCCAGTTCCCCTATGAGCTGCGCGTCGCCGACTATGATGGTTACAACCAATTCGTGGTGCATCGCTCTGCCGAACCGCTGATGTCTCCGGCCTGGTCGCCGGATGGCAGCAAGCTGGCTTACGTCACCTTCGAGAGCGGCCGTTCCGCGCTGGTGATCCAGACGCTGTCTAACGGCGCTATCCGTCAGGTGGCTTCTTTCCCGCGCCATAATGGTTCTCCGGCCTTCTCTCCGGATGGGACTAAACTGGCCTTCGCCTTGTCGAAGACGGGTAGCCTCAACCTGTATGTGATGGACCTCGCTTCTGGCGCCATTCGTCAGGTGACCGATGGTCGCAGTAACAATACGGAGCCGAGCTGGTTCCCGGACAGCCAAAACCTGGCCTTTACCTCTGACCAGGCGGGTCGTCCGCAGATTTATAAAATCAATATCAATGGCGGTGCCGCGCAACGTCTGACCTGGGAAGGTGCCCAGAATCAGGATGCCGAGGTGAGCCCTGACGGGAAATTCCTGGTCATGGTGAGCTCTAACGCCGGTGCGCAACACATTGCCAAACTGGATCTTGGAACGAATGCCACTCAGGTTCTGACGGATACGTTCCTGGATGAAACGCCGAGCATCGCGCCGAACGGCACCATGGTGATTTACAGTTCTACCCAGGGACTGGGCTCCGTGTTGCAGCTCGTGTCGATTGATGGGCGTTTTAAAGCGCGTCTTCCGGCGACGGATGGTCAGGTGAAGTTCCCGGCCTGGTCGCCGTATCTGTGATGCATACATAAAACTATACTTATATAAATTTAAAAGGATCAATAAGATGCAACTGAACAAAGTTCTCAAGGGGCTGATGCTAGTACTGCCGATCATGGCCGTGGCTGCCTGTAGTTCTAAGAAAAACACCAACGACGATCAGTCCGGTATGGGCGTGGGCGCCAACGGTATGGAAAACAGCAGCAGCAATCTCTCTTCTGAGGAACAGGCTCGTTTGCAGATGCAGGAGCTCCAGAAAAACAACATCGTTTACTTCGGTCTGGACAAATATGATGTAACGCCGGAATACATGCAGGAGCTGGACGCTCACGCGGCATTCCTGCGTAACAACCCGTCTTACAAGGTAACCGTAGAAGGTCATACCGACGAACGTGGGACGCCGGAATATAACATCGCCCTGGGCGAGCGCCGTGCTAACGCGGTGAAGATGTATTTGCAGGGTAAAGGCGTTAGCGCCGATCAGATCGATATCGTTTCTTACGGTAAAGAGAAGCCGGCAGTGCTGGGTCACGACGAAGCGGCTTACGCTAAGAACCGTCGTGCCGTACTGGTTTACTAATTTCTTGTGTAGACGAGTAACGAATGAGCAGTAACTTCAGACGTCATGTGATGGCGCTGTCGTTGCTGGTTGGCGTAGCGGCCCCTTGGGCCGCTACTGCCCAAGCGCCAATCAGTAGCGTCGGCTCAGGCTCGGTCGAAGATCGAGTCACCTCTCTCGAGCGTATTACCAACGCTCAGGGTCAGTTATTGACCCAACTTCAACAACAGCTTTCCGATAACCAGCGTGATATTGACACTCTGCGTGGGCAGATCCAGGAAAACCAATATCAACTGAATCAGATTGTGGAACGCCAGAAACAGATCTACCAGCAGATAGATAGCTTGAGTAGCGGCAATGCGGCGCAGGGCAATACGCCAGCGGCCAGCGCGCAACCGGCCGATAGTACGGCACCGGCGGCGAGTGCACCGGCGGCGGCGCCACAGGCGGCAGCGGCCAGCGGTGATGCCAATACGGACTATAACCGTGCCGTCGATCTGGTATTGGTGAAGAAGCAGAACGATCAGGCGATTTCGGCTTTCCAGACCTTTATCAAACAGTACCCCGACTCGACTTATCAGCCCAATGCCAACTACTGGCTGGGGCAGCTGTACTACAGTAAAGGGAAGAAGGATGATGCGGCTTATTATTACGCCGTGGTCGTGAAAAACTACCCTAAGTCGCCTAAGGCGCCCGAGTCGATGTATAAGGTCGGCGTGATCATGCAGGAGAAGGGGCAGAGCGATAAAGCGCATGCCGTATTCCAGCAAGTGCTCAAGCAATATCCGAATAGTGAAGCGGCCAAGTTGGCGCAGAAGCGTTTGGGATAACGGGTCGTCGGGTAGGGAGTAGACATTCTGGCTATTTTCCATGCCTGGATGTATGAAGTGCAAGCAATTGACCCGGTTATGAGATTTTTTGGTTGCGCTGTCGAGATAAATGGGTAATATATGCCGCCGTTGCCAAGACAAACTGTAAAGCGAGTCGCGGCGGCATACAGAATGGGTCGTTAGCTCAGTTGGTAGAGCAGTTGACTTTTAATCAATTGGTCGCAGGTTCGAATCCTGCACGACCCACCATTCTCTCGATGAGAGATCGGTGTTTAGCGTGAAGGATAACATCGCGTAGCGATGGCCCGTTAGGGCGAGGCGTCAGCCGAGTCATCCTGCACGAGCCACCATTCTTTGTCTAGAATGATATTCTGTAATCAGCAGTAAGCCATAGCGCGGGTCGTTAGCTCAGTTGGTAGAGCAGTTGACTTTTAATCAATTGGTCGCAGGTTCGAATCCTGCACGACCCACCATTCTCCCGGTGAGAAATCGGTGTTTAGCGTGAAGGATAACATCGCGTAGCGATGGCCCGTTAGGGCGAGGCGTCAGCCGAGTCATCCTGCATTCTCCACCCTTTTCTTGATGAGAAAGGGACGCGCTGAGTAAGGTGTGCTAGCACACTACGTCTCAGACCACATCGGTCATCTGGTTTTTCTGTGAGTCATACTCTGGTATGGGTCGTTAGCTCAGTTGGTAGAGCAGTTGACTTTTAATCAATTGGTCGCAGGTTCGAATCCTGCACGACCCACCATTCTCTCAGTGAGAAATCGGTGTTTAGCATGAAGGGTTGCATCGCTTAGCGATGGCATCACTAGGATGAGGCGTCAGCCAAGTTATCCTGGATCATCCGCCGTTTATTCCGAGATATGGATAGTCAGAGTCGCATTGCACGTCGAGCGGGTCGTTAGCTCAGTTGGTAGAGCAGTTGACTTTTAATCAATTGGTCGCAGGTTCGAATCCTGCACGACCCACCATTCTCTCGGTGAAAAATCGGTGTTTAGCGTGAAGGATAACATCGCGTAGCGATGGCCCATTAGGGCGAGGCATCAGCCGAGTCATCCTGCACGACCCACCATTCTCTCGGTGAGAAATCGGTGTTTAGCGTAAAGGGATATATCGCTTAGCGGTAGCCCATCGGGGTTGTCTCCTGATGTATTTTACGTACTCCGTCGTGTCATGTCTTTTATCAGATCGTTGGCCGTTGGCGAATGATTATCCGAGCGGGTCGTTAGCTCAGTTGGTAGAGCAGTTGACTTTTAATCAATTGGTCGCAGGTTCGAATCCTGCACGACCCACCATTCTTTCGGTGAAAATCGGTGTTTAGCGTGAAGGATAACATCGCATAGCGATGGCCCATTAGGGCGAGGCGTCAGCTGAGTCATCCTGCACGACCCACCATTCTTCCAATGAGTAATCGGTGTTTAGCGTCAAGGATAACCCCGCGTAGCGATAGGCCACCAGGGTGATATCCCCGTCTGTTTTACACGCTCCGTCGTGTCATACCTTTTATCAGATCATTGGCCGTTGGCGAATGATTATCCGAGCGGGTCGTTAGCTCAGTTGGTAGAGCAGTTGACTTTTAATCAATTGGTCGCAGGTTCGAATCCTGCACGACCCACCATTCTCCCGGTGAAAAATCGGTGTTTAGCGTGAAGGATAACATCGCGTAGCGATGGCCCATTAGGGCGAGGCGTCAGCCGAGTCATCCTGCACGACCCACCATTCTCCCGATGAGAACCCCTTGTTTAGCGTGAAGGATCACATCGCGTAGCATGGATCAATCGATGCACGAAAGCCGAGCCTCCCCCCCGTGATTATTCAGCGACCCAATGCGGCCTATTTCGTTAGCTGACGTTATGGCGTAGCGCGCCGATCATCACCTCTTGTCCAGGCGACTCGCCTATTTTGGCCTGTTCTCTGCACTTTCACGCCGCTATCTCAGGTTTACTGGTAGTGAATTAGTCTGTTTCTCTGGCTATCCATCATCCCGATAGCGTGAATACAGCGCTGGAGCCAGCCTGATATTTTGCTTTATTATTTTTATTTAATTAAATCATGTGATTATGTAAAAAATCTCCTGCTGGGTCAGTCATTTACAAGCGCGTAAAAAAGCGGATAGATTGAAACGCTTGTGACAAGCCTTTTCTCTGACTGTGATGGACGCACTATGAGTTATCAGAACGACGATTTACGCATCAACCAGATCCAGGAGTTATTACCGCCAGTGGCCTTGTTAGAGGCCTTTCCGGCTAGCGACAGTGCCGCACAGACGGTAGCGCAGACCCGTAACGCCATTCACCGTATTCTTCAGGCGCAAGACGATCGTCTGCTGGTGATCATTGGCCCCTGTTCGATCCACGATCCCCTGGCGGCGAAAGAGTATGCCTCCCGCTTGCTGGCGCTACGTCATGCGTTAGCCGGTGAGTTGGAGATTGTGATGCGTGTTTACTTCGAGAAGCCACGGACGACGGTGGGATGGAAAGGGCTGATCAACGATCCGCATATGGATGGTAGTTACCGTATCAACGATGGTTTGCGTAGCGCACGTCGCCTGCTGCTTGAGATCAACGACAGTGGCATGCCGACCGCGGGTGAGTTTTTGGATATGATCACTCCGCAGTACCTGGCCGATCTGATGAGTTGGGGGGCGATCGGGGCACGGACTACCGAGTCACAGGTACATCGTGAGTTAGCCTCAGGCCTCTCTTGTCCGGTCGGTTTCAAGAACGGTACCGATGGCACCATTAAGGTGGCGATCGACGCGATCAATGCCGCCGGGGCGCCGCATTGTTTCCTTTCGGTCACCAAGTGGGGGCACTCGGCCATCGTGAGCACCAGTGGGAACGGTGACTGCCATATCATCTTGCGTGGTGGGCGCCAGCCGAATTATCGTGCGGACGATGTACAGGCGGTGAAGGCGGGACTCAGCCAAGCCGGGCTGCCCGCACAGGTAATGATCGACTTCAGTCACGCCAATAGCAGTAAGCAGTTTCAGCGCCAGATGGTGGTGTGTGAGGATGTCTGCGGCCAGTTAGCCGCCGGTGAGCGTGCCATCATGGGCGTGATGATCGAGAGCAATTTGGTGGAGGGTAACCAAAGCCCGGACAACGGCGCCACGTTACGCTATGGCCAGAGTGTGACCGATGCCTGCATCGGCTGGGAAGATAGCGAGCGGGCGTTACGCCAGCTCGCTCAAGCGGTACGCGCGCGTCGCGCCCATTCGGTTGCATAAAATGGCTGACGGCGCTAGCTCGGCACCGTCATTATCGCCCAAGGCGGGCTTAGCCTGCCTTGCCCTGATTCGCTACCGCCGCCTGGCGGGCGGCGATCTCGGCGGCATCGCCGAGGTAGTAATGGCGTAGCGGGCGCATCTGTTCATCGAACTCGTACACCAGCGGCACCCCCGTCGGGATGTTCAGCTCGACGATCTCCGCCTCACTGATCTGATCCAGGTGTTTCACTAAGGCTCGCAGTGAGTTGCCATGAGCGGCGATGATCACGCGCTCGCCGGCGGCGATGCGCGGCATGATCTGCTGCTGCCAGTAGGGGATCACGCGCTCGATGGTCGTGGCTAGGCTCTCCGTTAGCGGTAATTCATCGCTGCTCAGCGCGGCATAGCGTGGATCGTGTCCTGGGTAGCGTTCATCCTGCGGTGTCAGGGCCGGCGGGGTGATAGCGAAGGCGCGTCGCCATAGCTTGACCTGTTCATCGCCATACTTCTGAGCGGTCTCGGCCTTATTCAATCCTTGCAGGGCGCCATAATGGCGCTCGTTGAGCTTCCATGACTTCTCGACCGCTAGCCAGGGTTGATCGATCTCGTCCAGGATATGCCAGAGGGTATGAATAGCCCGTTTGAGCACGGAGGTGTAGGCGAAGTCGAAGCTGAACCCTTGCTCCTGTAAGAGGCGTCCCGCCGCCAGGGCCTCCTGACGCCCTTTATCCGACAGTTCAACATCGGTCCAGCCGGTGAAGCGGTTTTCCTTGTTCCACTCGCTTTCGCCGTGGCGAACCAGAACCAGTTTGGTGACAGCCATAGAGAGACTCCTTAATTGCGTTAGCATACTGATAATAATTATCATTATACCTTGTGAAATGCAATGGTCGCGATGGCGACGGCAAACGTGTTGCCGTGTTGCCGCGCGGCGTCACCGTCTCAGTGTAGTCGATGCGCGAGCGGAGGTTATTCCCCTTCGCGCCCCGTGGGGCGCGGGTGGCGACGAGGATCCTATCAGCCTCTCATTTTTACCGTTTCGGGGTTTGAGGGCGGCGCATTGTTGATTATAGTTAATGCCTTGTTTCAAATGTTAACAATAAATAACTCTAGGATAGCGAGGTTGCCCATGGATGCCACCCCATTAACCGCTGCGATGACCAGTCCGCCTTCGCAGCGGGGTTTATTGATTATGGCGCTCGACATTGCGCTGTTAGTAATTTTGTTGCATACCTTACCTTTCGACGAGAAGGCCAATACGGGCTTGGCACTGACGATCTTCGTCGGTGTGCTGTGGTTGACCGAGGCGGTGCATGTGACCATCACCGCGCTGCTGATCCCTCTGCTTGCAATCGGCTTCGGGTTATTGGACGCCAGCGGGGCGTTGAAATCATTCGCTAACCCGACCATCTTCCTCTTTTTCGGCGGCTTCGTGCTGGCGACGGCGCTGCATGTGCAGGGGCTGGATCGGTTGATCGCCAATCAGTTGCTGCTACTGGCCGGTGGGCGGATGGGCACCGCCGTACTGATGCTGTTCAGTGTGACCGCGGCGCTCTCGATGTGGATCAGTAACACCGCGACAGCGGCGATGATGTTGCCTCTGGCGTTGGGGATTCTCACTAATCTCGATCCGGTGCGTGAGCGCAATACCTATGTCTTCCTGTTGTTGGGGATCGCCTATAGCGCCAGTATTGGTGGGTTGGGGACCCTGGTCGGTAGTCCGCCGAACGCCATCGCCGCCGCCCAGTTGGGGATCGACTTCCTTACTTGGATGAAGTACGGCATTCCGGTGATGGTGGTGATGATGCCGCTGATGATGGGGCTACTCTACCTGCTGCTGCGTCCCAATCTCTCGCATAAGGTGACGCTTCATGTCGAAAAATTGGAATGGACCGCATCGCGGGTGATCGCCTTGTTGATCTTCGCGCTGACGGTGATCGGTTGGATCTTCAGTAACCAAATCAGTGCCATGTTGGGTGGCATCAAGCAGTTTGATACCTTGGTCGCCGTCGGGGCGGCGGTCTTGATCGGGGCCAGCGGGGTCGCCAGTTGGGATCAGATCCAGCGCAACACCGAGTGGGGCGTACTGATGCTATTCGGTGGTGGCCTGACGTTGAGTTTGATCCTCGAGGGGTCGGGAGCGAGCGCCATCCTGGCACGTGGAATGGCCGACATCTTCGGCCAAAGTCACTGGTTTATCATTCTGTTGGCGGTGGCCGCGTTCATCATCTTCCTGACGGAGTTCACCAGTAACACCGCCAGCGCCGCGCTGTTGGTGCCGGTGTTCGCCACCGTCGCCAAGGCGCTGGGCATGCCGGAGAGCCTGCTCACGCTGGTGATCGGGATCGGGGCCTCCTGCGCCTTCATGTTGCCAGTCGCGACCCCGCCCAACGCCATCGTGTTCGGCTCCGGTCATATCCACCAGCAGGAGATGGTGCGCGTCGGTTTCTGGCTCAACCTGGTGAGCATCTTCGCCCTGAGCCTGTTTGCCTGGCTGTTCTGGCGTTAAGTCAGCGGGGCGCCGCCGAGCGCCCCGTTGCATCACGCGACATGGAAGTGATACTGTGCGAAGGCGTGGTAGGTTTCGCCGGGTTGCAGCAGGCAGCGGGGTTGAGGCCATTCGGGATGATTCGGGCTATCGGGGAGAAAGGCGCATTCCAACGCCACCCCGGCATAGTCGGCGTAGTGGCCCCCCTGTCGGTCGGGCGTCCCGGCGAGGTAGTTGCCGCTGTAGAGCTGCAAGGCCGGTGCATTGGTGTAAACCTGGAGGCTGACCCGGCCATCATCCGCGCGGAGCGTGGCGGCGGGGTAGGCGCCATCGCGACAACGGGGTTGTAGCAGGAACGCGTGGTCGTACCCCTTGACGCGGCGCTGATCGACGTCGCGTAGCAGGTCGCCGCGCAGCGTTTTGCTCTGGCGGAAATCCATGCCACTGCCCGCGACCGTGCGTAAGGGCGCGCAGGGGATCCCCTGCTCATCCACCGGCAAATACTCGTCGGCATTTAACTGCAACTGCTGCATGAGGGCATCCGCTTGGCCATCGCCGCCAAGATTAAAGTAGGCGTGGTTGGTCAGGCCGACCGGGCAGGGGCGATCGACGCGGGCCTGCCAGTCGATCGTCACCCGATCCTCGTCATCCAGCGTATAACGTGTCTCCACCGTCAGGTTACCGGGATAGCCCTGATCACCGTCGGGCGAGTGCAGGCGGTAGGTGACCGAATGGGCGTCGTGGGCAATGCGTTGCCAGCGGCGCTTGTCAAACCCCTCGGGCCCGCCATGCAGCTGATTGACGCCTTGGCTCGGGAGCAGGGCGACGCGCCGCCCGTGGTCGAGGTAGGCCGCGTTGGCGATGCGGTTAGCATAGCGACCGATGGTCGCACCGAGGAAGGCCTGTTGTTCGGGATACTGGCTGGCGCGTCGGCAACCGAGTAATACCTCGCGCGCCTGGCCGCCGCCGAGCGCCAGGCGGCAGGAGAGCCAACTGGCCCCCCAGTCCATCAACAGCAGGGTAGTGCCGCGAGCGTTATGCAGGGCGGTAAATTGAAAGGGATCGCCGTCCGGCGCCCGTTCGAGGTTGTCACTTAACATACGCTGGCTCCCGCCGATGGCTGACAGACGTAGAAGCTTTCGTGTAGGCCGGTGCGCGCCGGGTAGTCGCGCGCGACCGCGCTGCGCACCGCCTCGACGAGCGCGTGTGGCATGAGGGCGACGATACAGCCGCCGAATCCCCCGCCGGTCATACGGACCCCGCCTCGATCGCCGATGACGCCCTTGACGATCTCGACCAGTGTGTCGATGGGTGGCACGGTGATGGCGAAGTCATCGCGCATCGAGGCATGTGAGGCGGCCATCAATTCCCCCATCCGACCCAGATCGCCGGCAGCGAGCGCCTCGGCGGCCGCTACGGTCCGCGCATTTTCACTGATGACGTGGCGGGCGCGCCGGGCGGTGAGTGCGGGCAGGGCATGCGCCTCGGCGGCGAAGCGCTCCGGGGTCACGTCGCGTAATGCCGGGACGGCGAAGAAGCGCGCCGCCTCTTCACACTGTTGGCGGCGAGTGTTGTACTCGCTATCGACCAGGCCACGTTTGACGTTGGAGTTGATGATCACCACCGCCGCCTCTGCGGGCAAGGGCACCGCCTGGGTCGCCAGCGAACGGCAATCGATCAGCAGCGCGTGCTGTGCCTGACCGAGGGCGGAGATCAGTTGATCCATGATGCCGCAGTTACAGCCGACGAAACGGTTCTCCGCCTCCTGGCCATTGAGGGCCAGTGCAACGCCATCCAGCGGCAACTGATACAGGGCCTGGAGCGCTTGGCCGACGGCGACCTCCAAGGCGGCGGAAGAGCTGAGTCCCGCCCCTTGCGGTACGTTGCCGCTGATCACCATGTCGACGCCGCCGATGGTGTCACAACGTTGCTGGAGATGCTTGATCACCCCACGCACATAGTTACTCCACATCATGCTGTCGTGGGCGACGATCGGCGCATCGAGGCTGAAGCTATCCTGCTGATTGGCGTAGTCGGCGGCGATGACGCGCACCTGGCGGTCGGGACGCGCCGCGCAGCTGATGACGGTCTGGTAGTCGATGGCGCAAGGGAGGACGAAGCCATCGTTATAGTCGGTGTGCTCACCGATCAGGTTGACGCGTCCCGGCGCCTGGACGCAGCAGGTCGGCGCGTAGCCAAATTCACGGGTAAAGATCTCACGGGTCAGGCGAGTCAGATCATGGAGGTGCATGGTTGTATCCTCTCGGGCGTTAGGCTTCGCTAAAGTGAATGTCACTGACGGCGCGCAGGCGTTCGGTCGCTTGCTCCGGGGTCAGATCGCGTTGGGTTTCCGCCAGCATCTCGTAGCCGACCATGAACTTGCGCACCGTGGCGGAACGCAGCAAGGGTGGGTAGAAATGGGCATGTAGCAGCCAGTGATCGGTATCGACCTGATCGAAGGGGGCGCCGTGCCAGCCCATCGAATAGGGGAAGGCGCAGTGGAACAGGTTATCGTAACGGCTGGTCAGTTTTTTTATGGCTACGGCCAGATCGCTACGCTGTGCTGCATCGATCTCGGGCAGGCGTCGTAACGGCTGTTTCGGCAGTAAGAGCGTTTCAAACGGCCAGGCGGCCCAGTAGGGCACGACCGCCAGCCAGTGCGCGGTCTCCACCACCGTGCGGCTGCCGTCGGCTAACTCTCGCTGTACGTAGTCGAGCAGCAGCGGGCGATGGTGACGGAGGAAGTAGTCTCGCTGCAGGCGATCCTCGCGTGCCGCCTCGTTGGGGAGGAAGCTGTTGGCCCAGATCTGGCCATGAGGATGCGGATTGGAGCAGCCCATCGCCGCCCCCTTGTTCTCGAATACCTGAACCCAAGGATAGCGGCGGCCCAGCTCGGCGCTCTGGCTCTGCCAGGTGGCGATCACCGCCTCTAACGCCGCTAATGAGAGCTGGGGCAGCGTCTTACTGTGATCGGGAGAGAAGCAGATCACTCGGCTCGTCCCACGGGCGCTAGCGCTACGCATCAGCACGTCGTCGCTGGACGGCGCATCTGGCGTGTCCGGCATCAATGCGGCGAAGTCGTTG
This sequence comes from Edwardsiella sp. A.80236, assembly GCF_044540725.1. Taxonomy (NCBI): domain Bacteria; kingdom Pseudomonadati; phylum Pseudomonadota; class Gammaproteobacteria; order Enterobacterales; family Hafniaceae; genus Edwardsiella; species Edwardsiella sp. A.80236. Next base: position 68,938 of record NZ_JBIUCY010000006.1, read on the forward strand.
GTGAAGACATGGGTCGTGCGGTAGTCCGGGTTGCGATCGCCGGTGACACGCAGATTGCCCGGGCACAGATAGCAGTCGGGATCGTGTGCCGGCAGCTGTGTGCTGGCGGGGGTCTCCTGCGCGCCCTGCCAGGGGCGCTTAGCGCGATGGGGGGATACCAGCACCCACTGATCGTTGAGCGGATTGTAGCGGCGGTGGGGATGATCCACCGGGTTAAAGGTCGTCGTCATCGCCACACTCCTTATTGTGGGTAGCCATTCGGGTTACGGGATTGCCAGCGCCAGGTATCTTCGGCCATCTGCGCCAGGGAGTGATGAACGCGCCAACCTAGCTCACGCTCAGCCTTGGCGGCGTCGGCCCAGTAGGCGGGCAGATCGCCGGCGCGACGAGGGGCGAAATGGTAGGGAACCGCTTTGCCACAGGCCTGGCTGAAGGCGTCGACCACCTGTAACACGCTGTAACCGACGCCCGCGCCGAGGTTATAGATGTGTACCCCTGGCTGATGACACTTGGCCTGTAACGCGGCCAGGTGGCCGTCGGCCAGATCCATCACATGGATGTAATCGCGCACCCCGGTACCGTCAGGCGTCGGGTAGTCATTACCGAAGATGGCCAGTGAGTCGCGGCGGCCGATGGCTACCTGCGAGATATAGGGCATCAGGTTGTTGGGGATACCCTGAGGATCCTCGCCCATGGTACCGGAGGGATGTGCGCCGACCGGATTGAAGTAGCGCAGCAGTGTCACGCTCCATGCCGGCGAGGCGTGCTGTAGATCTTGCAGTATCTGTTCGACCATCAGCTTGCTGCGGCCATAGGGGCTGGAGGGCATCCCTGTTGGCATCGCTTCGACATAGGGCACCTGCGGTTGGTCGCCATAGACGGTGGCCGAGGAGCTGAAAATGATGTTATGCACTCCCGCCTGCTGCATCACCTCCAGCAGTACCAGCGTTCCACCGACATTATTGTCGTAATAGGCCAAGGGGCGTTGCACCGACTCGCCGACCGCCTTCAGACCGGCGAAGTGGATCACCGCGTCGATGGCGTGCTCGGCGAAGATGCGCGTGAGCAGGGCTCGGTCGCGAACATCTCCCTGATATAACACGGGACGTGTGCCGCCGAGTGCGGCGATACGATCTAGCACGCTGACTTTGCTGTTGCAGAGATTATCGACGATGACCGGTGTATGGCCCGCCTGGAGCAGTTGGAGACAGGTATGGCTGCCAATGTAACCGCTTCCCCCGGTGACTAATACAATCATGATGAACTCCCAGTGCGACTCTGATGGTTAAAAAGGTAACACGCACCAGCAGGTGAAAAGGTGATCTAGGTGGTAAAAATGGAATCGTTTACACAATGGCTGATATCCACTCACCCCTTTAACTATCGCGGCAACCGTTCTACTTTAGCCGGAGAGTGCCGCGTCAGTAGCGGTGTGAGTGGTATCGTTTACACTAATGTGCGCGCTAGGGGCGGTAGAGTGGGTAGGTGAAGAACAGCAGGTGCAACATATTCAACGCAAAATGAAACAGTACCGCCACCCATAATCGCCCACTCCATTGCCACGCCAGGCCATAAATTCCCCCGGCGAGGGTGGCGAAGAGGACGAGTAACGGGCCACCGGCTAGATGCAGCAGGCCGAAGAGCAGGGCGGCGAGTAGCAGGGCGACCCAGGGGCCAAACCAGGCGCTCAGACGCTGTTGCAAGTAGCCGCGAAACAGCGCCTCTTCTGGCAGCGAGACGAACAGCAGGTTGAGGAGGGAAAAGGTCAGGAGCCAGTGGGGCCAGTGGGGCTCGATGCGTAGGCCTCCCAGGGCGACCGCCAGCAGCAGTAGGGCAGGCAGGCTAAGCAGCAAGGCGCCATAGCGCCAGGCCGGGACACGCGGGGCGTCGGGGCGGCGCAGCAGGGTGGGATACAGCGCCAGCAGCAGTAGCGGTGCCAATGCCTTGTCGAGATTAGCGTACAGGGTAAAGGGGGCGCTGTGCGCGCCGACACGCACCTTATCCAGCAGCAGCGGGTTATGGAAGCCGGGAAAGTGGTGTAGATAGAGTGTCAGAATGGCGGCCACGAGCCCGATTTCGCTGAGGGCACGCCAGGGCGTGCTCAGTGTCAGACGGCCTCGCAGATAGAGAACCAGTGCCATCAACGCCAGCAGCGCGACCGCCAACGGGGCGATCAGCCCTTGGTATGCGAGCAGTGCGACAGCGACGGCGGCGCTCAGAAAGGCGGCGCGCGGCGCCCAGGCCAACAACAGGGCTGGCAGGAGTAAAATCTCCCACATGTTTCCTCCTTGGAATGATCGTGCTGCTATCTAAAGGGATACGATGTTAGCACATCATTATTAACCTAACGGTAACATAATGGAGGTCAAGGGGAGGCGCGTTGACGAGAACGACGCGGGGGAGCCGCGCCGCCCGCGCGGCGTTAGGCTAGGGTTGCGACGATGACCCGATCGGCGTTGAACAGGGCGTTGACGGACATCCCTAGGCTCAGTTGGAGCTGACTCATGGTGCGATTATCGACGGTGGCACACAGGGTTTCACCGCTGGGCAGGGTCAGCAGCACTTCGCTGTTATCGCTACCGGCTTGAATATGGCTGACGCGCCCGCTCAGGGCATTGTCGGCGGCACCACTCAGGGCGGGATCGGTGCTCAGACGGATCCAGGGCGCCTTGATCAGCACCAACACCTCTTTACCCGGATGTAACGCCAGGCGTTGGGCGCTCTGGGCGGTGACGGCGGCGCGTAACTGGGTCTTACCGTCCGCCAGGCGCAGCAGTAGGTGTTGCTGCACCGCCTCATCGTCCCGCTCGATGACGGTGGCGAAAAATTGGTTACGCGCGCTGGTTTGCAGTGAGAAACGGGCGATGGCGGCTAACAGGCTATCGAGCGGTAGCTCGTCGCTCTTCAACACGTCGAAGGCCTTCTGTTGGATTTGTCCCAGGAGATCGTACAGGGCGATCAGGCGCTCGCCATAGCGAGTCAGGCGTGCGCCGCCGCCGCCCTTACCACCGGTGGCGCGGGCGACGATCTCTTCATCGGCCAGTTGATTCATCTCGTTGATGGCATCCCAGGCACTCTTATAGCTGATCCCGGCCAGTTTGGCTCCCTGGCTGATGGAGCCGGTGTGGCGCACCTGTTTGAGCAGCTCGATGCGGCGCGGATCGGCGAATAGACGATCCTGAAGTTTGAGAGTGAGTAAGATATCGGCTTGCATGGCGGCTCCTCGGCGTGATTGCTTACGCTATTGTGGCCGATCTGACCGTCGACAGGCAAACCGGGACTATCGCACGGATTGAACAATGCGAAACGGTGATGGCTGAGTTACACTATCGATTAGGAGCCTGTCATCCGACGAGGACAGCGCCGCCGTTGCGTCGGCGGCGTAGGGTAGGGTTAGCGCAGCGCGCATATCAACGGAGAGTGAAGTCAGCTATGTTTGAATTGCTGAAGAGTTTGGTCGTCGCCGCCATCATGGTGCCGGTGGTGATGGCGGTGATTTTGGGACTGATCTGGGGAATGGGTGAGCTCTGTAACCTGATCTCCGCGTGGGGTCATCCCGAAGAGAAAGAGTCCTAATTAATGTGCGTCGCGTAGCGCGCGGCGCCGTGGCGGTGAGACCTGGTCTGCCGCCCCCTCACATCGCCCGGTACTGCCGGGCGATGTGCTATCTGCATCTGCAATCTCACCTTTCGCCATGGAGGCCGCCGTGTTTTCCACCGCACAAGTGCATGACATTAACCTGATCGCCCGTTTCCTCGCCTGTGATGAGTTCGCCGGGCAGATGCCGCCGCCGGAGAGTGCCGATCTGCTGATCTTGCTGGGCAATGCCCTGTTGCCGACCGCTCGCGCCAGCTTCGCCGCGCTACGCGCCGGTGTGGCGCCGCAGCTGCTGATCGCCGGTGGCATTGGTCACTCTACCCCCTTGTTATACCAGGCGTTGGCTGCCGATCCCGTGGGGGCGACGCTTGTGTGTGCCGGGCGTGCGGAGGCCGAGCTGTTGGCCGAGTTAGCGTTGAGTGAGGCGGGCATCGATGGCTGTCGCATCTGGCTGGAGAAGGCGTCGACGAACTGTGGCGAGAATGCGCGCTTTAGTCGCGCACTGTTGCAGGCGCAGGGGGAAATGCCGTCGCGCATTCTGTTGGTGCAGGATCCGTTGATGCAACGCCGTACCCTAGCGACCTTTCAGCGTGTCTGGCAGGATCAGCCGGCGGTATCCTTTGCCAGCTGGCCGACCTTTGTTCCACAGTTAGTGTGCCGTGCGGGGCAATGGTGTATCGCTGGCGCTCCGGGGACATTGTGGCCCGTCGCGCGCTTCATGTCGCTGTTGTTGGGCGAGATCCCTCGTCTGCGTGACGATGCTCAGGGGTATGGGCCACGCGGGCGTGACTTTATCGCTCACGTCGATCTGCCCGATGAGGTTGAGGCCGCCTTTCAGCGCCTGGCGTCGATGCTCGGCGAGCGCTATGGCTTCCGTCCGGCATAGGGACAAATGCCAACGGCGTCATATTTATGATTTTTTTCAGTGTCATTGCATGGATTCGCGCCATATAATCCACTACATAACGATATCACTGTATGCAACGGGGAGAGGCGATGAAAGTGTGGAATAAGTTAGTGGCGGGAGCCGTGCTGGCTGCCGGGGTATGTCAGGGGGCCCAGGCCGCAGAGAAGGTGACGGTATTCGCCGCCGCCTCGTTGACCAATGCGCTGCAGGAGATCGCCGCGCAGTATCAGCAGGGTAAGGATGTCAGCATCGTGACCTCGTTCGCCTCCTCCTCGACGCTGGCGCGCCAGATCGATCAAGGGGCGCCGGCCGATCTGTTCATCTCTGCCGATCAGAAGTGGATGGATTATGCCATCGATAAGCAGGCGATGGTGGCGAACACCCGTTACACCTTGCTGGGCAACCAGTTGGTGCTGGTGGCACCGGCCGATAGCAAGCTGGGTCAGATCACCATCGACGCACAGACCCCGTGGAAGAAGCTGTTGGACGGTGGTCGCTTAGCCGTCGGTGATCCGGACCATGTGCCGGCGGGGATCTATGCCAAGGAGTCGTTGCAGAAGTTGGGTGCCTGGCAGAGCGTGTCGCCATTGATGGCGCGCGCTAACGACGTGCGTGCCGCCTTGGCGCTGGTCGAGCGTGGCGAGGCCCCGCTGGGGATCGTGTACGGTTCCGATGCCGTGGCCAGTAAGAAGGTGAAGGTGGTCGGTGTATTCCCTGCGGATAGCCACAAGCCGGTGGAGTACCCGATGGCGATCGTCAAGGGCAAACAATCGCCAGCGGTCGATGCTTTCTATGACTATCTGAAGGGGCCGCAGGCAGCCACCATTTTTACCCGCTACGGCTTTACCCCGCGTTAATCCGTGAGTATGTTCCTGAGTCCTTATGAATGGGAAGCCGTGGTGCTTAGCCTGCAAGTGGCGGGCACCGCGGTGTTCTTTAGTCTGCCGATTGGCATCCTCACCGCGTGGGTGTTGGTCCGTTACCGTTTCCCTGGCAAGGCATTGCTGGATAGCGTGATCCATTTGCCGTTGGTGTTGCCGCCGGTGGTGATTGGCTACCTGTTGTTATTGGCGATGGGGCGCAAAGGGGTGATCGGTGCTTGGCTGTATCACTGGTTCGGCTTTAGTTTCAGCTTCAGTTGGCATGGTGCCGCACTGGCCTCGGCCGTGGTGGCCTTTCCCTTGATGGTGCGTGCCATTCGCCTGGCGCTGTCTGCCGTCGATCAGCGTCTGGAATTGGCGGCACGTACCCTGGGCGCCACGCCACTACGCGTGTTCTTTACCATCACCTTGCCGTTGTCGTTTCCCGGGATCTTGGCCGGAACGGTACTGGCCTTTGCCCGCTCGTTGGGCGAGTTCGGTGCCACCATCACCTTCGTCTCCAATATTCCGGGTGAGACGCGAACCATTCCGTTGGCGATGTATACCCTGATCGAGACACCGGGGGCGGAGTTAGAGGCCGCGCGTCTCTGCGCCATCGCCATCGCGTTATCGCTGCTCTCTCTGTTGCTATCGGAGTGGCTGGCGCGTTGGAGCCAGAAACGGCTGGGAGGCGCCTAAGATGCTGCATGTCGATATTCGTCAACGCCTAGGCGATCTGGATCTGCAGGTCAATGCCGATCTTCCGGGGGAGGGGATCACCGCCATCTTCGGGCTCTCTGGCGCGGGGAAGACCTCGTTGATCAACGCCATCGGCGGGCTGACACGTCCGCAGCAGGGACATATTGTGCTCAACGGCCGCACGCTGCTGGACTGCGAGCAGGGCCGTTATCTACCGCCAGAGCAGCGGCGCATCGGCTATGTCTTCCAGGATGCGCGCCTATTTCCGCACTACCGGGTGCGCGGCAATCTCACCTACGGCATGGCGGAGACGATGCGTAGCCAGTTCGATGCCATCGTTGAGTTGCTGGGGATCGCCCCCTTGTTACAGCGCTTTCCGCGCACCCTCTCCGGCGGCGAGCGTCAACGGGTGGCCATCGGCCGCGCCCTGTTGACCGCCCCCGAGTTGCTGCTGATGGACGAGCCGTTGGCCTCCCTCGATCTGCCGCGTAAGCGTGAACTGCTGCCTTACCTGGAGCGTTTGGCGCGCGATGTGCGCATCCCCATCCTCTACGTCAGCCATAGCATGGATGAGATCCTGCGGCTGGCGCAGCATGTCTTGCTGTTGGATCAGGGGCAGATGCGTGCCTTTGGCCGTTTGGAGGAGGTCTGGGCCAGCAGCGCCTTGCGTCCCTGGCTACAAAAGGAGGCGCCGAGCAGCGTGCTGAATGTGCGCCTCGATCACCATCATCCGCACTACGCCATGAGCGCGTTGGCGTTGGGCGATCAGTGTCTGTGGGTGGCGCGACAGGCGGGCGAGCCGGGTGAGCGTTTCCGGCTACGGATCGATGCGGTGGACGTATCGCTGGTGCGTGAAGTGCCGCGTGCCAGCAGCATCCGTAACATCCTGGCGGTTAGCGTGGTCGAGTTGGTGGAGGTTGAGGGGCAGATCGACGTTAAGCTGGCGTTAGCGGGCGAGACGCTGTGGGCGCGCATCACCCCATGGGCTCGCGACGATTTGGCGTTGGTACCCGGTCAACAGCTATACGCCCAGATCAAGAGCGTGTCGATCAATCAGTAGGGATATAAGCGGGCGCCGCCTCGGCGGTGCCCGTGAAGGTGTTACAGGACGTGCTGCCGCAGGAAATCGGCGATCGCCGGGGTCTCGTTACTGCCGATGACACGCTGAGCGCGCGCCTTGACCGCCTCATCGCTGTTGCCCATGGCAACGCCCAGGCCAACAGATTCCAGCATGCTGATATCGTTGAAATTATCTCCAAAGGCAACCACCTGATCTAGCGTGATGCCTCGTGTGGCGGCGTACTCCGCCAGGCGGCGTCCCTTGCTGTTGCCCGCCTGGGCGACATCCACCTGATCGTGCCAGGACCACTCACAGCTCAATCCCAGATCGCGCTCGATGCCGGCGGCGAAGTCCCGCAAGCGGTCGCCGTCCTCGTCGGAGGTGGCGAACTTCCAGATGGCGTCGGCGTGCTGTGCCGCCTCGCGCAGGCTCTCGACCTGCTGTAGTACTGGGCGTTGATCGGCCGGTAGGGATTCCGCCCAGGCGTGGGAGCGCTGCACATGGCCGGTTGGCCGCTGGTAGAGCATCGCATTATCGACGTACAGCAATCCGTGGATCTGCTGTGCCTCGAGACGATCCAGCACCGCCTGCGCCTGATCGGCGCGCAGCGGATCGGCAGCTAATACGCGTTGTCCCAAGTAATCATACAGATAGGTGCCATTACAGCAGATAGCGGGCGTATCGAGCGCCAGCGCGCGATAAAACGGGTGGATGGCGACATGGTGGCGACCGGTGACGATCATCACCTCCAGACCCGCGGCGCGAGCCTCGGCCAGCGCGGCCAGTGACTCCGGCAGGATCTGTTTGCGGGCATTGAGCAGGGTGCCGTCGAGATCGAGGGCGATCAGGCGATAGTGCATGAGGGATACCTTAAAACGATGAATTCTGCGCCGAATGTTACACCGGATACCCAGTCGACAACAGCCGTTATTCCCCCCATCGCGAGTGCGAGCACTCTTCCAGAGATGACCTGATCACCGTGCGCTAGGCTAACGCCCCTTAGGTGTCGGAGAGCGGTAAAAAGTGCGCATCATGTGACAAGGCCGCCGCTATCGCCTCACACAGCCGGGTGAGTTGTGCTGCGCTGATCGGGTAGGGCGGCATCAGGTAAATCAGATGACCGAAGGGCCGGATCCAAACGCCCTGCTCGACGAAGAAGGCTTGCAGCGTGGCCATATTGACCGGTTGATGGGTCTCCACCACGCCGATGGCGCCGAGCACCCGCGCCTGGCGTACGCGGGGGTGCGCATTGAGCGGTAGTAGCTCCGCACGCAGCTGAGACTCGATGGCGGCGACCTGAGTACGCCAATGCCCCTGTTCGATAAGCTCTAGGCTCGCCAAGGCGACGGCGCAGGCCAGCGGGTTGCCCATAAAGGTTGGACCATGCATAAAACAGCCCGCTTCACCCTCGCTGATGGTGTCGGCGACGGCTCGGGTGGTGAGGGTGGCGGAGAGCGTCAGATAGCCGCCGGTCAAGGCCTTACCGAGACAGAGAATATCGGGGGTGATGGTGGCGTGATCGCAGGCGAACAGTGCGCCGCTACGGCCAAAGCCGGTGGCGATCTCATCGGCGATCAGCAATACCCCGTGGCGACTACAGGCCTGGCGTACGCGTTGCAGGTAGCGCGGGTGATAGAAACGCATGCCGCCGGCGCCCTGAACCAGCGGTTCGAGGATCACGGCGGCGATCTCCTGGTGGTGGGCCGCCAGCAGGCGGGCGAAGGGGACGAAATCCGCCTCATCCCAGTCGTCGCCGAAGGCGCATTGCGGTGCCGGGGCGAACAGGTGTTGCGGCAGGTAGCCGTGATACAGGCTGTGCATGCTGTTATGCGGATCGCACACCGCCATGGCACCGAAGGTATCGCCATGGTAGCCGTGGCGTAGGGTGAGAAAGCGTTGGCGCGGCTCGCCACGCGCCTGCCAATATTGCAGCGCCATCTTTAACGCCACCTCGACGGCGACGGAACCGGAGTCGGCGAGAAACACGCATTCTAACGCCGCTGGCGTCAGTGCCACCAGCTTTTGGCAGAGCGCCACCGCCGCCGGATGGGTGATGCCGCCGAACATGACGTGCGCCATCTGCGTGAGCTGCTGGGTCAGCGCCTGATTCAGATGAGGATGATTATAGCCATGGATGGCGGCCCACCAGGAAGACATCCCGTCCACCAGACGGCGGCCATCCGCCAGTTGGAGCTCGCAACCGCTGGCCGCGACGACGGGGTAGACCGGTAGCGGTTGACTCATCGAGGTATAGGGGTGCCAGATGTGGCGGCGGTCGAAGTCGAGTGCGCTGAGATCCATGACTTATTTTGTCAACCTTCATTTCTTCATAAGAGTTGACATTGTAACGCTTCATGCCGTCTTCGTCATGTCATGTGCCGTAATTAGGTAAACTCAGCAGCCACTTTCGTAAACCATTTTGCATTCCATATGGTTGACATGGTGTTTTGTCGTCTTACACTGAGCCGACGAGTTATCGACTTATCCGATGAGAGAGGCTGCCGTGGCAGAGAGACCGCATTCCGGGCGCTGGACGTTAGCGCAGGCGCAGGCGTTGTTCGAACACCCCCTATTAGAGCTGTTGTTTCAGGCACAGCAAGTCCACCGTCAACACTTTGACCCGCGTCAGGTACAGGTGAGCACCCTGCTGTCCATCAAGACCGGCGCCTGCCCGGAGGACTGCAAATATTGTCCGCAGAGCGCCCGTTACAAGACCGGCCTGGAGGCCGAGAGGTTGATGGAGGTGGAGCACGTGTTGACGTCGGCGCGCCAGGCGCGCGCCGCCGGCTCGACCCGTTTTTGCATGGGAGCGGCGTGGAAGAATCCCCATGAGCGCGACATGCCCTACTTGGAGCAGATGGTACGTGGCGTCAAGGCGTTGGGGATGGAGGCCTGCATGACGCTGGGCGCGTTGAGCGCTAGCCAAGCGCAACGTCTGGCACAGGCGGGGCTGGATTACTACAACCATAACTTGGACACCTCGCCGGAGTACTACGCCAATATCATCACCACACGCCGTTATCAGGATCGCCTGGATACCTTAGCGCGCGTACGCGCCGCCGGGATCAAGGTGTGTTCCGGCGGGATCGTCGGACTGGGGGAGAGTGTGCGCGATCGCGCCGCCTTGTTGGTGGAGTTAGCCAACCTGCCGACGCCGCCGGAGAGCGTACCGATCAACATGCTGGTGAAGGTGGCGGGTACCCCGCTAGCGGATAATCCCGACGTCGAGCCGTTTGACTTCATCCGCACCATCGCCGCGGCGCGCATCATGATGCCGACCTCTTATGTGCGTCTCTCGGCCGGGCGTGAGCAGATGAACGAGCAGACTCAGGCGCTGTGCTTTATGGCGGGCGCCAACTCCATCTTCTATGGCTGCCGCTTGCTGACCACCCCCAACCCGGCGGAGGATCGCGATCGGCAGCTGTTCCGTAAGCTGGGGCTAAATCCACAGCAAACTCAGGTGGCTTATGGCGACAATCAGCAGCAGCAACAACTGGCCGAACAGGTGCTGCAGGCCGATAGCGATCTGTTCTATAACGCGGCGCGCTGATATGGGCTGGCAGACACGGCTTTCACAGGCATTGGCGGCGCGGCAGGCCGCCGACGCCTATCGGCGGCGTACGGTACGCGAGGCATCGGGCGGGCGAGAGATCGTCATCGATGGGCGGCGTTATCTCAATTTTGCGGCTAACGACTACTTGGGACTGAGCCAGCATCCGGCGCCGATCGCCGCCTGGCAGCAGGGGCTGGCACGCTACGGTAGCGGCTCCGGGGGCTCTGCCCATGTCACCGGTCAAACGACGGCGCATGCGGCGTTAGAGGCAGAGCTGGCCGATTGGCTCGGTTATCCGCGTGCGCTGCTGTTCATCTCCGGCTTCGCCGCGAATCAGGCGCTGATCCTGGCGTTGATGCAGCGTCAGGATCGGGTGTTAGCGGACAAACTGAGTCACGCCTCACTGATGGAGGCGGCCATGTTGGCGCCGAGTGCGTTACGTCGCTTCCAACACAACCAGCCCGATTCGCTGGCACGGCTGCTCGCCACTCCACATGAGGGAGAGAGCTTAGTGGTGACCGAGGGGATCTTCAGCATGGATGGCGATAGCGCGCCGTTGGCTGCGCTGCGCACCCTGTGCGATCGCCACGCGGCCTGGCTGATGGTGGACGACGCGCATGGCGTCGGGGTCTGTGGCCGCGAGGGGCGCGGAAGTTGCGACGCCCAAGGGATACGTCCCGATCTGCTGATTGTCACCTTCGGCAAGGCTTTCGGCATCAGTGGTGCGGCGCTGTTGTGTAGTGAGCCATTGGCGGAGTACCTGTTGCAGTTCGCCCGTCACCTCATCTACAGCACCAGCATGCCGCCGGCGCAGGCTTGCGCCCTCCGGGCCGCCCTACAGGTGGTGCGCCAGGCTGACTCGGCGCGGGCACAGCTGGCGGGCCACGTGGCGCAGCTACGCCAGGCCTTGGCTGGTGGGCGTTGGCGTCTGGCGGACTCCCATAGCGCCATTCAACCGCTGATCGTCGGGGAGAACCAGGCGGCGCTGGCGCTGGCGCAACGCTTACGCGCGCGCGGCCTGTGGGTGTGCGCCATGCGTCCACCGACCGTACCGCCGGGCAGCGCTCGCCTGCGTATCACCTTGAGCGCGGCGCATCGGACGCAGGATATCGAACGCCTGCTGGAGGCGCTCGATGACGCTGACGCATGAGTGGGTGAATAAACCGGCGGTGGCGGCGGCCTTTAGTCGCGCCGCTCACGGCTATGAGGAATCGGCGGCGTTTCAGCGTCACAGCGGCGAACGTCTACTGGCCCTGCTGGAGGGGCGTGCCGAGGGGCAGACGGCCTTGGATGTGGGCTGTGGCACCGGCTATTTTAGCCGGCGTCTGACGGCCTACGACTATCGTGTCACCGCACTCGATCTGGCACCCGGAATGTTGGCACAGGCGCGGCGCTTGGACAGCGCACAGCACTATCTATTGGCCGATATGGAGCATCTGCCGCTGGCCGATGAGTGCGTGGATCTCTGCTTCTGTAACCTGGCGATACAGTGGTGCGCCTCGTTGCCCCGGGCACTGGGCGAATTGATGCGCGTGACGCGGCCTGGGGGGCGGGTGCTGTTTACCACCTTGGCCGCCGGTTCGTTACAGGAGCTGGATAGCGCCTGGCGGCAGGTGGATGGTCGGCAACACGTCAACCGCTTTCTGCGCCATGAGCAGATCGCGGCGGCCTGCGCGCCCTATCGCCACTGCCTGACGATGCATACGCTGCGTTATCACTTTCCCGATGTCATGGCGCTGATGCGCTCGCTGAAAGGGATCGGTGCCACCCATCTGCATGCCGGGCGCAGCGGCGGATTGAACGGACGCCAGCATCTGGCGCGTCTGGCGCAGTGCTATCCACGCGAAGCACAGGGCGTGGCGTTGAGTTATCAACTAGTGGTAGGAGAATTGACGCGTGACTAGTCGTACTCAGAGTTGGTTTATTACCGGCACCGATACCGATGTGGGCAAGACGGTGGTCAGCGCGGCGCTGCTGCAGGCGGCGGCGCGGCATGGCCTGCGTTGCGCCGGTTATAAGCCGGTCGCCTCCGGTAGTGAGTGGCGGCCGGAGGGGCTACGTAATGCCGACGCCGTCGCCTTGCAGGCCGCCTCAAGCCTGGCGCTGCGTTACCAGGAGGTGAATCCTTATACCTTCGCCGAAGCGACCTCGCCCCATATTGTCAGCGCGGCGCAGGGTGTGGACATCGATCCGCGTTGCCTCAGCACCGGTTTACATGCCCTACAGCATCGGGCGCAGTGGGTCGTGGTGGAAGGGGCGGGCGGCTGGTTTACGCCGCTGAGTCGGGATTATGGTTTCGATCAGTGGGTGGTAGCGGAGCGCTTGCCGGTGATCCTGGTGGTCGGGGTGAAGTTGGGCTGCATCAATCACGCCTTGCTGAGCGCGCGAGCCATCGCGGCCGCCGGCTTACCATTGGTCGCTTGGGTGGCCAATCAGATCCAGCCTCCCGGTCGGCGCCATGCGGAGTATTTGGCGACCCTGAAACAGGGACTCCCGGCGCCCTGTCTGGGGGAGATCCCCTTCGATCCGGCGCAGGACAGCCAGGCGCGTGCCGCCTACTTGGATCTGACGCCCCTGCTCGACGTCGGGGATGCACGTCTCTCCCTCGCTCGCACGCAACGCTAATGTGGCGTTGCACCTCACCTTATAACTCTAATTTAGATTGTTTGTAATTTTTTAATCGATATATTCGTTTAATAAACCAATCACCCCGGGTAGGCGAAAAAAAATCGCCTGCCTCGCACAGCCGCTCTCCTGCGGGGCGCGCGAAGTTATCCACTATTCCTGTGGATAACCTTGTGTATTAGGTTTAGAAAACCGACGCAAAGCCAGTATCTATGCGGCTTCCACTTAACCCGCTCGGATTCTCGTCTTTGCAATGATTTCCTTTTATATCAAATAATTAAACAAAAGCAAGGTGGCGGGGGATTTTCGTCTTTGCCGGGGCGTCCCCCTTGACAACGCGAGGGGGGCGGGAATGCCCCCTCGCCACGCCGGAATGGGGATAAATGTCATTTTAGCGTGACAGTTGTGAGTGAAATGTGAATGTTTGCACCAGCGATGTGGCTGGCTATTTTAAGCGGGGGGGCCATCCAGTAACATGATGGGTTCACGCGATGATTCGGCGGGTGAGGTGCGGCGCTTCCGTCGGCATTCTGCCGCCGCACAAGCTATGGGGTAGCGAGCCATGAGTAAGACCTTCAAACTGCATTCCGCCTTTCAGCCCTCCGGCGATCAGCCCGAGGCGATTCGTCGCCTGGAGGCGGGGTTGGAGGATGGACTGGCGCATCAGACGCTGTTGGGTGTGACCGGCTCGGGGAAGACCTTCACCATCGCCAACGTGATCGCCGATCTCAATCGACCGACCATGGTGATGGCGCCCAACAAGACGCTGGCCGCCCAATTGTATGGTGAGATGAAGCAGTTCTTTCCCGACAACGCGGTCGAATATTTCGTCTCCTACTATGACTATTACCAGCCGGAAGCCTACGTCCCCAGCTCCGATACCTTCATCGAGAAGGATGCCTCGGTCAACGAACATATCGAGCAGATGCGACTCTCGGCCACCAAGGCGCTGCTGGAGCGGCGCGATGTGGTGGTGGTCGCCTCGGTCTCGGCGATCTATGGCTTGGGTGATCCCGATCTCTATCTGAAGATGATGTTGCATCTGACCCAGGGCATGCTGATCGATCAGCGCGCGATTCTGCGTCGTCTCTCGGAGCTGCAATACACCCGCAATGATCAGGCGTTTGCGCGCGGCACCTTTCGGGTGCGCGGCGAGGTGATCGATATTTTCCCCGCCGAGGCGGAGGATCAGGCGTTGCGGGTCGAGTTGTTCGACGAGGAGGTGGAACGTCTGTCGTTGTTCGATCCGCTCACCGGGCAACTGCTGCGTACCGTGCAACGCTTCACCGTCTATCCGAAGACCCATTACGTGACTCCGCGTGAACGTATCCTGCAGGCGATGGAGGAGATTCGGGGCGAGTTGGCGCAGCGCCGTCAGGTGTTGTTGGCCAACAACAAGCTGTTGGAAGAGCAGCGTCTGAGTCAACGCACCCAGTTCGATCTGGAGATGATGAATGAGCTGGGATACTGCTCGGGGATCGAGAACTATTCACGTTACCTCTCTGGGCGTGGGCCGGGCGAGCCGCCGCCGACGCTGTTCGATTACCTGCCGGCAGACGGCTTGCTGGTGATCGACGAGTCGCATGTCACCATTCCGCAGATCGGGGGCATGTACCGCGGTGATCGGGCGCGCAAGGAGACGCTGGTCGAGTATGGCTTCCGTCTGCCCTCGGCGCTGGATAATCGCCCGCTGCGCTTCGAGGAGTTCGAGGCGTTGGCGCCGCAGACGATCTACGTCTCGGCAACGCCGGGCAACTACGAGCTGGAGAGATCGGGCGGCGAGGTGATCGACCAGGTGGTGCGGCCGACGGGGCTGCTCGATCCGCAGATCGAGGTGCGCCCGGTGGCGACCCAGGTGGATGATCTGCTGTCGGAGATCAACCAGCGCGCCGCCATCGGTGAGCGGGTCTTGGTGACCACTCTGACCAAACGTATGGCGGAAGATCTGACGGAGTATCTGGAGGAGCATGGCGTGCGGGTGCGCTACCTGCATTCCGATATCGATACCGTTGAGCGCATGGAGATCATCCGCGATCTGCGTCTGGGCGAGTTCGACGCCCTGGTGGGCATCAACTTACTGCGCGAAGGCTTGGACATGCCGGAGGTCTCCTTGGTGGCGATCCTGGATGCCGACAAGGAGGGCTTTCTGCGCTCCGAACGCTCGCTGATCCAGACTATCGGCCGCGCGGCGCGCAACCTGAACGGTAAGGCGATCCTGTATGGCGATAGCATTACGCCGTCGATGGCGCGGGCGATCGGCGAGACGGAGCGGCGACGTGAGCGCCAGCAGGCGTTTAACCTGGCCCATGGCATCGTCCCACAGGCGTTGAACAAGAAGGTGACCGATATCCTACAACTGGGCGATGCCGCGACGCGCGGGCGCGGTAAGGGAACGCGCGGGCAACGTGCCGCCGAGCCGCAGCGGGCCTACAGCGGCCTCTCCGCCAAACAGCTCGAACAGCAGATCCAGCGTCTGGAGAGCCAGATGTACCAGCATGCGCAGAACCTGGAGTTCGAACAGGCTGCCGCGTTACGTGACGAAATTCACCAGCTGCGCGAACAGTTCAAGACGGCGCCATAACGCCGTCGCTTTTGCTTGCCCGGCGGCCATAAGGCCGTTAGGGTAGGCGCCTTTCATGCCAAGCGGATAACCCCTATGCACACATCACGCGATCCCCTGCACGGGATCACCCTCGAAGCTCTCCTCACCGCGCTGGTGGCGCGTTATGGCTGGCCGGAATTGGGGCGTCGTATCGCCATCAATTGCTTCCTAAGCGATCCCAGCATCAAGTCGAGCCTCAAGTTTTTACGTCGTACCCCTTGGGCGCGCGCCAAGGTGGAGGCGCTCTATCTGGCGTCGTTGCAGGATGACGCGGCCGACGCTTCGACGCCGTGGGAGGGTTGGCGCCGACGTAGCGACGACGAGTGAGGGGCCGCGCCCGCGTTGCGGGCGGCACAGGAACTCAGTACTATCTGCGCCGCTATCCACGAGGGGAAAGGTATGCCGAAAGTAAAACGGGTGCTGCTGGCGCCGATGGAAGGGGTGCTTGACGCCCTGGTGCGCGAGCTGCTGAGCGAAGTGAATGACTACGATCTGTGTATCACCGAGTTTGTGCGGGTGGTGGATCGTCTGTTGCCGGAGAAGGTGTTCTACCGTCTCTGTCCGGAGTTGCATCGTCACAGTCGTACCCGCAGCGGCACCCCGGTGCGTATTCAACTGTTGGGTCAGTCACCGCACTGGCTGGCGGAGAATGCCCAGCGCGCGGTCGCGCTGGGATCGCCCGGCGTCGACTTCAATTGTGGTTGCCCCTCGAAGGCGGTCAATGGCAGCGGCGGCGGTGCCACGCTGCTGAAGGATCCCGCGCAGATCTACGCCGGGGTGTTGGCGATGCGTCAGGCCGTACCGGCGGCGCTGCCGGTCACGGTCAAGGTGCGTCTGGGCTGGGAGAGTGCCAGCCAGCGTTTTGAGATCGCCGATGCGGCACAGCAGGCGGGGGCGACGGAGCTGGTGGTGCATGGGCGTACCAAGGAGGATGGTTATCGCGCCGATCGTATCGACTGGGCGGCGATCGGGGAGATCCGCCAGCGCTTAACCATCCCGGTGATCGCCAACGGTGAGATCTGGGATTATGCCAGCGCTCAGGCCTGCCTGGCACAGACCGGCTGCGACGCCGTGATGATCGGGCGTGGGGCGTTGAATATCCCAAATCTGAGTCGGGTGGTGAAGGATAACGCCGCGCCGATGGCGTGGCCGGAGGTGGTAGCGCTGTTGCAGCGTTACGTCCGTCTGGAGAAGCAGGGTGATACCGGTTTGTATCATGTCGCCCGCATTAAGCAGTGGCTCAGCTACCTGCGCAAGGTCTATCCCGAGGCGGAGACGCTGTTTCGTCAGGTGCGGCCACTGATGGCGACACCGGCGATCGCGGCGCACATCGACGCGCTGTCGGGCCAGGTGTAAGCGCCTCTCGCTCGGCGGCGGCCCGCCATGACTCGGTGAGCGGCGACTCGCGCCGCCTCTGCCGTTAGTCGTCAACGCCTGCCCGGCGTCCCAGCCGGGCGATCAGGCGAATGTAAACCAACTCACTCAGCAATTCTACCAGGGTCTGGCTGACGATCACCGCCGGTAGGAGCGGCAGCACGCCCGGTATGGCGAGCGCGAGCGGGAGTACCACCAGCGAATTGCGCGTGGCGGCGCTGAAGGCGATGGCGCGGCCTTGAGGGGCATCGAGACGCCAGAGGCGCGCCATGCCCCAGCCGATCAGCGGTGCGACGGCGGCGAACAACAGATAAATTGGCATACTCTGTAGGGCGGCGTCTGCCGCAGCCTCCAGGTGCGTGAGCGTGCTCGCTACGACAACCCATAACACCAATGCACAACTCGGTACCGGCAATAGCGCAAGGCCGTGGGCGATGGCCTGCCCGCGTCGACTGCGACGGCATAGGGTTTGCGTCAGCGCCGCCAGACACAGTGGCAATACGACTAACTGAAGGAATGCCGTGATAAACGGGGTGGGCTGAATGTGTTGCGCGGCTTGCGCGCCGAGGAACAGATGCAGGTAGAGCGGCAGCAACACCATTTGCAGCATGAGCAGCAGAGGGGTCGCGGCAAGGAGTGGACGCACATCGGCGCGTCCGAGTTGCGCGAAGGGCACCACATAGTCGATGCAGGGGGTTAAGAGCACCAGGAGGATACCGAGGCGTAGCAGCGGTTGGTCGGGTAGCAGCGGGAGTAGCAGGGTAAGCAGCAGTGGGATCAATAAAAACTGGGTCAGTAGCAACGCCGCCAGGAAGCGGGGCTGGCGCAATGCTCGCCCCAGTTCTCCAAGCGGTAACGGCAAGAAGGTCGCGTAGAGCATCAATGCCAAGGCGAGGGAGATGGCCTGGCTAGAGGGGGTGTGGGTCGGTAGCGTGAGGCCTTGCAGGATCGCCAATAGGATGGCGGCAAGATAGAGGGCGATCTGCCGGCGTTCTAGCCATTCTCTGCTGAGGGACATTGCGCAGCGAGTCCGTTAGTGATTTAGGGCGGCGTATCATAGCGTTAATGTGGCCAATTAAAAATCCCAGCCTGAGTGGGGGAATCGGGGAGACGGACGCCCCCCGACTCCCTGAGCCGCGGCTTAGTGACGTACCAGGCGAAAATCCATCAGGCGGTTACCCAATAGCGCCAGCGCCAGGCCGAGGAGGATCAGCAGTAGGCTATAGAGCTGTACGGCGCTCAGCGGGGTGGCAAAGACGATCTCATCGGCGGCCAACGCGATTAACGGGATCAGCAGGGTAAAGGGCATCAAGTAGCCGGTGTGGTTGCGTCTTAGCAAGCGTCCCCAGATGGCATAGGCCAGATGGGTAGCGATGTAGGCCAGATAGAGCAGTGCTAGCAGGGTGGTGAGATCGATCCCACGCAGGGCCGTTAGCGTAGCCTGTCCCCCGTCGAAGAGCCAGGCGGCGAGGAAGAACGGCAGGATCGGCGCCAACGCCGCCCAGGCGATCAAAGCCGGTAACGATCCCTGGATGCTGTCACGGATGCGTAGGCGTTGCAGCAGATTACCCAGCGCCAGGCAGAGGGCGGCCCCCAGCGCGAATAAGATGGCGCCATCAGGCAGAGAGAGGCCATCGGCACCCTGGTGTAACAGTAAGGCCACACCGGCGAAGACGAACAGGAGGGCGAGGATCTGGCTGGCGCGGATGCGCTCGCCGAACAGGAGGGTGCCCAGCAACACGGTAAATAGCAGTTGCAGTTGCAGCAGCATGGCGGCCACTCCGGCGCTGAGGCCACCATGCAGGGCGAAAAACAGGAAGGCGAATTGGCCGAAGCCAATCAGCAGGCCATACAGGATCAGGGTGTGCGCCGCGAGGGCCGGGCGCGGCAGGAGGAAGATGGCGGGCAGCGCCAATAACAGACAACGCAGGCCACCCAGTAGCAGCGGCGAGAGTTGTTGCAGCCCGAGTTGCATCGCCACAAAGCTGACGCCCCAGATCGCGACCACCAATAGCGCCAGCAGGGTATCTTTCAGCCCCATAATGCCTCCCTCATCTTGTCGTTTCATTCCCGAGCGGCGGTGCGGCGACCGTGGCCGTTTTGCCGTTTATCTCACTGATAAAACAACTATAGTCAATGCCATCTGTTCGTGTGTTTTTTCCCCTGTACGGCGGCGATAATTTTGAATGTCTGTGGTACGCCGCGCCATTCACATACGGAAACATTTTTATTTTTGCCGCCTTTCCAGCGAGCGATTAGGCTGTGTGCCGCCGCGCCCAGCGCGCCGCCAGCGTCTATACTGTATCGGCGCGTGTGCAGAGCACGGTAGCCGCTAATGCCATGATGGACATGCCTTTTCGGCTCACAATTCCCGCCGGGTGGGATACTGTTGGTCACCCGTACGGCGGGCTTCCCGGCGCATACCGGGCCATTCCCTAGCGAGATTAATGAAGAAACATGGTTGTTACACTCCGTTATTCCCTATTAAGTCTACTGATTCTGGGTGGCAGTCTGACCGCCTTGCCGACGGCGCAGGCCAGTGACAACACGCCCTCCGCGCAACAGCGTGCGCCGTTGGCGCTGGCGTCGGGCAGCGCCATGGTGATGGATTTGAATACGCATCAGGTGATCTACGCCAGCCATCCCGATGTGCAGGTGCCGATCGCCTCGATCACCAAGTTGATGACGGCGATGGTGGCGTTGGATGCCCATCCTGATCTCAACGAGGTGATCGCGGTCGATATCCGTCATACCAAGGAGCTAAAGGGGGTCTTCTCGCGGGTGCGGGTCGGTAGTGAGCAGACGCGTCGTGAGATGTTGCTATTGGCGTTGATGTCGTCGGAAAACCGCGCCGCCGCGACGTTGGCGCATCATTATCCCGGCGGCTACGATGCCTTCATTCGCGCCATGAATGCTAAGGCACGGGCATTGGGCATGACGCGTACCCACTACGTCGAACCGACCGGCCTCTCGCCGCTGAACGTGTCGAGTGCCCGTGATTTGGTCAAGTTGCTGCAGGCGACGAAGCGCTATCCGTTGATCAGTGAGCTGAGTACGACGGAGACCCAGAGCGTGACCTTCCGTCATCCGACCTATACGGAGACCTTTAACAACACCAACCATCTGTTACGCAATGACAAGTGGGACATCGCGCTGACCAAAACCGGTTTTACTAATCAGGCGGGGCACTGCCTGGCGATGCGTACGGTGATCGGCGGGCGTCCGGTGGCGCTGGTGGTGTTGGATGCCTTCGGTAAGTATACCCATTTCGCCGATGCTAACCGTCTGCGCGAATGGATGCTGACGGGCAAGGCGTCGCCGGTACCGGCGGCGGCGCTAAGCTACAAACAGCAGAAGAATCTGGGCCAGCGTCTGGCCGAAAATTAAGGCGTATCGCCCCATAATGGGGTGATGTGCTAGCGTTTTCCACGTGCGCCTGAGGGCGCACGACTTTTTGATCGTCGCGTCTTATGATACAGAGCGCGATCCCCGCAAGAAGGAGGTAGAGGGTGGCCGGTAGTAGTTTATTAACCCTGATCGATGATATTGCCTCGTTACTCGACGATGTGGCCTTGATGAGTAAGGTCGCGGCGCGCAAGACCGCCGGCGTGTTAGGCGACGATCTGGCGCTTAACGCGCAACAGGTGAGTGGCGTGAATGCCGATCGCGAACTGCCGGTCGTGTGGGCAGTGGCGCGCGGCTCCTTGCTAAATAAGGCGATTTTGGTGCCCTTGGCCCTGTTGATCAGTGCCGTGGCACCCTGGCTGATTACACCGTTGCTGATGTTGGGCGGCGCCTTCTTGTGCTACGAGGGTGCGGAGAAGCTGGTGCATAAGTGTTTACCGCGGGAACTCGACGCGGCGGAGGAGCCGGCGCTGCCAGAGGGAGATAGCGTCGCCTATGAGCGGAGTAAGGTGAAGGGCGCGATCCGCACCGACTTTATCCTCTCCGCCGAGATCGTTGCCATTACCCTGGGGACGGTGGCGAGCGCGCCTTTCATGCAACAAGTGTTGGTGTTATGCGGCATTGCCTTGGTGATGACCCTCGGGGTTTACGGCCTGGTTGCGTTGATCGTGAAACTGGATGATGCCGGCTTGTGGCTTTGCGCGCGCCGAGGGCGTCTGGCGCGTGGTGTGGGGCGAGGGATCTTGCGGGCGGCGCCCTGGTTGATGCGTCTACTGTCGGTAGCGGGGACGATCGCCATGTTCATGGTGGGCGGGGGCATCGTGGTGCATGGCTTGCCTTGGGTTCATCATGGCATCCTCGCCTTGAGCCAGTCGGTGGGGGCATTACCGACCTTGGGGGCGCTATTCGGCGGCATCGCTCCCTCGTTGCTGGCGATGCTGTTTGGCCTGCTGTTGGGGGTATTGATTGTGGGGTTGCTCCTTGGCGGGCAGCGTCTCCTGCGTCGTTGACGGAGGACGGCGGTAGCAGTCTGCCGCCGCCGCTCTCCTCTCTCCTCTTTGCGTTTCTCTTTTCGTTGGTATGCTTAATATCTCCTTGTTTTATTTTCGTATCCTTGCGTAGGTGCTGGAAAGGTATTAGCGTTTTCGTCCATATCCTAGCGAGAGATGTGTGAAAACAGAGGTGGGGTAATGGATTTAACGCTTGCTTTCCCCGGGTAATATTTGGATAAATAGCTGCCAAAGCGTTGTTGAGGGGGGAAGCGTGTTTAAGCACAAGCCTTGTCGTACCTTTATGCCGTTTCCAACGGGAAGTGCCGCGTTTTTCTCTCATCCGCTTTTATTTGTTTTTTATTTCATTTTTTGCGTAAGTTAACGAAGAATGTTGCTTTCGTTTGCTACTATGTAGCGTGTACAGCCTGATGGCGGAGAGCGGTGATATGTGCTGATTGTCGCTGCTATCGATGGCGCTCTCCTGCAAGCGGATAGACCGCGCCTGTCACCACGCGGGTGACGTCCCAGTTAGGTTGTTGCTAGGCTAGCTTTGAAAGTTGATGGTAGTTATTCGAAAGTTTGTGAAAGCAATCATGTTTTTCGGTTGTTTATGTTGAAAGCAATCGTAATGTTATTAATCTTAGGTCGAGGCCAGTTGAAGCCCGCTTCAACCGGTTTCGTAAGGGGACAAAAGTGAAAGCGGCAGCAATCGAAAGGCGTATGGAAATCTTCAACGTGGTGACCTCCCAAGGGAAAGCCCGCGTCGAGGAGTTAGCCGCAAGATTTAACGTCTCAAGCGTCACCATCCGCAGTGACCTGACCTTTCTGGAGGAGAACGGCTATATCGTGCGTTCGCATGGTGCGGCCATCCCGAATACCGGGGTGATTGCCGAACTGAGTGTCCACGAGAAGCGCCACCGTAATAGCGGTGTGAAATCCCAGATCGGTCTGGCGGCGGCCAAGCTGATTCACAGCGGTGACGCGGTGATTCTGGATTCTGGTACGACGACCCGTGAGATCGCAGGGCACCTACGGGGCCTCGAAAACGTGGTGGTCATGACTAACGGTCTGGATGTCGCCGTGGAGCTCGTCTCCTCACCGGGTATCGAAGTGGTGTGTACCGGTGGGGTGTTACGTAAGAGCGCAATGTCTTTTTCAGGTTCGCAGGCCGAAGCCTGCTTGAAAAACTTCTGTTTCGACAAGGTTTTTCTCGGGGTGGATGGATTCGATCTGCGAGCGGGTATCACTACGCACAATGAGCAGGAAGCGAGTCTTAACCGCTTGATGTGCGAGATCTCCGATCAGGTGATCGCCGTTGCCGACTCGACCAAGTTCGGCAAGCGCGGCTACCACATGATTCGGGATTTTACGGATATCGATATCCTGGTGACGGATTCCGGGGTGCCCGATGAATATGTCGAGCGTCTGCGGGAAGCCCACGTCGAAGTGATTATCGCTGAAAAAGAGAAGTGACGCGCTGACTCCACGGTAAACCGGTCCGTGTTTATTGTGGAGTTATTTTGATGCATCTGTTAGCGCAACTCGTTCAGCGTCACAAGGCCGGTGAGCCGGTCGGTATCTATTCAGTCTGTTCCGCTCATCCGTTGGTTATCGAAGCCGCGATGGAGCAGGCACTGCAGGATGATTCTCTCCTGCTGATCGAAGCCACCTCCAACCAGGTGGATCAATTTGGCGGTTATACCGGGATGACCCCGGCCGATTTCCGCGATTACGTGTGCCGTCAGGCCGATCTGCTGCAATTCCCACTCGCTCGTCTGATCCTCGGGGGTGACCATCTCGGTCCCAACCGTTGGCAGCATCTGCCCGCCGCCGAGGCGATGGCGCATGCCGATACCCTGATCGCCGCCTATGTGGCCGCCGGTTTCCAAAAAATCCACCTCGATTGCAGCATGTCTTGCGCCGATGATCCGGTGCCGTTGAGTGATGCCATCGTCGCCGAGCGTGCCGCCCGTCTGGCGGCCGTCGCCGAACGCAGCGCACGCGATCACTTCGGTCGCAGCCAGCTGGTGTATGTGATCGGTACTGAAGTCCCGGTGCCGGGCGGCGCTAAGGAGCATATCGACACGCTGGAGGTGACCTCACCGCAGGCGGCGCGTCAGACCATCGAATGTCACCGTGAAGCCTTTGCGCGGGCCGGCGTCGCCGACTGCTGGGAGCGAGTGATCGGCCTGGTGGTACAGCCGGGCGTCGAGTTTGACCATACCGGGGTGATCGACTTCCGTCCGCAGCAGGCGCAGGCGCTTAGCCAAGTCCTGGAGGATTACCCACACCAGGTGTTCGAGGCGCACTCGACCGATTACCAGACCGATCGCGCCTATCGTGAGTTGGTGGACAACCATTTCGCCATTCTCAAGGTCGGCCCGGCCCTGACCTTCGCCCTGCGAGAGGCGCTGTTTAACCTGTGCCATATCGAAGAAGAGATGTATGCGCCGGAACAGTGCTCCGGTCTACGCCAGGCCATTGAGAAAGCCATGCTGGAGGCGCCGCAGAACTGGCAGAAATATTACAGCGGTAGCGAAGAGCAGGTCCGTTTTGCCCGTCGTTACAGCTTTAGCGATCGCATCCGCTACTACTGGCCGACACCCGCGGTCCAGGAAGCGCAGCAGAAGCTGTTCGACAACCTGACCCTGGCACCGATTCCGTACCCGCTGCTCAGCCAGTATCTGCCGCGTGAATTCACCGCCGTGCGCGAAGGTCAGCTGACACTGCAACCCGAGGCGTTGGTTAAGGCGCACGTTAAACACATTTTATCCGGCTACGCGCAGGCCTGCCTGCGCAACTAATTAGGACGTGACTATGCAACAGTATATGGGATATGACCTGGACGCCCTACAGCGTCTCGGCGCGACATGGACAGCGAAAGAGATTGAACAACAGCCGGCTTGTTGGGCGAAGACCCAACAGATTGTCAGTGACATGCACGAACAAATCAGCAGCTTCTTACGTCACGCACTGGCTGCCGAGAATGCGCGGGTGATTTTCACCGGCGCGGGTACCTCCGCCTTCGCCGGACGCGCGTTGGTGCCGCTGCTGTCACGTTATGTACCGCGTCGCATGGAGGCGATCGCGACCACCGATCTGGTCTCCTGCCCGCAACAGTACCTGAGCGAAGATGTTCCGACGCTGTTGGTGTCGTTCGCCCGTTCGGGTAATAGCCCGGAAAGCGTGGCGGCGTTGCAAGTCGCTTCCGAATGTCTCAGCCAGTGCTATCACTTGGTGCTGACCTGTAACGCCGAGGGCCATCTCTACCGTTTCTGTCAGGATAGCCAGCATGCCTTGGCGGTGTTGACGCCGGCGGAGACCAACGATCAGTCGTTGGCGATGACCTCCAGCTTCTCCTCGATGATGATGGCGGCAGTTACGATTTTTGCCGGTCTTGATAAATATTCGAAAGATATCGAAGAATTTTGTAAAAAAAGTGCGGATTGGTTCAAACAAATAAACCAGCAATTCGTGGATAATATCCGGGCTGGGCAGTATCAGCGAGTTATCTACCTGGGAAGCGGAGGATTACAGGGATTGGCTCAGGAGTCGGCACTGAAAGTGCTGGAGTTAACTTCAGGCAGAATCGCTGCCATGTACGATTCCCCATTGGGATTCCGTCATGGACCGAAGGCAATAGTTAACAGCGAAACATTAATCTTTGTTTTTATTTCCAACGATCCTTATACGCGTAAGTATGATCTCGATCTGTTGCAAGAGCTACGCAGCGATAATGTTGCCAGTGAAATTATTGCCGTCTCTGCTTATACAGAACACGCTGTCACTGCCGGCCGGCATATTATCGTGCCAGGCGTAGCACAAAGCGATGACATTGGACTGTTGTTTGCTTATTTGATGTTGGTGCAAGCATTTGCATTCCATAATTCAATCGCCGTTGGCAATTCACCGGACAACCCATCACCTAGCGGGGAAATTAATCGGGTTGTACAAGGTGTCACTATTTACGGTTTTGAAAAATCACTCGAAGGGAAAATATATGAATCAGCCTAATATTGTCTGGACTCGTATCGATGAGCGTTTACTGCACGGGCAAATCCGAATTACCTGGGGTAAACATACTGAGGCCAATCTGATTCTGGTTGCTAACGACGAAGCGGCTGAAGGCGATAGCGCGGCATTCATGCAAGCAGGAATGAAGGCCTCTGCAGGCGGCGAATATGATGTACGCTTCTTCACGATTCAGAAAACCATCGATGTGATTCACAAAGCCGCCGCACGCCAGAAGATTTTTATTCTGTGCAATAATCCAAGCGATGTCGCGCGTTTAGTCGAAGGCGGTGTGCCGATTAAACATTGCAATATTGGCAATATGCATTTCCATGAAGGTAAACGCCAGATCGCGAAGACCGTATCGGTAGACGATAAGGATCTGGATGCTTTCCGTCGCATGATTGATTTAGGTGTTAGCTGTACCGTACAAAATACACCTGACCAATCTCCGGTTGATATTCTGACTCTGGCTAAAAGCGCCTAATTCAATGGGGGGCTGGTCCCCCCCATTGTAACTCTGCGGTAGAGGAATATATTTATGGTCTTTGAAGCGACACTCGTTGCCATTTGGGCATTCTTATGCGGCATCGATAAATACGATGTGGCATTAAATATTCACCGCCCACTAATTACCGGCCCGGTGGTCGGATTAATTATGGGGAATATGGAAATCGGCCTGATCGCCGGCGCGACGCTGGAGCTGGCTTGGCTGGGTCTGGTGCCGAACGCCGGGGCGCAGCCGCCGGATGTCACCATGGGCACCATCGCCGCCGTGGCATTTGCCGTGATGACTGGCCAGTCACCGGAAGTGGCGATGGGGGTCGGCATGCCGATCGCCGTACTGATGCAGATGATCGTCATCGGCTTCTTCGCGCTGACGGCGTTCACCATGGGGAAAGCAGACGAGTATGCGGAGCAGGCGGATGCCGGCGGGATATCGCGCTTGTTGATCGGCACTATCGTCACGCGTTCGATGCTCTACTTTGTGATCGCTTTCGCCACCGTCTACTTCGGTGAGCATGCCGCCGATTGGATCGACAAAAACACACCGAAAGCGCTGCTGGAAGGCCTGGGTATCGGCGCCAAGATGGTTCCGGCAATCGGCTTCGCCATGTTGCTGAAAATCATGTGGTCCAAGGAGATGGCTGGGGTGTTCTTTATCGGTTTCGTGATGACCACCTACCTCAAGCTGCCGATCATGGCCGTGGCTATCCTCGGCGCATCTATCGCCGT
This sequence comes from Edwardsiella sp. A.80236, assembly GCF_044540725.1. Lineage (NCBI taxonomy): Bacteria > Pseudomonadati > Pseudomonadota > Gammaproteobacteria > Enterobacterales > Hafniaceae > Edwardsiella > Edwardsiella sp. A.80236. Next base: position 95,859 of record NZ_JBIUCY010000006.1, read on the forward strand.
GTTGTACTACTTCTTCAGCGGTAATAAGTCCAATTCACAGCAGCAGGTTAAAGAGGAATTCGAAGATGGCATCTGAAGTCATTATCTCTCCGGCGCAGGAAGAAACACGTAAGGCCGCCAGCCTGGTGGACAACGTGGATGCTTATCAGGATGGTGAAGTCCGCAAGGTGATCACCAAGAAGGATCTGTGGAAGTGCGCGTTCCGCGGGTTGTTCATGGAAGGTAACTTCAACTTCGAACGTATGCAGGGCGGTGGCTTTGCCTACTCGATGATCCCGGCCCTGAAGAAGATCCACGGTAATAACCGCGCAGATCTGGCTAAGTCGCTGAAGAACCATCTGCAATTCTTTAACGCCAGTCCGAAACTGTTCACCTTCCTGCTGGGCACCGCCATCGCGATGGAAGAGAACAAGGAGAAGCCGTCTACCATCAACGTGATGAAGGTAGCGGGCATGGGCCCGACCGGCGGGATCGGTGATGCCATCGACCATATGACGTTGATGCCGTTGACGCTGGCGCTGGGGGCCTCCATCGCCATCGATGGCTCCATCGCGGGTCCGTTCGTGTTCTTTATCCTGTATCAGATCGTCCACTTCCTGGTCTACTTCGGCCTGATGTTCATGGGCTATCGCGCCGGTACGGCGGCGATGGTGAGCATGAGCGATGCCACCGAGAAGTTGGCGCGCGCCGCCAACATCATGGGTATCTTCGTCATCGGGGCGTTGTGCGCCACCTTTATCCGCTTCAGTACCACGGCATCGATAGAGTTGGGCGGCAAGACGGTGGATCTCCAGAGCGCCTTGTTCGACAAGATCATGCCAAACATGCTGCCGTTGCTGTTGGTCTTCTTTATGTTCCGCATGGTGAAGGGAACCGGCTTCTGGGCTAAGCCTCCGGTGCTGATCTTCTCGACCTTGGCGGCCGGCGTCGTCGGCCACCTGATGGGTATTCTGTAATCGTCGCTCCCCGCGCCATCATCGATGGGCGGGGAGTTTACCAATGAGTCAGTTGTAAGGGTTATTCCATGATTGGTCTTGTCATTTCCGGTCACATCCACTTCGCTAGCGGCATGGCTTCTGCCGTACGGGCCATCGCCGGCGAACAGCCGCAGATGCGTTTTATCGATTTTGTTGAGTCCATGTCTACCGACGATCTGGAGGCCGCCTTGCGCCAGGCCGCCGATGAGGTGGATGGGGGCGAAGGTGTCCTGTTCCTGACCGACCTGCCGGGGGGATCGCCCTGTAATCGTGCGCTGAATGTGCTGATGAGCCGTGACGGCGTTGAGGTGTTAGCCGGGGTCAACCTGCCGATGATCGCCAACGCCGCCTTCGAGCGCGATGGTGCCACGCTGGCGGAGTTGGTGGCGATCCTGCAAGAGATCGGCGCCAGCAGCGTACAGAATATGCGTCAGACGCTGGAAGCCGCGATGGCCCCCGTCGAATGCGAAGCGAGCGACGGACTGTAAGATGATGCCGATTGCCTATCTGGCCGACCGGGTCTTTACCCCGCACGGCATAGAGCGCGATGTCGCCGTAGTGGTCGAGGATGGCATCATCACCGCTGTCGGGTCGTCGATCCCCTCGGGCGTCCAGGTGGTGCGCTTGGCCGGTCATACGCTATGGCCGGGATTGATCGACATTCATATCCATGGTCGTGCCGGCGCCGATGTGATGGATGCGACACCGCAGGCACTACAAACCATCGCCGATGCCTTACCGCAGTGTGGGGTGGTGGCGTGGGTGGGCACCACCGTCAGTGCGCCACAGCAGGATGTCTGCCAGGCGCTGCAACAGGTCGGGGCGTTTATCGCCGCCGGGCAACGGCAGGGTGCCCGCTTATTGGGTAGCTTCCTTGAGGGACCACATTTTACTGCGCCTTATCGGGGGTCTCATCCCGAGACCTTCCTGTGTGAACCGGATGCCGATGCGCTAGAGGCGTTGTGGCAGGCCAGTGATGGCACCCTGCTACGTGCCGCGCTGGCGCCCGAATCGGAGACGGCTCTGCAAGCCATCGCTTGGTGGCGCGCGCGCGGCGTCAAGGTGGGCGTTGCCCATACCGCGGCCAGTTTTTCTCAGGTTCAGCGCGCCCATGCCTTGGGCGCCGATTGCGGCGTTCATCTGTATAACGGCATGTCTGGGTTGCATCATCGTGAGCCGGGTTGCTGTGGGGCGGTGCTGTATCTGGATATGCTGGCGGAGTTGATCGCCGATGGGATCCACGTTCATCCGGTGATGCTCAACTTGGCTTATCGTAGCAAGGGCTATCATCACATCGCCCTGATCACCGACTGTATGCGTGCCGGTGGACTGGGTGAGGGGCGTTATCGACTCGGTGCTCAGGAGATCACCGTGCGTAACGGCGAGGCGCGCACCGACGATGGATCGTTGGCGGGCAGTACCTGTAGCCTGGATCAGGCGGTACGCAACATGATCAATCTGGCGGGCGTTCCGGCGTGGGAAGCCGTGCAGATGGCTTCGGCGGTACCGGCCGCCTACCTCGGTCTGACGGAGCGTTTGGGTGAGATCCGCGCCGGTGCACTGGCAAACTTTACCGTGGTCGATGAGGCGATGACGGTTGTCGAGACCTATATCAACGGTGAGTGCGCCTACCGGCGTTCGGCCTGACGCGTGATGAGCCGGGCCTGAGTACCGGTTCGATACATGATAACCAGGGAGGGTCATGCCCGGCATGGCCACCACTAATCGGAGGCCCGCAGGGGAGTCGCCAGTTGCTGGCGCGCGGGCCCAGTGAGGATAATGCAATGAATGCGATAACACGTGAAGAGATCCTGGCTGACATGTTGCGGGTGTACCGCTATCAGGCGGCCAACCAGACACGCAGTGTGGTACGCCGCAGCGGCAAGACGCGTTTCATTAAGGATACCGATTGGGAGCGCGGCGTATTTTGGTCCTGCGTCGCCGCCGCCTGGCAGGCGACCGGCGATCAGTGCTATCTCGATGGAGTGATGAACTACACGCTGCACACCGGTTTCCGTACCGGTCCTAATGCCCGCTTCGCCGACGACATGGTGTGCTGCCAGGCCTATTTGGATGTCTATTCCCAGGTCGAGCAGCCGGAGGCTCTGGAGCCGACCATCAAGGCGCTGGGTCAGATGGTGGATGAGCCGCGTCCCGGTCGTGAAGATTGGTGGTGGTGTGACGCGCTGTTCATGGCACCGCCGGCCTTCGCCGCGCTGAGTGCGCGCACTGGCGATAGCCGCTACGTCGACTATATGGATGTCGCCTTCTGGGATGCGGTCGACCATCTGTACGATCCTGAGAGTGGCCTATTCTATCGCGATTACCGCTACATTCCCGACGGGCAGGGCGGTGAGTTGCGGGAAGAAAATGGTGAGAAAGTATTCTGGAGCCGAGGTAACGGTTGGGTGTTGGCGGCGGTACCGCGCATCTTGGCACACCTGCCGGCGGATCATCCGAGTCGTGCGCGCTATCTGGCGTTGTTCGGCGATCTGGCGGAGACGATCAGTGACTACCAGCAGGCCGATGGCATGTGGCGCACCAGTATGCGTGATCCCGAGCGCTTCCCGGCGGCGGAGAGCAGCGCCACGGCGTTGTTCTGCTATGGCTTAGCCTGGGGCATCGCGCAGGGGTTGCTGGCACGTGAGCGCTACCAGCCGATCGTCGAGCGTGCCTGGGCGGCATTACATGGCTGTATCCAGCCTAATGGCATGCTGGGCTGGGTGCAGTTGCCCGCCTTCAACCCGCGCGATGTGCAGGCGCAGCACAACATCGATTACGGTGCCGGTGCCTATCTGCTGGCGGGGTGTGCGATGTTGGATCTGTACGCCTGATCGACCCAGGATGACACATGACGCCCGGCTTTGGTCGGGCGTTCTTTCGCCAACTTTCGTTACAGGTGTACGCTAGACACTATTCCGGATCTTTTCACTTTCGATTTTTTTCGATACTGTGATTTTACGCAGCGTATCTTTGCTTTCTCTTTCGTAAAATAAGAAACATCGTTTTAAATTGGGGTGTTTCTCATGTCGCGTTCTCCCTCTGCGCCGCAAGCTCATTTTCATATGATGGCCAAGCCGGCGAGTTATCGTTGTAACTTGCGCTGTAGTTACTGCTTCTACCTGGAGAAGGAGGAGGTGGTGCCGCAACAGGCGGGCGCGCGCGCGGCGGAGACGATGAGCGATGCCACGCTGCGCCGCTATGTGCGCGACTATATTCAGTCGCATGCGGGCGAACAGGTCGACTTCGCCTGGCAGGGTGGCGAACCGATGCTCGCGGGATTGCCGTTTTATCAGAAGGCGGTGGAGTACCAGAAGAAGTATGCCGACGGCAAGACTATCACCAACAGCTTCCAGACTAACGGTATCGCCATCAATAGCCAGTGGGCCGATTTCTTCGCCGAGCAGCAGTTTCTGATCGGCGTCTCGGTGGATGGATTAGCCGCGGTGCATAACCGCTACCGTATCGCCGCACAGGGGCAACCCACCTTCGATCGTGTCTGTCGTGCCATCGAAACCTTGCGTCATCATCAGGTGGAGTTCAATACCCTGACGGTGGTGAATGATCAGAACTGGGATAAAGGGCGTCAGACCTATGAAGCGCTCAAGGCGCTGGGGTCGACGTTCATGCAGTTTATTCCGCTGGTGGAGGTCGATGCGTCCATCGGCTGCGGCCAGGGGCGTCACTATTCGCCGCCCGCCTCACCGACGATGGCGCCCTTCAGCGTACCGGCGCACGGCTATGGCCAATTTATGAGCGACGTCTTCGACGCCTGGGTTACGCAGGATGTGGGGCGTTATTACGTGCGCGAGTTCGACAGTCTGCTCGGGGTATGGATGGGCTATCCCGCCTCGACCTGTGTACAGGCGGCGACCTGCGGACAGGCATTGATCATCGAGGCCAGCGGCGATATTTACAGCTGCGACCATTTCGTCTATCCCGCCAACCGCTTGGGCAATATCGCCGATACGTCGTTGCTAAAGCTGGCGACGTCGGCGCGTCAGCAGCGTTTCGGCCAGGCTAAGCAGGATAAGTTGACGACGCGCTGCCAACAGTGTCCGGTGCGTCCTCTCTGCCATGGCGGCTGCCCTAAACATCGCCTCATTGGCTTGCCCGATGAGCGTCAGCGGCACAACTATCTGTGCCCCTCCTACTTGCACTTTTTTACTCATACCGCCCAGGCGATGCAGATGATGCAGGCGGTGATCCGACGCGGCGGTGTGGCGGCGGATGTGATGCCTTTACTTAAGCATGCATAATAACGGAGTTGGCAATGACGTTTTTCAGTAGCAAGAAGAAGCAGTTGGCAGGGCTCGTCGCCGCTGCCTGCCTGTGCGGCGCCGCGACAGCTCAGGCCGCCCCGACGGCGGACAATAGCCGCCCCAATGTCCTGTTGGTGATCATGGATGACCTTGGGACGGGGCAACTTGATTTTGCGTTAGAGGCGCTAGATCCCAAGGCGTTAGCGCAGCGCCCCGTCGCCGCCCGTTATCAGGGCGACCTGGATAAGATGATCGATGCGGCGCGCCGAGCGATGCCGAATGTGGCGCAACTGGCGAACCAAGGGGTGAAGATGACTAACGCCTTCGTCGCCCATCCGGTGTGTGGACCGTCGCGTGCTGGCATCTTTACCGGCCGTTATCCGGCCAGCTTCGGCACCTACAGCAACGATGATGCACTGCTCGGCGTGCCATTGGATATCAAATTGCTACCGGCGTTGTTCCAAGAGAACGGCTACGCCACCGCCAATATCGGCAAGTGGCACAACGCGCGTATCGAAAAGAAAAACTATGTCGATAAGGCCGATCAGACCCGTGACTATCACGACAACATGATCTCCATCAGCGCGCCGGGCTACGGGCCGGAAGAGCGTGGTTTCGACTACTCCTACAGCTATTACGCGTCCGGGGCGGCGCTGTGGAACTCACCGGCCATCTGGCAAAACGGTAAGAATATTGCCGCGCCGGGCTACCTGACGCATAACCTGACCAACGAAACCCTGAAGTTCCTCGATGAGAATAAGGGCAAACCCTTCTTTATCAGCTTGGCCTACAGCGTTCCGCATATCCCGCTAGAGCAGGCCTCACCGGCGCGCTATATGGACAAGTTCCAGACCGGTAACGTCGAGGCGGATAAATATTTCGCCGCCATTAATGCTGCGGATGAAGGTATCGGTGAGATCATCGCCCGTCTGAAGGCCTTGGGTGAGTTGGATAATACGCTGATTTTCTTTATCTCCGATAATGGAGCGGTGCATGAGTCGCCGATGCCGCTCAACGGGATGGATCGGGGTTTCAAGGGGCAGATGTTTAACGGTGGGGTGCATGTTCCCTTCGTCGCCTACTGGCCGAAACATATCCCGGCCGGGACACAGAGCAACGTGATGGTCAGCGCCATCGACATTCTGCCGACCGCGCTGAAGGCCGCCGGGATCACCATTCCCGCTAGCATGAAGGTGGATGGGCGCGACATCATGCCGCAGCTGAGCGGCAAGGCGCAGACCTCACCGCACCGCTATCTGTACTGGGCCGGACCGGGCGCCAAGCATTACAGCGAAGAGAACCAGCCGTTCTGGTTCGACTACTGGAAGTGGATCAGCTATGAGGCCCCGCAGCCGCCGAAGAACCCGAACCTGGAGAAGCTCTCGCCCTCATCTTGGGCGGTACGCGACGGGGAGTGGACGCTCTACTTCTATGACGACGGTAGCGATAAGGTCCAGTTGTTCAACGATCGCCTCGACCCGGCGGAATCCCAGGATCTGTCGGCTAAGTATCCACAGCGCGTGGCCGAGATGAAGGCCGCCTACCATGAGTGGATCAAGACCAAGCCGAAGCCGGTCGCCTGGGGCCAGGATCGCTACCATATCTTGGAGCAGTCGGCCCGCAGTTAAGTTTTGTATCGGGGCAGCGTGGTGTGCGCTGCCCTTTTTTTGACTTTTTTCAGCGAAGGAACCGAAATGGCGCAAAAGAAAATCGACGGCGCGCCGCGTCCGATCATCCCTTATGAACATCCCGATGCGCAGATGTATCTGCGTCTGTTGCGTGAACGCTTGGTCCGGCTGCGCTGGCGTAAGCGTGCCTATACGCGTAACGATGCCGCGCTGCGCGCCTGTTTCGCCGATGATAGCCAGCCGCTGGAACAGCAGTGTGACATGCTGGTGCGCTACGTCGCCGAGGCCTTCGATCATTATGCGGTGTGGGACTACAGCCACGCCTACTACCCAGGGCGCCCCAGCCAACAGAATGCACGCACCGATGCGATGGAGGGATGCAGTCGGGTACTGCCGACGCTGGCGGCCTGGTTGCATGGTGCAGTCAGCCAGGCGCGGGGCAGTGTGCTGAGCGGATTGAATGGTCAACGTTGGGATATCGCCGATCTGTTGAGTCGGGCGTTTCTGGCCGGTACCGACCCGGCCCACCCCGGCTATTGGGGGACATTACACGATTACGACCAGCGCATCTGTGAGAGTGCCGATCTGGCGTTGGCACTCTGGCTGAGTAAGCGCTGGGTGTGGGCGCGTTACGATGCTCGCCAGCGTGAACAAGTCCTGGCTTGGTTCGCGCAGGTACCGGCACGCCAAACCGTCGATAATAACTGGCATCTGTTCGGGTTAACGGTCGAGATGGTATTACGCGATCTGCGCGGTGAGGGGGAGGTCGATCAGCAAAAATACCAACGTATTAAGGAATTCCATGTCGGCGAAGGCTGGTTCCGTGATGGTGCACGCGGTAACTATGACTATTACAACGCCTGGGGTTTCCATTACTCCCTGTATTGGCTAAATCAGATCGATCCGCAATTCGATCAGGCCTTTATTCAGCAGACATTGCAGCAGTTTAACGCGGGTTATCGCCATCTGCTGACCCCGCAAGGCATCGCCTTCTTCGGACGTAGCGCCTGTTATCGGCTGGCCGCCGCCGCGCCACTCCTGGCTGAGGCCAGTCAGGCGCCATCCCCCGCCACCCTTGGCCTGGCCAAGCGCGCATTGGCGGTGACGCTACGTTACTTCATCGCCAATGGTGCGATGCGTGCCGGTGCGCCGACTCAGGGGCTATTTGCCGATGATGCGCGCCTGGTGGACAACTACAGTGGACCGGCCAGTAGCTTCTGGTCGCTGCGCGCCTTGAATATTGCCTTGTACAGCGCGCCCCAGAATGGATTGTGGCAGGCGCAGGAGCAACCGTTGCCGATCGAGCAGCACGATTTCTCCCTACGTATCGAGGCGACGGGGATGCAACTGTTCGGGTGCCGCGAGACGGGCGAAAGTGTGGTGCTGTTTCGCCATGATTATACCCAGACGCAGACCCCGCTTAGCCGCCGCTTGATCCGTCAACGTCCTTGGCAGTGGTTGTTGGAGAGTCTGACGGGACGCGCCGAGCGGCCGAAAAACAACCTGTTGCGTAAAGGCGTCACCTGCTATAGCTCGAAAATGGATCTTTACTTTTAGTTTCGCCGGACGGAGTCACACTTTTATTATCTTTTGAATGTTTTCTTTGTTTTATTTTGATGGTTAAATGAAAGTATATGAAGATGCGGAGGTGTGACGATGTTTTTGGTTTCTTCCCGGGATATGTTGCTGCAAGCGCAGGCCAGGGGCTACGCCGTACCGGCGTTTAACATTCATAACCTGGAGACCATCCAGGTGATCGCCAAGACGGCGGCGCAAATGGGTTCTCCGGTGATCCTGGCGGGAACGCCGGGCACCTTTAGTTATGCCGGTGTCGCTTACCTGGTTGATATCTGCCGTGAGGCGGCGCGTGAATACCGTATTCCGCTGGCGCTGCATCTGGATCATCATGAATCCTATGACGACATTTGTGCCAAGGTGGCCAGTGGCGTCAAGTCGGCGATGATCGATGCCTCGCATCATAGCTTTGCCGATAACGTGGCGCTGACACGCCAAGTGGTGGAGTATTGCCACCGCTTGGATTGCACCGTCGAGGCGGAGTTGGGGCGTCTGGTCGGCCAAGAGGATGATCTGGTGGTCGATGCGGCGCACGGCAGCTATACCGATCCGGCCTTGGCGGCTGAGTTTGCGCAAGCCACCGGCATCGACTCGCTGGCGATTGCCATCGGCACCGCCCATGGGATGTACAAAGAGGCGCCGCGTCTGGACTTCGATCGTTTGGCTCAGATCCGCCGCCAGACCGAGGTACCGTTGGTCCTACACGGCGCCTCTGGGATTCCCGATCAGGATGTGGAGCGCTGCGTGTCGCTGGGGATCTGCAAGGTTAACGTTGCAACCGAACTGAAGATCGCCTTCTCCGATGCGGTGAAGGCTTACTTTGCCAGCCATCCGGCCGCCAACGACATGCGTCATTATATGGAGCCGGGTAAGGCGGCGATGCAACAGGTCGTCGAGCATAAGATCCGTATCTGCGGCAGCGCCGGGCAACTGTAAGAGGAGAGCAGCATGACGAAGCGCGTTGCCGTATTGCTGGCACACGGTTTTGAAGAGGGGGAGGCGGTGGTGTTTATCGACATCATGCGTCGCCTGGATATTCAGGTGGAGATCCTCTCCTGCGAGGAGAGCCTGGCACTGAATAGCTATTTTGAGACCCCTATCCGAGCGGATGCGCTGCTGGCCGATCGCCAAGAGACGCTGTATGACGCAGTGATGATGCCGGGCGGGCCACAGGGTACCGATCGCCTTAATGCCAGCGCCATGGTCTTGGCTTTCTTGCGTCGCCATATCGCCGCCGACAAGTATATCTGTGCATTGTGCTCTTCCGGCGCCAAGGTCTTAGCGGCGCATGGCTTGCTGGAAGGTCGGCGTTATAGTACCGGGGATAAGTTGGCTGAGCGCTTTGCCGATGGCGAATATGTCGATCGTGACGTGGTGGTCGATGGGCGTTTCATCTCCGCCAAGGGGTTGGGTGTTAGCTTTGAATTCGCCTTTACGGTGGCGCGTCACCTCTTGGCCGACAATGTGGCCAAGGTCGATGCTCAGGCTAGCCATATCTATTTTCGGCGCTGGCCACTGTCTGAAGTGTAATTAATTGCCGAAGCGTTTTTAGGGGTTACTTTGACTGCGACGGTATCACCGCAAGGTGATACCGTTTTTTTTTGATTATGGCGCTATTCTTTCTTTTTATTTCTTTCGCTTGCTTTCTATTTGGTGCGATTTTGTGATCGTGCGTAATAATATGAAACTTTAGTGCGCGTAGTATACCCCTACGCTAACGGCGGCCTCCGAACGTACCGGCGCTGTGCGGCGTCAATGCGCTATGGCCCGGGTGTCATGACGGCAATGCGCGGGTTACCCATCAGTCAATACTATGAAAAAGAGTTAAGGATACGATGAACAAGTTAATTTACTTGGCCGCACTCCCATGCTTGTTTTCTGCCTCTCAGTCATGGGCCAATAATTATAAAACCAGCGTTGAATACCGTCATGAGTATCGCGAGGGCGTAAAGAAACATAGCGATAGGTTTAAGGTGTTTTTAGATACCGGTAATCATATCGGCTTCGAGTTCGATGCCCGCTATGGTAACCACGATGATCAAGCCTATGACCAGATGTACCTGAATGGCTCTGAACTGAATGTTTTTTATTATACTGATCTAAATAAAAATACCCTGTTGCTGGCAGGAAACTCCTTTGACTTTACCTCTGAGGGGCTGGTCTTCATTCCATTTGTGCGCCTGAATTACACCTTCGATAATGGTTTCTATATCCATGGCCGCTATAAGTGGAAACTATGGGACTACTCGATGAAGGGGGTAGACCAGCAGCCTTACCATTCAAAGATCCAAGAGTTTGATACGTTTATTGGCTATAAGTGGGGGCAGTGGAACTTTCAGTATCAGTTGGATCTGATGCGTGAGATGTCCGCCAATGGTCAGCCGTTGTATAACGGTAAAAAGTGGGATTATGCCAATAACTTTAGGGTGGTATATGCCATTGATGCCAACTGGCGCCCCTTTATCGAAATTGGTGATATTAAGGAGAGCCGCGACAGCGACCGGCGTCAGGGACGCTATCGTATCGGTCTGAAATATACCTGGTAATCCGCGCCAGCGCTCAGCGGGGTGACGCAGCGGCGCCACCCCGCTGGCGACTATTTTTTCCCGCTTAAGCGGCTTTTCAGGTCGGCAAACGGGTTGTAGGTCGCCACGCCCACCTCGTGCTGAGCGTCCTCTCCGGCGACGACGCGGGTACCAAACGTGTCGGCCTCGGTGTATTTTTCGTGCTCATGATCATGACAATACAGACAGAGTAACTCCCAGTTACTGCCGTCTGTCGGGTTGTTAGTATGATCATGATCGAGATGATGTACCGTCAATTCTCGCAGGTTGGAGTAGACGAACTCGCGGGCGCAGCGGCCACAGACCCAGGGAAACAGTTTCAGGGCTTGCTCGCGGTAACCGCTTTCCAAGCGGGCATAGTTTTTCGGGATAATGGCCATGGGGCTCTCTCGCTAGCTGGCAATAGAAATAGAGTTCCCTATGGTAGGGCAAAGTTGCGCGGTAATCACCTGTGGCGCGCAGGCGGCGTCATAGCGTGTGCGCGCGGACACGTTGCTGGGGGTGGCGGCATGCCGTCTGACATGCCGTATGCGGGGAATTAGAAGGTATCCCAGTTATCGTCGTCTGCGTTCTCACGCGTCGAGAGTGGGGCCTTCTTGACGATGGGGGATTGCGGGCTGACGCTCGGTGCGGCGGGCGGGATGGCGCTTTCTTGCGGGCTGATCTTGAACTGTGCGACGGTCTGGGTCAGGCGATCGGCCTGCTCCTCCAACGCACCGGCGGCGGCGGCGGATTGCTCGACCAAGGCGGCGTTCTGTTGCGTCACCTTATCCATCTCGTTGATGGCCTGCGCGATTTGGGCAATACCGCGACTCTGCTCCTCCGAGGCCGATGAGATCTCTAGCATGGTATCGGAGATATGGTTCACGGAGGTGACGATGTCGCCCATCGACTGGCTCACATTCTCCACCAACTGATTACCTTGCTCGACGCGGCTGACGGAGGCCTCGATCAGCCCCTTGATCTCCTTGGCGGCCTGTGCACTACGCTGTGCCAGGTTACGGACTTCCCCCGCGACCACGGCGAAACCTCGTCCCTGCTCGCCAGCCCGCGCGGCTTCGACGGCGGCGTTGAGCGCCAGGATGTTGGTCTGGAAGGCGATACCATCGATGACACCGGTGATGTCGCCGATCTTGCGTGAGCTTTCGGCGATTTCGGTCATGGTGCTGACCATCTGGCGAGTGATCTCGCCGCCATTGACGGCGATGGCGGAGGCTTTCTGCACCAGTTCGGTCGCCTCACGAGCGCTATCTGCGTTGTTTTTCACCGTGCTGGAGATCTGCTCCATGCTGGAGGCGGTCTCTTCCAAGGAGCTCGCCTGCTCTTCGGTACGGCTGGAGAGATCGTTGTTACCGGCAGCGATTTCCTGCACCCCGGTGAAGATGTGGCTGGTGCCGTTGCGCACCGCGCCAACCATGTTAGCCAACTCGTCGCGCATATGGCGCAATCCCTGCATCAGTTGGCTAATTTCGGTATCGCCACGCGCCTGGATATCGATGGCCAGATTGCCGTGTGCGATCTCCGCCTGGTAGGCGATAACTTGCTGAATGCGGTCGATGATGTAGTGACGAACCCAATACATGACCAGCGCTGTGATCGCAACGAACAGCAGCATAAAGCCGATAGTCAGTGGGATAATTTGATGGTAATTGGCGGAGGCTGCCTGCGCCGCCGGTTGGATGATCTTGTTGGCGACGTAGTCGGAAGCGTCGTCCAGCGAGGACATGAAGCCGGTGCTGGAGTGATTCTGCAGGATGGTTTGGAAACCATTAATATCGTTATTCTGCAGTCGTTCGATCATGGTCACCAGATCGGCGCGAGCCTTGCCATATAATCCTTTGACCTTCTCTGCGCGGCCATTGTCATGGCCACTGGCGCGTGAGAGGGCATAAAAGTTTTCCATCTCTTGGTCGACACTCACCAGACGCTGCTGCAGATTGGTGAGTGAAGTACGCGCGTTATCGTCGTCGCCGTGTGCACTCAATGCCAGCGCGTCTTTCATGATCTCTTCACGGATTTGCGTGATCGAGGCGTAGGCACGGTCCATCGCCATAATTTGGCTAAATCCCCGCGAGATCTCATCTAGGCGGGTATCGGTAGTGGAGGCATCACGCAGGCTCCAAATACCGGAAAAAATCTGTAGGCCGCAGAATAGCGCGAGCACAGCCATCAGACCCCGTGAAATTTTTAATCGTTCGAACATTGTGTAACCTGTCATAACAGCATGAGAAAACTACCGATCGGATAAAAGGATCGGAATAAGGTGTTATTACTGTCGGAAGATAGAGTAAAAACTTTAATGTTTTAGCTAATTAATTAAATCGTCTGCCGAGCAGAATGTCGGGAGCAGTGCGCAGTACGATGGTGAAAACGTGTACTGCGGCAGGGCGGTCGGGGGATTAAGCATAACCTAAGGGCGTGCGTAACTCTCCGCTCAGTAAGCGTTCGCGCCACCACTGCATGGCGCGCCCATTCTTGGCGGCGCGCCAGCCAATATACGCGATCTCATGGGCGGGGCTAAAGCTAAGTGGGCAGGCGATCAGCGTCTGCTGTGTCAGATAGCGCCGTGCAATATGGTAGGGGAGATAACCGATACCAACGCCATTGAGTAACAGGCTGATCTGACAGTAGATATCGTAGACGATGAGCGGGGCATGGCTCGCCTCCTGCGTGTGCGTTATCGCCGGCTGGCCGAGTCGTTCGCCCATCTCAATCGTGCGATGTTGGCCGAGTTGGCTGGGTGTGAGGGGGGGGATGGCTTGTGCCAATGGGTGATGCGGGGCGACGACCAGCAAGGTTTCGATGATGCCGAGCGCCTGGTAGACATAACCGCCCTGTTCGGGTAATCGCGCCGCGGTGCCGATGATGATATCGGCGCCGGTATCGTGCCCCGCTAGGCCAATTTGGGCCGAGCGCGCGGGGGCTAAATGTAGGCGGGTATGCGGATGTTGACTGAGGAAGTCCGTGATCGCCGGGTGTAGGATCTCCGGCAGCGTATACCCCTCTAGCGCGACGATGATCTCCGTCTCCCAACCCGACTCCAGCAGTAGCGCCTGCTGCTCTAACGCGTGCGCCTCGCTGAGCAGATGGCGTCCCTTATCGAGAATAATACGCCCGGCTTGAGTGAAACGTGCGCGATGCCCGCTGCGATCGAGGAGTTGTAGATTTAAGTTACTTTCCAACTTTTGCACCATATAGCTTAGCGCGGCCGGCGTCTTATAGAGCGATTGAGCGGCGGCGGCAAAACTGCCGTGACGATCTAATGCATCCAGGATCAGTAAGACCTCTAGGTTTATTCGCATAGGCCGCGTCCCCCGGCATTGATGGCTGGGTTAGTGTGGCGTGGATGAGGGTGCTGGCCGCTGAACACTTTTTTATGCCAATGAGTTAATAACCCTAAAAAAAACATCATAATATCTTGCTCGTTATTCTTCATAGATCCCTTTATATCGTTATTTTTAGATATAATAGCCTATCCCATTAGGCTATTTTATTTGCCATTTGACCCTGGGCCGTGCTCACCCAAAACTTAACTCAGTTTTGCACGCCCTTCAGGGCGGCCCGCAGGGTGAGCGAAGCGAATAATCCTCAGGTATTGCGTGTACGCTCCGGTTGTTGCGCGCTGTCCGTGTCCAAACTGGCTGCAACAATACACGCCTACTCGGATAGGCTCTAAGTGAAGGCGTTTACCCGCACTAAAAATATATCGGTAAAATGGTTTGTTATTTAACCTTGTTGTTTACTATTTATCACTTAATGGGGTTTATTTACTTTTTATACTAAATTAGCACTATCCTTTTCATGTTTATAATTTCAGCTGGAAAATTATTGGCTGGTGCGACAGTTAATGCTGCACGCTATAAAGTATTTCGTCAGTTTGGCAGAAAGTTTTAATATTAATTTAATAATAGAACCTATTTAATCGATTATTTATCGATGATCGAACAATAACTGTCCAATTAACGCGATGAGGGCGGAAGGCGGTCACCCGAGATGCGTTGAGGATAGGGGGCGACAATGGACGACATTTGCGCGGCAATTGTGGCATAATGTGAGCAAAATCACGTTAACCTATTGAGATCGCGCTGTGCTGATAAGTAACAACATCACCATGCAGTTTGGCAGTAAACCCTTGTTTGAGAACATTTCGGTCAAGTTCGGTGGCGGCAACCGTTACGGTTTGATCGGTGCGAACGGCTGCGGTAAATCTACCCTGATGAAGATTCTGGGGGGCGATCTGCAACCGACCGCCGGTAATGTCGCGTTGGATCCGAATGAGCGTCTGGGTAA
The DNA here is from genome assembly GCF_044540725.1 of Edwardsiella sp. A.80236. NCBI lineage: Bacteria > Pseudomonadati > Pseudomonadota > Gammaproteobacteria > Enterobacterales > Hafniaceae > Edwardsiella > Edwardsiella sp. A.80236. The sequence continues at coordinate 111,155 of NZ_JBIUCY010000006.1, forward strand.
GTTGCGCCAGGATCAATTTGCCTTTGAGAAATACAGTGTCATCGATACCGTCATCATGGGGCATCATGAGCTGTGGGCGGTCAAGGAAGAGCGTGATCGCATCTATGCGCTGGCCGAGATGAGCGAAGAAGAGGGATACCGTGTCGCCGATCTGGAAGTCGCTTACGGTGAAATGGATGGTTATAGCGCCGAGGCGCGCGCCGGTGAGCTGTTGCTGGGCGTCGGTATTCCTGTCGAACAACATTATGGGCCGATGAGTGAGGTCGCCCCCGGTTGGAAGCTGCGTGTGCTGCTGGCGCAGGCGTTGTTCTCCGATCCGGATATTCTGCTGCTTGATGAACCGACCAACAACCTGGATATCGATACGATCCGTTGGTTAGAGGCGGTGCTTAATGAGCGCAACAGCACCATGATCATCATTTCGCATGACCGCCATTTCCTCAACATGGTATGTACCCATATGGCCGATCTGGACTATGGTGAGTTGCGCATCTATCCCGGTAATTACGACGACTATATGACCGCCGCGACTCAGGCGCGTGAGCGCCTGTTAGCCGATAACGCCAAGAAGAAGGCACAGATTGCCGAGCTTCAATCGTTCGTGAGTCGCTTTAGCGCCAACGCGTCGAAGTCGCGTCAGGCCACTTCGCGTGCGCGTCAGATCGAGAAGATTAAACTGGATGATGTTAAGGCCTCCAGTCGACAGAACCCCTTTATTCGCTTCGAGCAAGAGAAGAAGTTGTTCCGCAACGCTCTCGAGCTGACGGATCTCAGCAAGGGATTCGATAATGGCCCGCTATTCAGCGGCCTGAAGTTGTTGCTCGAGGCGGGCGAGAAGGTCGCGGTGCTGGGGACGAACGGGGTCGGTAAGTCGACGCTGTTAAAGACCTTAGTCGGCGATTTGACGCCGGACGCCGGGACCGTCAAGTGGGCCGAGAACGCGCAGATCGGCTACTACGCGCAGGATCATGAGTATGAGTTCGAACAAGAGATGACGTTGTTCGACTGGATGAGCCAGTGGCGCCAAGAAGGGGACGACGAGCAGGCGGTGCGCGGCTTCCTAGGCCGTCTGTTGTTCAGCCAAGAAGATATCAAGAAGTCGGTCAAGGTCCTGTCGGGGGGCGAGAAAGGGCGTCTGTTGTTCGGTAAGCTGATGATGCGCCGCCCCAATGTGCTGGTGATGGACGAACCGACGAACCATATGGATATGGAGTCCATCGAGGCGTTGAACATTGCGCTGGAATTATATCAAGGTACCCTGATCTTCGTCTCTCATGACCGTGAGTTCGTGAGTTCGTTGGCCACTCGGGTCATCGAAATCACCCCGCAGAAGGTGGTCGACTTCGGTGGCGGCTACGAGGATTACCTGCGTAGTAAAGGCATCGACGAGTAAGCATAACGGCCCCTTGGGGCCGTTTTTTTATGCTGCCTTTTATTCCGGCTGTAGCATGATCTTTTACCTCTAGCGCTTTGTCAGAATAAGCCGATGGGGGGATGGCAAGAGAATGTGCTAGTCTGAGGCCGAGATAGCTTAAACAAGGATTTGATGATGAAGACATTCTCGATGGTGATGGCCGGCATGTTGCTCGCCGCCTCTTCTGCTACCGCCTGGGCTGGTACGACGGATCGGAGCCCGCAACCGTTAGATAAGATCGCCCCCTATCCGCAGGCGGAGAAAGGCATGACGCGTCAGGTGATCGCTCTGCCGCCGCGTGCCGACGAGGCGGATCTGCGCGTCGAGTTGCTGATCGGCAAAACGCTGTCGGTGGATTGCAACCGCCAGCGTCTGATGGGTGAGCTGGAGAGTAAGACTCTGGAGGGATGGGGATACGACTATCTGGTGATGGATAAGGTCACCGGGCCGGCGGGCACCCTGATGGCTTGCCCAGACAGTCAGCGCCATCAGGCGTTTGTCACGGTGCATCTCGGCGATGATGCCTTGCAGCGTTATAACAGCAAGTTGCCGCTGGTGGTCTATGTCCCACAAGGGGTACAGGTGAAATATCGTATCTGGCAGGCGCAGCCGCAGGTACAGGATGCGCTGACCCAATAAATTGGGGCCACGCCCCCGTCATCGAGGGGGCGTGATTACATCGGCGCCAGCAGGGGGCCGCTGAGGTGCTCCCCCCCTTGTGCGTCGGCGCGTTGGCGGTAGCTGCCGGGTGACGTGCCATAGCGGCGTTTAAAGGCTCGGCTAAACGTCTGTTGGCTGTCGAAGCCATATTGCAGCGTGATCTCCATGATTTTCTTATTGCTGCGCTGCAGCTCGGCCGCCGCGCGGATCAGTCGACGCCGGCGGACGTAGGCGGCCAGGTTATACCCGGTTACCTCCTTGAACAGCCGTTGTAGATACCACTTGGAATATCCCGCCCGGTCGGCGATATCGTCGATCAGTATGCGTTTATCCAGATTCTGCTCTATCCACTGAATTAATGCGTCAACCAACAGTTGATGTTGTCCCTGGGTCGTCATTGGCAATCCCTCAATCGCAGGCACTCGTTGAGCCGACTTTTATGTTAGCGGAACAAAAATAGAGAGACTTATACAAAAACTAAGGCTTCTTCTTGTTTTGTAAAGAAATGCCAGCCAGGTGTTTCCAAGCGTAATAATCGGCGCAATACGTAGAGAATGTGAGGGAGGGCGGAGAGGGAAGCCTCTCCGCGCGAGGAGGATCAGGCGGTTGCACTGGCCAGCTTGCTGGCGAAACCGAGGAACATAACACCGACCAGGGAGTTACCCAGGCGTGCCAGACGCTGCTTCTGCCCCAGAAAGTGAGCCAGGGCGGCGCCGGAAAAGATCAGGAAGGTCATATAGCAGATGCTGATGCATTCCAAGATCGTCGCCAGGATCAGGAAAGAGAGTCCGGTATGGGCGTAGTTCAAGTCGATAAACTGTACGAAGAAAGAGACGTAAAACAGGATCGACTTGGGGTTGGTCAGGCTCAGGGTCAGCGCCTTGCGAAAGGTGTGGCTGACTTCGATACGCTCCTCTCCTTGATGCGGCGTGTCACGTCGGCGCAACGTAGAGTAGAGGATTTTAATCCCCAGATAGAGAAGATAGAGCGCCCCCAGCATCTTGATCAGATTGAAGAGGAACGGTGAGGAGCGGATCAAGGAGGCGATCCCAAGATAGGCCAGAAAGATCAATACACCATCCCCGATCAACACGGCGCTGGCGGCCTTATAGCCTTCACGCACACCACCGGTGATCCCGGTCTTCAGTACGAATAGGGTGTTGGGGCCGGGAACTAAGATGATAAATACCGCACCCAGGACATATGTCCAGATATTGAGTACGCCAAAGCTTTCTAACACATCAACCTCTTTTTAATAAGTAAATTATGTGGGATTGGAGCCATAACAGTGGCTGAATATTCTACACATTTTATTCGACGAATGGCAGAGGGCGAGTGCGAGTCATCCACTGTGTGGTGGCGCGGCACAACACCCTCGTGCGCCACCTACCTGCAGGAAGTCGATAGCACGGTTGGCGGTGTCGCTCGTCCCGTGTTCACTGGCTCACTTGGTGCAGCAGTCTACGCTGGTCAGGTAGTAGGTACTGTGCAGATCGATCATGGATGCCAGGCGCGCATTGGCCATCATCATCGCCTTGGGACGCGATTCGGCACTGATGACAAAGGCGCCTTGCTCTTTACTGGCGGTGGTTTTTCCCGTTCTTTCCTCGGTTAGCGTGAGAATATGGTCATAACGGCAGAGAAACTGTTGCATGCTGTAGCCTCAAGTAAACTGTGTGTGGGAGGCGGGACGCCTGGCCCCTAAACGCGGAACATGACACCGCGTGAAAACGTTCGAATAGGCCGTGCCGCACGCTCAGTAAGCGGAGGCATCGGCGGATATGGGTAAAAAAATTATTGTGATTTCCCATGTAATTAGCTGATTTTTTAGCCTACATCAGACCGATGGACGTGACATCGACGTCCTAGTGGTTAGTGTAGACATTATTGCTCGTGCGAACATATAGATTTGTGAAAACTGTTGCAACTCATTAGATCATTCCGGGAGTTTATACTTTGTCGCGTAAGCGTTAGCTTACATCCTTGGATATGCCTATTTACGCAACTTTCCCCATAGCGTATGCGTCGTCTGAGGGTGACGAGCCCCGTCGCTTGCCTGATAGCGGGGGATGACAGGTTAGGCGAGTGCATAAAATTTCTTGATTAGTAAAACTTATAACTGCGCGACGATTACGAGAAATTCTATTTTCAGCGTTAATTTCCGTATTTTGACTTGAACGCAGCATTTCATCATGAGATTAATGGGGCGTCTTAGAACCAAAAGGTATAGGTTCTGTTTAATCCAAGGAGAAATATTATGTTGACTGCTATTTATTCTGGTTTTCGTGGCTCGTTGCGTTGGGTATTCATGCCGGCTTATCGGGGGCATGGTGATTATACCTTGTTGTTAACAGTGGTTTTTTTCTTTGGTATGAGCCTGGTACGTTCCCTGGCTTGGGGAGAAATGAGCAGCTGGTATCATGTATTTATTAATATTCCCTTTCTGATGGTCGCTTATGCTTTGGCGTGGATGGTGGAGCGTGCAATCAAGGAGTAATAAGTTATTAAACGGGTAAAGGTTGTTTTAACCTCAAATAAAGTCTTCGGATGTTTCCTCTGCCGCCTAGTTAAGTTTGTTGATGTATTTGCCTAGGCGGCATTCATTCTGCCACTTTTCGTTGCTTATTATTTCCCCCGCTGTTGAGCGTCTATGTTTCTCGGGAATGCGTCGCGTCGGCGGCCTTCAGCTTAATGCATCCGTAGTAACCTGGGCGGCGTCAAAATCGACCCGCAGTTGGGTGATGGGCAACTGACGCCCGATGATCACCAGACGCGAGCAGGGGATCTCCTCAGCGCGCCAGGGCGAGCCATAGTCGAATCCGACTACCCGATGAATGCCTTGTACTACCAGGCGTTGGGGGTGTTCGTTGATGGCCAGAATGCCCTTATAGCGCAGCATGTCATGACCGTATTGTTCCACCCAACGCTCCATCGTCTGGCCGATACGCTGAAGATCCATGACGCCGCCTTCAAGCAGATGGGCCTGGATGGCGTCATCGACGGTGATGGCGGAGCTGGGCAGGGGGCGAAATGGGCGGAGCCGCGGCGGCGCGTCGCTGTGTGGGGTGAGGGTATGCCACCCTTGGGACAGGCTCAGTTCATCGTTGAGGGTGAAGGCGTGCAGATCCAGCCACTGCGCCGGCGGGCAGGCGCCGTGCTCGACTTGATAAATCTCGGCACGTGAGTTTATGCGTCGGATGCGGGCCAAGAGCGTTTCGCAATGCGCCGTGTCTACGGTATCGCATTTAGTCAACAGAATACGATCGGCACAGCCGAGTTGTGCGGCGACGACGGGGTGTTGATCCAACTGTGTCGCGAGGTGCTGGGCATCGGCCAGCGCGATCACCGCGTCCAGGCGTAGCGCGTCGCGTAGCGTGGGTTCGACGAAGAAGGTCTGTACGATCGGCGCCGGATCGGCGAGCCCGGTGCTCTCGATGATGAGATGGTCGAAGGTGAGCGCCCCCTGTTGGCGTCGTTGCAGCAGATCGCGCAGCGCCGCACTGAATTCACCGCGCACGCTACAGCAGACACAACCGTTACTCAACTCGGTGACGGAGACACTGTCATCGACCTCAAGCAGTGCCCCGTCGAGGTTGGCGGCGCCAAACTCATTCTCGACGATGGCCAGGCGACGATCCGTACCGTGGCGTAGGTAGTAATTGAGTAGGGTGGTCTTCCCGGCACCAAGGAAGCCGGTCAGTAGGGTGACGGAAACGGGGGTCTGCATAGTGTCCTCCTGTGTGGCTTGCCCGGCGTGGCCGGGCGTCATGCTGGTGAGCGATGCTGCCGCGTCGATGGCCGTGGCAGCGAGGGGGGTTAACAGCAGCGCGTGCTGCCCTTACCGCCGTAGCGTGCATCCTGACGTTCGCGAAAAAACGCCTCATAACTCATCGGCGTCTGTTCGGGATGTGTCAGGCGCATATGTTGCACGTAGTTGTCGTAATCGGGGACGCCGACCATCAGCTTGGCGGCTTGTCCCAGATATTTCCCGGCCTTGGCGAGCGTATCGAACATGGTTCCTCCGTGCTCCCCCGACGCTTTAGCGCCGGGGGATAGGGGTTAAGCTTGGCGGCGATGGCCCGGCGAGAGAGGCGTATCCGCCTGCGCTTGCGTGGGCAACGGCTGATAGGGCACCTCATGGGCGCTGGCGTGTGGGTTGCGTAGCGCCGCCAGTGCACACTTCAGGGAGAAGAGCCCCAATACCACGACCACCAGCATGAAGAACAGGGTCAGCCCGGCATCCAGACGATTGTTGAATACCAATTGCGCCAGTTGTGTCTGGGTGTACTGTGCCGGGATGTTGCCGCTGTCGATCATCGCTTGGAACTTGTTGGCCACGGCCAGGAAACCGACGCGCGCATCACTGCTGAAGGTTTTCTCCCAACCGGCGCTCATGGTGCAGACTAGCAGCCAGGCGGTCGGTAACAGGGCGACCCAAGCATAGGCTTGGCGCTTCATGCGGAATAGCACGACGGCACACAGCATCAGCGCCATGGCGGCCAGCATTTGATTCGCGATGCCGAACAGGGGCCACAGGGTATTGATGCCGCCGAGTGGATCGACGACGCCTTGGTGCAAGAAGTACCCCCAGGCCAACACACACAGCGCGGTGGCCAACAGATTGGCCGGCAACGAGTCGGTCTTCTTCATCGATGGCGAGATCACCCCCAGCAGATCTTGCAGCATGAAGCGTGCCGCTCGGGTACCGGCATCGACTGCCGTCAGAATAAACAACGCCTCGAACAGAATGGCGAAGTGATACCAGAACGACACATTCATCAGCCCGCCCAGCGCGCCATGCAGGATATAGGCCATGCCGACCGCCAGGGTCGGCGCCCCACCGGCGCGTGAGATGATGCTCTGTTCCCCCACCTCCTCGGCGATGGCGTGTAGGGCATCGGGGGTGATGTGGAAGCCCCAGCCGCTGACGACCTGCGCGGCGGAGGCCACCACATCGACGCTCCCGGCGGGTGCCAGCAGGGCCAGCGGGCTATTCATGGCGAAGTAGACCCCCGGATCGATGACGCAGGCCGCAACCAGTGCCATGATGGCGACGAAGGATTCCATCAACATGCCACCGTAGCCGATGAAGCAGGCTTGGTTCTCGTTGGCCAGCATCTTCGGGGTGGTGCCGGAGGCGATGAGTGCGTGGAAACCGGAGACCGCGCCGCAGGCGATGGTGATAAACAAGAAGGGGAACAGATCGCCCGCCCAGACCGGCCCACTGCCGTCGATGAAGCGGGTCAGCGCCGGCATCTGTAGCGTCGGGCGCATGATCAGGATGCCGATGGCCAGTCCGACGATGGTGCCGATCTTGAGGAAGGTGGAGAGGTAGTCGCGTGGCGCCAGCAGCAGCCATACCGGTAACACCGAGGCGACAAAGCCGTAGCCTACCAGCAGCCAGGTGAGCTGAACGCCGGTAAAGTCAAAGTAGGGCGCCCAGGTCGGACTTTCCGCCACCCATCCGCCGGAGATAATGGCGAAGATCAGACACAGTAGGCCGATGATCGACACCTCACCGATGCGCCCTGGGCGCAGGTAGCGAGTATAAATCCCCATGAACAGCGCCAGTGGAATGGTAAAGGCGACGGTATAGGTTCCCCAGGGGCTGTGTGTCAGCGCCTTGACCACGATCATCGCCAGCACCGCCAGGATGATCACCATGATCATGAAGGTAGCGACCAGGGCAATCACCCCGGCGGTGTTACCCATCTCCGTTTTAACCAGCTCACCCAGTGAGCGGCCATCGCGTCGCGTGGAGACGAACAACACCATGAAATCCTGTACCGCCCCGGCTAACACCACACCGGCCAGCAACCACAGCATACCGGGGAGGTAGCCCATCTGCGCCGCGAGCACGGGGCCGACCAAGGGACCGGCGCCCGCGATAGCCGCGAAGTGATGGCCGAAGAGCACCTTCTTATCCGTCGGCACGTAATCCAGGCCGTCATTATGACGCACCGCCGGGGTCATGCGTGTGGCATCGACGCCCAATACCCGTCGAGCGATATACAGCCCATAGTAGCGGTAGGCGATCAGATAGACACAAACCGCCGCGATGACGATCCACAGCGCGTTGATCTGTTCTCCACGATGGAGGGCGATATAGGCGAGAGAGGCGGCGCCGAGTAGCGCCAGTACGATCCAGATGAGGTATTTGCCGATCTTATCCATAACATTCCTTTAGCCTTTATTTTTTATGCATAGATCAATGAGGTTGCAAATAGTTAACGCCGCATAGTGGAGCATAGTGGATCGCGCCAGCGACATGGTTACATTTTGCAATATTGCTGTGGGATTGCAGGAGTGATCACTGATCATCTCTGCATTGATGTAACGCGAGGGCTTGTTACGTGATAGGGCGGGGAAGAAGGCATGAGAAGGCTAGGGGTATGCGCGAGCCGTCTTGGGGATGAGCCCGTGTCGAGTGAGGAAGGGAGGAGAGAGTACGAGGAGAGAACATGCGAAGGCCGAGCATCATCGGCCTCCGAAGCGGTCGATCAGGCGTGAGTTAATTCTCGCGGGCTTTCGTAGCCGTGCGCCTGAGCATCATGGATACACTCGGCGCGTTGGCGGAAGGTCTTTTCCGAGCAACAGATGATATAGCCGGTGTTCTCGACTTTACACCAGCGCCATTGACCATTGGTGGTGTTATAGAATTTCCAATAGGTTTCGTCTTGAGATTGATTCATTTTTTATAACCTGAAGGTCGACATGCGCATGACTTTGCCGGTCAGGCGCGATGGTTAACTGCGTTGAGATAATCGTGGGCGGCGTGAAGCGGTTTTGCCTGCCGGCAAGGAACCCATCGGAATGATGATGGATACGCCGCGTTTGCGCAACGCGCAATGGCCTGCAATATGTAACAATCTTCACAGCCGAATAGCGGCAGAGGCCGCCCTACGGTGCATGATGCGCGCGATGGCGCGTCAGCGTTAGTTATTTTACTCTGCAGAGTGGGGGGGAACAATGTGCCATTGTTAACAGTTTATAAAAAATAACCCTTTTTATTGTGGGTGATAACGCGCGATTATGGTATCGCGCATGCATGGTCACGCCGATTGCGCAAACGGAGAGGCAGCATACAGGCATGGTAGGGATGTTCTCGCTGCGGGCAATGTTCTACCATTACGTTACTCCAATCTATTTGACCTGATCCTATGGAATTATCATGCGTCAATTAATCGTACTTATCCCCCTGATCACTCTGCTCAGTGCCTGTAGCAATCATCCTGCGAAAAACGCCACCCCAGAGACGGCGGCGGAGGCCTTGAGCCGTAGTCAGAGCGGTGGCTTTGTGTTGCAGCCGGAACATAACGACTACCAGCCTAATGGTGACTTTGCCCGCGATCCCGCCGCCGCTCAGTTTATCGATGAGATGGTGCAGCAATATGGCTTCGATCGTCAGCAACTCGCCACGGTGCTCTCGCAGACCCAACGCTTGGACTACGTGCTGCGTTTGATGGATCGTCAGGCCCCGACGGGCCGGCCAGCCGCTGGCCCCAATGGCGCCTGGCTACGCTACCGCGCCAAGTTTATCACCCCGGATAACATCCAGAATGGGGTACAGTTTTATAATCAGTACTATGCCGAGTTACTGCGCGCGCAGCAGATCTACGGTGTGCCACCCGAGATCATCGTCGGTATCATCGGGGTGGAGACCCGTTGGGGGCGAGTGATGGGTAAGACGCGGACCATCGATGCGCTGGCGACCTTGGCCTTCGCCTATCCACGGCGTGCCGACTATTTTCGTGGCGAGCTACAAACCTACCTACTGATGGCACGGGAAGAGGGGAAAGATCCGTTGACGTTGCGCGGTTCGTTCGCCGGGGCCATGGGATATGGCCAGTTTATGCCGTCGGCCTTCCAAGCCTATGCCGTCGACTTTAACGGCGATGGACATGTCGATCTGTGGAACCCGGTGGACGCCATCGGCAGCGTGGCCAGTTACTTTAAGGGGCATGGCTGGACGCCGAATGGCGTCGTGGCGGTGCCGGCAAAGGGGCAGGCGCCGGGATTGGATCATGGCTTCAAGACGCGCTATACGCTGAGCGATCTGGCACAGGCGGGTTTGACGCCTCAGGGATCGCTGGGGGATTATCGCCAGGCTAGCCTGTTGCGTCTCGATGTCGGGAATGGCTATCAATATTGGTATGGCTTGCCCAACTTCTACACCATCACCCGTTATAACCACAGTACCCACTATGCCATGGCCGTCTGGCAGTTGGGTGAAGCGGTGGCCCGTTCGGCGGGACATTGATCGGCCCTCTGCTCGTATCGCTCCCGCCGCTCAGCATCCGCGCTGGCGGGAGTCCCCCTTTCTTGCCCTCCCTGAACATCATTGCGCGATATCGGCTTGCCAAGTACCGCTTTATATTTTAGTATTTTCTTAATTAAGTATTATCTAAACTATGGGGCGACGATGAGCGAGACGAGCGAGTTGCAACAGCTACAGGCTAGTGCCAGTCAGGCGGCGGCCTTACTGAAGGCGATGGGGCATCCGCAACGTTTGTTGATCCTGTGCATCCTGTTGGGGCAGCCCCGCACCGGTGCCGGCGACTTGGCGCGTGCGGTCGGACTGACCCCCTCGGCGACGTCCCAGCATCTGGCACGCATGCGAGCCGAGGGGCTGATCGACTCCGTCCGTGAAGGTACCCATGTGCGTTACATGATCCAGAATCCAGCCGTCGCGCAACTGATCGCCACGCTGAAAACACACTATTGCCCATAACGGGAGGTTGTCATGCAAGTCAATGTGCTTAACGCACGTCAGGCCAGTGAAATGGTGGCTCAGGGCGCGCAACTGATCGATATTCGTGACGCGCAGGAGTATGCGCGTGAACATGTCGCCGCGGCGACGTTGGTGCCGTTGACCCAGTGGCAACAAGGCAGCGCCTTACCCGCATTAAAACCGGAGACGGCGGTGATCTTCATGTGTCAATCCGGGATGCGTTCGGATAGCCATGCGGCGCTGTTGGCATCACGCGTCGCCCCGGCGCCAGCCTATGTGTTGCAGGGGGGGCTGAATGGCTGGAAACAGGCCGGTCTGCCGACGATCGAGGATCGGCGTCAACCGTTACCGCTGATGCGTCAGGTGCAGATCGCCGCCGGCTCATTGGTGTTATTGGGGGTGATTCTGGGATATGGCGTGTCGACGGGCTTTTTCCTGCTCTCCGCTTTTGTCGGCGCGGGACTGTTGTTTGCCGGTGTGAGTGGTTTTTGCGGTATGGCGCGTCTGTTGATGAAGATGCCGTGGAATCGTGGCCTGAGCCGCTAATCGCAACGTATCTAATCGCCGCCCGGCGAGCGCACGGGCGGCGGTAAGGGTACTGCTTAGTGGGTATCCGGGAAGGCGCTCTCGTCACGTTGCGCCATCGCCTCATACTCTGCCCAGCGTAGATCGACCACCCGTTGAGCGCTGGCCATCATGCGTTGCGCCTCTTGCGGGTGCGCGCGCATCAATGACTGGTAGCGGGTCTCATGTTGCCGGTACTCCAGCAACGGCAGGGATGGCCGTAGGCTATCGAGGATGAATGGATTGACGTGCCGTTCGCGTAATACCGGGTTGTAACGCATCAATGGCCAATGGCCGGCATAAACCGCGCGCTTCTGCTGTAACAGCCCTTGACGCATGTCGATGCCGTGGGCGATGCAGTGGCTGTAGGCGATGATCAGCGAGGGGCCCGGATAGGCCTCCGCCTCGCGTAGCACCTCCAGTGTTTGCTGCGGATTGGCGCCGAAGGCGATGCGTGCCACATATACGTCGCCGTAGGCGATGGCCTGCATGGCAATGTCCTTCTTCGCCATGGTCTTACCGCTCGCGGCAAACTTCGCCACCGCACCCAGAGGGGTCGATTTAGACATCTGCCCCCCGGTGTTGGAGTAGACCTCTGTATCCATCACCAACACATTGACATCACGCCCGGAGGCCAACACGTGATCCAGACCAGAGGATCCGATGTCATAGGCCCAGCCATCGCCACCGACGATCCACACCGAACGGCGCACCAGGTGATCCAACAGGCTCAGCAGGTTATCGACCTGCGCACCGCGCAGCGCACTCAGTCGCTCCCGTACCTGTTGTAGGCGGGCGCGTTGGGCGCGGATTTGGCTCTCGCGTTGTTGCGGGGCCTGTAGGATCTCGCTGACCAGCGCCTCCCCGATCTGTGGGGCCAGCGCCTGGAGTTGCGTCTGCGCCATCGCACGGTGTTGATCGGCGGCCAGGCGGAAGCCCAGACCGAATTCGGCGTTATCTTCGAACAGCGAGTTGGACCAGGCGGGGCCGCGCCCTTCCGCGTTATGGCTCCAGGGTGTGGTCGGCAGATTGCCACCGTAGATGGAGGAGCAACCGGTGGCGTTGGCCACCATCATACGATCCCCGAACAGTTGGCTGAGGGCTTTCAAATACGGCGTTTCGCCGCAGCCGCTACAGGCGCCGGAAAACTCAAACAGCGGCTCGAGGAACTGCACGCCGCGTACGTTGGAGAAATCCACTCGCGCCCGATCGGGCCAAGGGAGTTGTTCGAACCAGTCGAGCGCCCGTTTTTCTGCGTTGAGATGAGGCAACTTCTCCTGCATGCTGATGGCCCGTTGGGGCTCCGTTTGACCCGGCTCGCTGTGGCGTACCGGGCAGGCTTCGACGCACAAGCCGCAGCCGGTGCAATCCTCGGGATAGACCTGGAGGGTGTAGCGTGTTTCGGGGAAGCCACGCGCACTGATCGGGGCAGAGCGGAAGTCATCCGGTGCGCCAGTGAGCCGATCTTGATGATAAAACTTGGCGCGAATGGCCGCGTGCGGGCAGACAAAGGCGCAGTTACCGCATTGAATACACAGTTCGGGGCGCCAGATGGGGATCTCCAGCGCGATGTTGCGCTTCTCGAAGCGGGTGGTGCCGGTGGGGTAGGTGCCATCGGCGGGGATCAGCGAGACCGGGATACGCTCGCCGCGATCGAGTAACATCGCTGCGGTCACCTCACGCACGAAGCGGGGGGCGCTCGCGGGCAGTTGCCAGCCCTGCTCCTCGGCCTGGGTATCGCGGGGCGGTGGCGTGACGGCGTGTAGATTTTCCAGGGTCTTATCCACCGCCAGGAAGTTTTTGCGCACCACCTCCTCGCCCTTTTTACTGTAGGTCTTGCGGATGCTGCTCTTGATCAGCTCGATAGCCTGCTCTTTCGCCATCACCCCCGAGAGCGCGAAGAAACAGGTCTGCATAATGGTGTTGATGCGGCTGCCCATCCCGACGGCCTGAGCCACAGACGCCGCATCGATGACGTAAAATGCCAGCGACTTGGCGCGGATCTGGCGCTGCAGCGCGGCGGGCAGATGCCCCCATACCTCCTCGGCCGGATAGGGACTGTTGAGCAGGAAGGTGGCGCCGGGCAGCGCATGCTCCAGCATCTCCACGGTGTGGACAAAGTTAAACTGATGGCAACCGATAAAGTTGGCGCTACCGATCAGATAGGGGGAGTCGATGGGGCGCGGGCCGAAGCGCAGATGCGAGGTGGTTCGTGAGCCGGATTTACGCGAGTCATAGACGAAGTAGCCCTGGGCGTAGTAATCGGGTTGACCGCCAATGATCTTGATGCTGTTCTTGTTCGCCCCGACGGTACCGTCGGCGCCGAGGCCGAAGAACAGCGCCCGGATCTGATCGTCCGGTTCCGGTTTCCAATCGACGTCCCAGGGCAGGCTCAGCCCGGCGACGTCGTCGTGGATACCGATGGTAAAGAAGGGACGGGCCGTGGCGGCCTGTTGCTGTTCGAACACGGCTCGCGCCATCGCCGGGGTGAACTCCTTGCTCGACAGGCCATAGCGCCCGCCGCTTAGGCGTGGCAAGGCGCGGCGTAGGCCATGTTGCACACCATAGACCAGGGTGGCCAACACGTCTTGATACAGTGGCTCGCCTTGGGCGCCCGGTTCCTTGGTACGGTCGAGCACCGTTAATACCTCGCAGCTGGCGGGCAGCGCCTGAAGGAAGGCCTCACTGGGGAAGGGGCGATAGAGATGCACCGTCAGTACCCCGTAGTGCTCACCGTCGCGGTTGAGTAGGGCCGCGGTTTGACGCAGGGTGGCGGAGGCGGAGCCCATCACCACCACCACATGGCGGGCATCGGCCGGGCCGTCGTAATCCACCAGGTGATAGTGGCGCCCGGTCAGTTCACCGAAACGCGCCATCTGGCGCTCGACGATGCCAGGTACCCGCTGATAGTAGAGGTTGACGCTCTCGCGTCCCTGAAAGTAGGTATCCGGGTTCTGGGCGGTGCCGCGCATCATCGGTTGATCGGGGTTTAACGCCCGGGCACGGTGGGCGAGGACCTGATCGTCGTCGATCATGGCGCGCAGATCGTCCTCGCTCAACTTATGGATCTTATTGACTTCATGAGAGGTACGGAAGCCATCGAAGAAGTGGACGAAGGGGATGCGAGACTCCAGGGTGGCCGCATGGGCGATCAGCGCCAGATCCTGCGCCTGCTGCACCGAGGCGCTGCTCAGCATGGCGAAGCCGGTACTGCGGGCCGCCATCACGTCCTGATGGTCGCCAAAGATCGACAACCCCTGGGTCGCCAGTGAGCGCGAGGCGACGTGGAACACCGCGCTGGTCAACTCGCCAGCGATCTTATACATGTTGGGCAGCATCAACATCAGCCCTTGGGAAGCGGTGAAGGTGGTGCTGAGGGCACCGGCTTGCAGGGCGCCGTGTACCGTACCGGCCGCCCCGCCTTCGTGCTGCATCTCCATGATGGTGGGAATGTCTCCCCACAGGTTGGGCATGCCCCGACTGGCCCATTCGTCCGCCAGCTCCGCCATGGTAGAGCTGGGAGTAATCGGGTAGATGGCGCAGACTTCACTCAGTTTATAAGCCACCCAGGCGGCGGCTTCATTGCCGTCTAGCATGACCTCGTTATCCGGCTGGCTCATTCGGCTTCCTCCTCGCTAATCATCTCAATGGCATGGCAGGGGCACTGCAGGTAACAGGCGCGGCAACCGGTACACTTGTCGTAGTCGAAGCGGTAGCGCAGCCCCTTACCTAGCTTGATCACCGCCCCCTCAGGACAGGCACCGTAACAGCCGTCGCACTCGAAGCAGTTGCCGCAGGAGTAGCAGCGGGCGGCCTCATAGGTGGCCTGTTCGCCGCTCAGTCCGCCGATGATCTCGTCGAATCCGGCACGTTGTTCGGGGGAGACCTCCGGTTGGCGTGAGGCATCGGCATCGGTCTTGAACCACAGGTGCAGCCGGGGATACTCCAACACCGCCCCGCTGGGCGCCTTGTGATAGGGGTGGCCACGCAGCCAGCCGTCGATGTGGTGGGCCGCCTTCTTGCCATGCCCGGTGGCGATGGTTACGGTGCGCTCGGAGGGAACCATATCACCGCCGGCGAACAGCCCCGGGACGCGGGTCATCATGTGTTCATCCACCTCGACGATGCCGTCCGGACGCAGGGCGATCCCCGGGATACGCGTCAGTACGCGTGTATCGACGTCCTGTCCTAACGCCAGGATCAGACTGTCAGCTTGTAGGGTTTCGAAGCGGCCGGTTGGCTGTGGCCGTCCTTGCTCGTCGATGGTCATCTGTTCGACGGTAACGGTGGTACTGTCGATGTCACGGATGGTACGTAACCAGTTGATCTTGACCCCTTCCTCCATCGCCTCCTCCGCCTCAAAGGCGTGGGCTGGCATGTGGGCCATGTCACGGCGGTAGATGATCATCGCCTCATCGGCACCGAGGCGGCGCGCGGTGCGTGCGGCGTCCATCGCAGTATTGCCGCCGCCATAGATGGCGACGCGCCGCCCTAGCTGGGGGGCTTCACCGCGTTCGACGGCGGCCAGGTAGCTGACGGCGTCGAGGATCTTGCCGGCCTCGCGCGCCGGAATGTCGGTCTTCTTCGCCAGATGGGCGCCGATGGCCATAAAGACGGCGTCGAAGCCGCCATCGCGCATCTCTTGTAGCACGTCCTCGACTTTATGATTCAGGGTGAGGGTAATGCCCGTGGCGAGGAGGGCGTCGATTTCACGATCGAGGATGTCGCGCGGCATGCGATAGGCGGGGATGCCAAAGCGCATCATGCCGCCGGGCATCGGCCCCGCCTCGCGGATCTCGACCTGATGGCCCAGGCGGCGCAGGTGCCAGGCGCAGGAGAGGCCTGAAGGACCGGCGCCGATCACCAGTACCTTCTTGCCGCTGGCGACGGCATCGAGGCGTGGGCGCCAATGCTGCTCGAGGGCCATGTCGCCCAGGAAGCGCTCTACGGCATGGATGCTGACCGGTTGATCGGCCTGCAGGCGGTTACAGGCCTGTTCGCAGGGGTGGTAGCAGACGCGCCCATGGATCGCCGGCATCGGGTTGTTGGCGATGAGGGTTTGCCAGGCTTCTTCATAGCGTTGTTCTTGCACTAGCGCCAGCCAAGCTTGGATATTTTCCCCAGCGGGGCAGGCATGGTTACAGGGTGGCAGGGAATCCTGATAGACAGGGCGTTGGCTGCGGATGGGGCCGGTGCCGAGGGTGGCGCCCAGATCCGGTGGCAGCGTCATATCACGTTGGTTTTTGCTCATCATATTGCTTCTTTATCAGTTGTTGTACAGGGAAAGAGACAACCGTAAAACAGACCGCCAGCGTCAGTGCGCAGCAGTCGGTGTCGAGTGATAAAAGATAGCGGCCCGACGCGATTGGCGTGGCAAGCGGGTACGGGGCGGCAAACAATAAAAATGAGATTGTGGATAAAATTACGCCAAACTGGCGGGTAAAAACTGCGTCAGATCAATAATGGCGCCGTTTCTTCTTCTGAGCGAGGCTGGCGAATCATTCTATTTTTTAGAAATAGAATAAATAATATTACATATCAATCTATTAGGACGATTTTGCCAGCTCGGATGCCGGTGCGAGACGGCGAAAGTAGCTAATTGAAATAACTCATATAATTAACCATTAATCTGTGTAAATGGGATGTATTCCCCTCAGGGAACATGGCGCGGCAGTGTGTTTAAGAGCGTCTCAGCCAGCACCTGGACGCGGTGCGGCAGGGTGTGGCGTTGGCGGTAGATCAGGTAACTCCGCATCGGCAGGCTCGCGGCGTCCGTCAGGCAGGCCTGTAGCGTTCCTGCCTGAAGATCGGCGGCCACCGCGTAATAGGGCGCATAGAGCAGCCCGATGCCCTGGCGGGCCAATTCGATGGCCGGCAATAGGTTATCGCAGATACAAACACCGTTGACCTCACACTGCTGTATTTCACCGTGCGCAGCGCGGAAACGCCATAGGTTGCGTTGACCGCCCAGCATGCTGAGGGTGATGCAGCGGTGCGGCGCCAGATCGGCGGCCTGTCGCAAGGTTAGCGGATGGTGCGCCAGGTAATCGACGGAGGCGAAGATCCCCATGCGGAAGTCGATCAGCGGACGCGCGATGAGATTTTCATTCTGTGGCTGAAAGGGGCTGATCAGCAGGTCGCAGTCACTGTCGAAGATGGCGCCATATTGGCGCTCGGTGGCGCTCGGGATTCGGGTGCGCAGGTCGAGGACCAATTCGGGCATCTGCGCCTGTAGGGGGGCCAGCAGATGACGCGCCAGGAAGGCATGGATACCGATGGGGGCGCCGAGGGTGACGCCCCCTGCGAGGCTACGTTTATGTTGATCGGCGAGTGCTTGCAGGGCACGTTGTTGTTCCAGTAGCTGTTCGGCTTGTAATAGGAAGTGCTGGCCGAATTCGCTGGGCGTCAGGCCATGTTTATGCCGGTTGAATAGGGGCAGCCCTAAGCGACGCTCGATGGAGGCCAGGGCGCGCGATACGTTAGGCTGGGGCATCAGCAGCAATTGAGCCGCCCGCGTGATACTCCCTTGCCCGGCGATGGCGAGCACAATACGTAACTCATCGAATTTATAATCTTTCATTCTGAACTCGACCATAAGATATATATCAATATCGATATATATCTTTAGCATAAATATTAGCTGATGGTGTCAGCGACTCAGGCTATGATGCCGGCGAATGATAACCGCTGCAGGGGGCGAGCGCCTCAATGGGCCGAGCCGGCGAGGCACTTGCCCCTTTTTCCCCCGCTTTCAGCGGGGATTTTTTTAGCAGATTTAAGGTGTTATCGTCATTCCGTCGCACCGATGCTTCTTGGCGTTCGTCCTGTTCTTTTGGCCAGGCCGCGCCCTATTTAGCCTGTGCTACGCTTTTATTATCCCGCCGGCGGGTGTGGAGATCGTGTGTGATAGCAGATGGCGACGCGTCCCGTGATAACGGTGAGGCGGGGTGCCCTGTGTCTGGCGTATCGCTGATGCCGTGTCGTGGATGGGGATTTCTCTGAGGTAACGGCGCCGTGACTAAAGGAGCGGTGGAAGATGAAACGATTAAGGTTAAAGACGTTAGGGTGTATCGCCTTGCCGGCCTGCTTGCTGTTAGCCGGTTGTGCCTCGACGGTACCGAGTAAGGATCAATACGGTAACTATTTTACCCCTTACGAAAACGTGACGCGGGGGAGTACGGCATCGGGGCAGCCGGTCTTGTATTGGCGTGCGCCCGGCATCGATATGAAGCAGTTCAATAGCCTGATCTATCAGCCGGTGATCTATGCGCCGCGTCCGAAACCGACAGCGCAAATTAGCCAGAGTACGCTCGATCAGATCCTGGCTTATACCAACCAGCAGGTGAAGGCGGCGCTGGCTAGCCATTATCCGCTGGTGGATAAGCCGACGGGTAAGACGCTGATCTTCCGTGGGGCGATCACCGCCATCGATACCCAGCAACAGGGGTTGCAGTTCTATGAGGTATTACCGGTTACGCTGTTGATTGCCGGGACGCAGGCGGCGACGGGACATCGTACGCTGGATAGCGCCGTCTATCTCCAGGCGGAGTTTATCGATGCGGCAACCCATAAACCGGTGTTGAAAGTGGTACGCAAGATCTCCGGTAATCCGCTGCGCAATGAGCAGACACCATTGCGGTTACAGGATATGCAGCCCGCGTTGAATGCGTTGGGTAAGGATATCCGAGCCTTTAACGGTTTTGGCCAGTGAGGCGTCACGCGGGGGCGTTAGACGACGTCCCCCGCGCGTCGCGGCTCCCAACGCGCGGGTTAGAGATCGAGATAGAAGTCGACGGAGTCGAAACGCCAGTATTCGATATCAATCTGTAGCAGGCTACGCAGCATATCGGCGCGAAACTTCTCGACCCGGATCGCCGGTGTCGTGGTATTGCCGCCGATCACCCGACTGGCGGTGGCGTTGAGGCGGGTCGGCTTAAAGGCCAGGTGGCTGGTGATGGTCTGGCGTTGGTAATGCTGTGACCATACATCGGCCAGGGCATTCTCGCCCAGGCAGTCGAGGAAGTCGGGTGCCGTCAAGGGGTTAATATAGCTTTCATGGTACAGGATACGGTGTTCCTCTAACGCCCCCCATCCACGGATACGGTAGAGCCCCTGGGTTGGGTCGGCTTGAAGTAGCGTCTGGATATGTGCCGGGGCATCCCTCACCCGAGACTGCTCCAAATAACCCCAGGAGGGAACGCGACCCTGCTCGATTGCCGCCTGCTTGTAACTGGTGGTGGCGTTAGGGTTATAGCGAAAACGGGGCTGGGCGACGAACCAGCCGCAGCGATCCTTGCGGAAGATTTTAGCGTCGTTCTCCAGTGCGAGCAGGGCCTGGCGTAGAGTCATACGTTTGACGTTTAACTGTTCGCTTAACTCCCGCTCTGCCGGTAAGCGTTCTCCCGCGCCGAATCGCCCCTCATCGATCCAGCGACTGATCTGAGCCTTAGCGAGCCCTGCATGCGAGGCCATCTCCATAACATCATCCTTTGGTTTAAACCAGCAGTACGTTAGCGTCGTTGCGGACGCTAAACAAGGGAAATAGTGCGACTAAACCGCCTGTGTAGCACGGACGGCAACGTCGCGTGTTTAAAAGAGGCTGGCGCAGACATTGATCGATAGGCCGAGAATGGTCATGTTAAACACGAAGGAGATCACCGACTGTAATAGCACGACCTTACGCATCTCGCGGGATCCGACGCAGACATCGGCGGTCTGAGAGGCGACGGCAATGGTAAAGGAGAAATACATAAAGTCCCAATAGGAGGGGGTCAGCATCTTATCGGGGAACAGGAGCCAAGGCTCTTCCGTGCGTGGGTTGGCATAGAACAGATGGGCATAGTGCATGGTAAAGCCCATCGGCAACAACAGCCAGGAAGAGATCAAGGTCGATCCGGTGATAATGAAGTGGAGGATCTTTAGGTGACCACTGGTCTGCCCGGCCGTAGCGAGCTCCAAGAAGAGGACCAGGACGCTAATGCAGCAGCCGATGACCACAAAGAAGATCACCATCTTAGCGCTCTCATCCTCTAGCCGGGTGATCTTGCGGATATCATGCGCCTTGCGGTTGATGATCTTGACCAGTAGAAAGATGATGTAGAGCCAGGCAAAGACATTCCACGCGAACATCAGGCGAATGGCCGGAGAAAAGAAAGGTAATAGGCACAAGTAGGTGATCGTGGCCATAAAGAGGGAAAACAAGAAGCGGGGTCGCCCATGCAGGTAGTGTCTGATCCTTGGGCAGCGGTGGAAAAACGGTCTATTCATCCCTTAAGTATCCTGCAAGCTTGGAAATAACAGTGATTTCATTCTGATTCAGTGATTGACCTCATTTTAGCATGCTAGTTCTCTGGCGAGAGGGACGAAATACAGGGAGAAGCTATTCCATCACAGCATGCTGGCGGGGAATAGGATCGCGTATCGCCACACTCCATCGTGTGCGACGCGTCAACGCAAGCCAGGGTGCCGAGCGTGATGCTAAGCCGGAGGGATGACACCATATCTCATTGCGGGAAGCGAATCTCGGAGGGGGATAGGCAAGGTGGCGGTCGCCTTCGTCGGCTTGGCATGCTCCGGCGAGACACCAGACCTACTCACATCCTCTGGCATACCCGCTCAGGCGCTGATCTGCAACGGCCCGGCTGCGGCCTGCCTTTTTGTCCGGACAGTCGCCCGCAATATTAGCTGAAATACAAGTTTCATTATCAGAACAGGCGTGATAGTCGGGTCAGTATCGTACAGGGGACGTCCTGGTGATGAGGGCATTGCTGACCCATATCACGAGTGAATCGCCTCGTCGTCGAGCCAGAAAATGGGGGGCGATATTTCTTGATGATGTTGGTTATTTTACTACAGCACTTATGTTATTTAGATAATAGATATCCATGCATATTCCCAATAAGACCAAGGTAGGAATTAATATCCTCCGGTTATTTACCACAAATAATTATCCTATGCTGATGTAATAATGGTTGATTTATTGGAGTGATGATAACTGATAGCGATATAAAAACACGAGACTGTTTTAGATGAAGACTATCCATGAGTGGTACTCCTGACAGCATGAACCATTACTTTACTGTTATTTCAATGTGTAAAACATAACATCCGTTGTTATTCTTATAACGTGAAATTTGAAATCTGTCACATAAAACTTCAGTTTGTGTAAATATAGTAGCTAAATAACGTGCTACTTACCCTACACACTGAAAAAGAGATTATCATCATGTTAAAAAAATCACTGATTTCTTTCGCGTTGGTCGCTGCCGGATTGATGTGTTCTGCGACGACTTTCGCTCAATCGCAGCCGGAAGGTAGTGAACAAGGTGCGACCTTAACGCAATTGACCCAGCAATATCCAATCCACTGGATTTCCATTGAGCAGATTGCAGAGAGTTTGCATGGTAAGGCTCCTATCAGTGTAGGATTTGATATTGATGACACACTGTTATTTTCCAGTCCGGTATTTTTCCATGGAAAACAAAAATTCTCCCCGGACAGCAATGCCTATCTGAAAAATACTGATTTTTGGAATGCGGCTAGCAGTAGCGGATGGGACCGTTTTTCCTTGCCAAAGGCATCGGGGCGCGCGCTGCTGGCGATGCATTTACAACGTGGTGACCATGTCTACTTTATTACTGGCCGGCCGATGCCAACGAGCGGCAAAGAGGATTTGACCAAAATCCTCCAGGATGACTTTCGTATTCCTGCGGCACAGTTGAACCCGGTTATCTTTGCAGGGACCAAACATAACGCTAAAGTTGAGTATATGAAACAACATCATATCACCATGTTTTATGGCGACTCAGATAATGATATTACCAATGCGCGTTTAGCCGGTGCTGAAGGCATTCGAGTTCTACGCCCATTGAACTCAACCAATCAGCCAATGCCAAAAAATGGTCGTTTTGGAGAGCGTGTCGTCATTAACTCACAGTTCTGATAATGAGCGACTATTCCAGGTAATCGATCACAACAATCTCGCTTCGCGAGCATTAATAGCCTATGAGCTGTTAGAGTATCGTCGTCACTTTTTTCTAGGGTGATCATCGCTATAGGTTAAGTTAACGTCAGCGTGGAATGGTCTTAATTTCTTTCTGTGCAATACACTTATCGTCGGGTATCGATGCTAGCTATTTGCATAGCTATATTTTTTATCTAGCTACTCGACGGACGATAGGTGTTAATAACTCAAAGATAGAACCCATGAAAATAGATAAAAAAATATTAATCTCTGTCGCTATTGCAGGACTGAGCTTCGGCCAGAGTCAGGCGATAGCGGCCTCCGCTGAGCAGGCACCATTAGCGTCACCCGCGATGCAGGAGACGTTAACCCATCAGCAAATTGTAGAGAAAATTGCACTGTTGAATAAGCGTGCGCAAGCTATCCGTGAAAAGTTGATTAAAGCCCGTACGCTCCAGACTCAGCAGCCTTTTCTTGACTATCATTTCGCCGGTCGCTCTATCCCTGTAGGGCATGTCGGGGATGATGTGAAGATGTTGAAGTATAAGCGTTATCTACCAAAGGATCATTATCCAGAGGCTTTGTTCGGGGTTTCAGCCACGGTAAAAATGAGTTATCACGACAACTTTAACGATAAAAATCAGGCTAGGCCGTTTGCCTATAAGCACTCGATCGCGAAGTTTAAGGGAGCGGTCAACTTTAACTCTTGGCTTGCCGGGGCGGCCTATTATGCCTTGAGTGACTCCGGTAGAGATGAGTTACGCGTTGCCAATTTTACTATTGGCGACCTGAACCGCTCACCGTTCTATTTTGCCGTAGGTAGAAAATATATCGACTTTGGCCTGATGAATGCGCCATATGTCGATGAAAGTACAGCGGAGGGGCAGTTTGAACTGGTAGGGAATGCGCTCACTGCTGGCTATGCTGGCGAGCATATTGTCGCTACCGTTTCAGCCTTGCAAGGAGAGAACAGCTCATCCAGCTATAATGGTAATAAGGCATTGAATGGCTCGATTAATGCTTGGAATAGCCAGCTGGTTTACGCTACCCGGGGTGGTCTATTCGATCGCTTTAAAGCCGGTATCGGTTATGCCAGTGATGTGCGCGGCTTTGAATATAACCATCTGGCAACTGCCCGTGGATCATCTGCGAGCCATAAGATACCTGAAGGTACATTATTTACCAATTTTACCATCGGTAGTAATGAGATCTATGCAACCTACAGTAAAACCTTGGATGGTGTGCTTGGCGCTGAGATTAATGATAATCAGCGTTTCGCTGATAGTCACCCTTGGGGTGTTTCTCTGGCGTTTACTCACCACTTCGATCTGTTCCATAAGTGGAACGGTGTCTCTTTGGTATATAACACTACCGGTGGCTTTAATGATAGTGAGATTGATTATAGCGATGCGGCTAAATCTGGTGCAACACCCTATGCCGCCATGCGTAATCAAGTTTCATTAATTTGGGATCTTCCTTTGCATAAAGGGGTATATCTCTCGAGTGAGATCTATGGTGGTAACTGGTATCGGAAACACCAAGCAAATAGTACTGACTTTGAATCCGGATCAACCCGTTATATTGGTACGGCTGTTGAAATTAACGTTTCTATCTAGGAGCACAGATGAAAAAGGTTATCTCTCACCTGGCGACAGTGATTGGCCTGCTGGTTATCTCATCTTCTGTGCTGGCCGAGCAACAGTTGTATGTTGAACCACAAGTACAGCAGAAACCGATTCTTAACTTGATACAGCAGAGTAAGAAGAATATTGATGTTGTAATCTATGAGTTCTCCGACCCCACGCTGATTAAAGCGTTAGGAGAAGCCGAGAAACGAGGCGTGAAGGTACGCGTACTGATGACCTCTCGAATTCATGGTAACTATGCCCCTATTTGGAAAAATATCCATGAATTTCAAGATGAAGGTATCGAGGTTAAACGGACTAATCCGGACTTTACCTATACTCACCAGAAGACCTTTATCTTTGACAATAAAAAGGCATTGATCAGTACAGGGAATATGGATTTTGACCGATATCCCAATAGTCGTAACTTTTTGGTTTTAACTGATGAGCCACAAGAGGTGAAGCAGATCGTTGATGTTTACCATGCAGATTGGCAGCATCAGCGTCCACATCTAACGCAACAACAGTTAACGGCCTCGCAACTCGTCTGGAGTCCGATTAATGCTACCTCTGCACTGGTAAAACTTATTAATAGTGCACAGCATAGTATGGATATTTATGCTTTGGAGATGAGTGATCCGGCGATTGTATCGGCTCTCGAACAAGCCCTGAAGCGTGGGGTGGATGTGAGCATTATATACAGTAAGGCGCCGTTTGCTTGGAGTCAGCAGGATCTGATTAAGCTATATCGTCAGGGCGCTAATCTACGGGTATTGGAAGATAGTGCACCATTTATTCATGCTAAGGCGATCTTAGTCGATGGTAAACAGGCATATATCGGTTCGGAGAACTTCACGACTAACTCACTACAGCGCAACCGTGAATTGGGCATTATTACTCAGCAGCCCACAGTACTGAATACGCTGAAATCGACGCTGGCACATGATATGGCTACACCCGCCTACCGGGTATCAGAACTTGTGAGTTCCCCACATCTTGCCTTGCCACACCAGACACAACATTAATCTTGCATCGGACTTAAAATCATGAACAAAAAAATTATTACCTCACTGATTGTTGCTACGCTGGCCATGCAAGGAATGGCGTATGCCTCGACTCAGGATGATACAGCTGCGTTGCAGAAGCAATTGGACCAATTAGAGCAGCAAACACGAGTATTGGAGAAACGAGCCGCGCGAGCCGTCACTGAAAGTCAAGAAAGTAGTGAGTTGAAACAGAACCTGGTTAGTAAAGCGGTGCAGAAGCTCCATCCCAAGGTTTTAACGCGTAACCAGTTTACTCATGCATTGGACGATAATAACCAATCGATACTCCAGTATAAGAAGCATAATGCGGCTCCGTTACTGATGATCGGGGGGATTGCGGATCTCACGCTGACTTCTGGCTGGATTGCCGATCGCTATCAGGTCAATAGCTCCAAGTATTTACCTTTTATGCAGTCTCAGGGTCATTACAGCACCCAGACCGAAGTACCGCAGATTAAGGCTAAAATTGTGATTAACCCGGTACAATGGGCCACCATGAGTGTGCTCTACGATTTTCGCTCTAGCGAGATGAAGTCGGCGGTGATTACCCTGGGGGATTACAATACATTGCCCGTCTATCTGAGTGCTGGTCTGGAGTATTTGGACTTTGGCGGCCGTGGACATCAGACCGTGATTGCCAAGAGTGCCGAATCCTATATGGATCTGCAAGGCTATGCGGTGACCTTAGGCTATCATGGCGATAATCTGTCTGCGAGTGCTAGTGCGGTTGAGCAAAAGATCTTTGGTAAGGCAACCAATATTGGCTCTTATCTCTTCGATACCCACTATGACTGGTGTTTGGGACCTGTGGGTGGGCGTCTAGGTGGATCTTATATTACCGATATTAAGGGCATCGGTAGTACCGATAGTGATGATATTGGCATGCCGGACAATAACATGTTTGAGGCGGTAACTCAGCCCAACGGGCGTTTGCCAGCCTATGCCCTGTACGGTCGTTTGGATATTGCTGATCAGTATCATATCTACTCTAACTATATGAAACTGGATGGTGACCTTGCCCAAGGCTGGAAGGGGAGTGAGCGCGTCCGTCCTTCATTACTGACGGTAAATGGCAGCTATAATTTTGATCTTTTAGGTGTGCAGAATCAGATTATCGCGGGTTATGATCGTAGTAGCGATGCCTTTGGCTTGAGGAATGATCTGAAGTATATGTCTAAATACAATAAGTACTCTCCGTTAACCTCTGATCTGTATGCACATCAGTACAGCTTAGAGCTTTCCTCACGGCTGAGTAGTAATTTGTATTTGACGGAGGGGGTATATCTGCAGCATGACTATGATAGCAATGATCATACCGGCTTTGGGGTTAATCTAAGCGGTGTCTTCTGATGATATCATCTGGCGGCACATGCTTTGCTGTGCCGCAGTTAGTGGCTACATTCCTTATTGGTTTGCTTGCGAATTTGATGCCTGATCCTCGCTGTATTATTGCCGGTATATGCCGGCAATTTTCTTGTCAATAGAAAACGATAAGTGATAGATCGGGGGGCAGTAAGATTTTACTTATTCTAAATGTCGTTATTGCTGGCTCTCATCAGAGTGGTAGGGATGCTTATTTTAATAAGTCATGCTGGGGTGTAATCAATACCCTCTCTCGATAACGCCGTGTTTTATGATGTTGATCACAACGTTTAAATATAATGATATTACCTTCAGCGCTACTTGAGTAACGCTGAGGGAATAGGAGGAAGTATTAGTTATGCTTAGGCGATTGATAGGTTTTGCTGATGTCTAGCATTTGTGTATAAGGGCCATTCCAATCGGCATCGAACAATCTCCCTAAGATTTGTGCAGGTTGTTTACCATTGATTAAGAGCGCGATATTACGAGTGGTATAAAAATATCCCCACTCCCAGTTACTGGTGGTTAACCAGCTGAGGTCATTATCGACCACGAAGTATTTCTCATGCTCAACCCGTGAGTAGGGGATGTAACGGGACTTCAGAGGTGGGATGGTGCTGATTTTTACCTCGACATTGGGGAGTAGCTGGAGCGTTTTCATAAAATCATTGGCCGGTTGGCTGTTATTCCAATCCGCTACGATGATTTTGACATGTACACCACGTTGCGCCGCATTGGCGATAGCATTGTAGAGTTCATCCCAATATCCAACATAACCATATTTTTTAAACCCAGAAAATGTCATTACCTGCATTTTTAGATCATGATGGGCATTGTCGATCGCAGCAATCATTTGTGAGATCTCACTGTCAGTCCCATTCGGACGCATGTCTACGGGGCTGAACGCGGGATGGACCAGCAGTGTCTCATGATGATAACTGACCATGGCCGGTCGCTGTGCCGTTACCCACATTGTTTTTTGCATATTATTACGCAGATGATGATCCTGTGGCCCATTATTATTTTCAGCCAGTTGCCAGTCGAGGTTAAAGACGGCCAGGATTGTCGTGGCGAGTTGGGGATTACGAATGCGGACACCGATATTATGGATCTGAGAAAGCGAGATCCAACTCCAGTTGGCACTATTGACGGCAACGTTTTCGTTATCGACTATCATATACTTGGCATGCATCACGCCACCGGCGATTTTTTTATAATCGACCTGACGTACAGTGATGTTAGCAATGTTCTGGAATAGTTGCACGGGATCGCTGCTTCCTCCTAGATGCATAGCTTCGGTTAGAATCCGAACTTTTACGCCTCGCCGGGCGGCATCTTTAATCGCATTAATAATGGGTTCTAATTTTTCTCCAGGTTTATTAGCAATATAAAATGTACCAATATCAAGAGTATGCTTGGCCTGTTTGATCATTTCTAGCCAGACTGTGGCCGTGGAGCTTATCTCCGGCTGTTGGAAAACATGCTCAGTATTTTCGGGTATGGCTTGCATGAGTTCAAAGTCAGCCTGTTGTGCCTGGCTAGCATAGGTCGAAAAAGAAATGCTGGCAATGATAGTCGCAAGAGTGAGTTTCTTCATTTATATTTATCCTCTGGGTAGGTTCTATCTATACTTCACGTAAATATATCTTTGATGTTTTCAATTCGTATTATTTAATAAGATGAATAAAAAAACAAGCATCATGGCAGTCAGCTCCTGACACTATTCTTACATCATTAAACCAGGGGGTTATCGTCGCATTGATATTTATATGTGAACTTCGCGAGATGAAATTATTTATGAGTGGGATGTTTTTGTCGCGTAATCATCAGAGTCTGATATATCAGTATATATGTCGGCTTTAGTGCTATTCCCTCGCCGTTGGCCATATCGGAAGCGCAGAACCAGCGTTGGCCTGTCGATTTTATGTATGATGTCCTGATTTATGGTCGTCGCTTTCGCACGTTCAATGTCATTGATGACGTTAACCGGGAAGCGTTGTCGATTGAAATCGAGCTGAATCTGCCAGCCCCCTAGGTGGAGTATGTACTCGATAGGAGCGCGGAAAAGCGTGGCTATTCAGCTATGTTTCACATGGATCATGGCCCGGAGTTTATTTCTCTGGCATTGGCTGATTGGGCCGAGAAACAGGAAATAAAACTGGAAGTTATCCAACCGGGTAAACGGACGCAGAACGCATTCATTTAATGATTGAATCGGACATACCGTACAGAAACATTCGATCTTTATCTGTTTAGAACGTTGAATAAAGTACGGGATATTACGAAGAGATGACTATCAGCATACCACCATAAACGCCCGCACGAATCACCGAATAACATGATATTGGAGGTGTTCCGCCTGCAAAATAATAAGGTAGGATCTCAAAAAGTGCATGGCGCTAAAACGGGCCTATTTACAGTCGCCACGCCGGTTGGCTAGTGGGTGGGATACCGATCACACTAGAGACAAAAAAAACCGGAGCCACGTTAGCTCCGGTTTTCTTATATAGGCTCTATCTCTCTGTCTACTCCGGCTCTAGCCATCTTCGTTATCGCAGGAGATCGAGCCTATAAAATTAGTTGATAGCAACTACATTTACGGCTGAAGGACCTTTAGGGCCATTCTCTACAGAGAACTCAACCTTTTGCCCTTCATCCAGGGTGCGGAATTCATTGCTTTGGATAGCAGAGAAGTGAACGAAAACGTCCTTGCTACCATCAGCCGGGGAGATAAAGCCGAAGCCTTTATCTGCGTTGAACCATTTTACAGAACCAGTCATTTTATTAGACATTGTTATTACCTTCTAAATTTTGTGAGTCACTCAGGGTGACGAAAAAGGTCTGCTCTGACAGAAAAGCTTACTAAGGCATTGAAGGAGGAGACTCACGATGAAGGGAAATCAGAAGATAACACTGGAACTGAGGCTACTTGACTAAAACTGCTTTATTAAGGTCTGTTCTGCAAACCGTGATGTCATTAACTCATATGGCGTCGGTAAGCACAAGCTTTATTTTAGCCGTCCGGATGTGCTGATACTTGGAGGTCTGCCACTGTTACTCTTGGCTAGCCTGCTGTGTTATGGCATTTCCCTGATGCATAAAGCAATCTGGGCGGTAGTGGTTGCTGGTAAGGGCGTACGGCAGCCATATCATCAGCGTGTTCATGTGGGACAGATCTGGGACTGCCATCTGTTGAGTGGTAGTTTTCTGGATTGCTAACTTTTTGCACCTGGGATGGTGTGAGCGCGGCATAGTGCGGTAATGGGTTGTGTGACTGGGTGGGAACTTAACGGACTTCTGCGGATGCGTGCGAACGGTGTAATGGCGTTCCCTGCAGGAATCGAACCTGCAACTAGCCCTTAGGAGGGGCTCGTTATATCCATTTAACTAAGGGAACACGCGAATAAGATTAGGCATTATGACGCTATCTATGCGAAAGCCGGGAGCTATCCTAGCGTATTCCTTCTCTTTTTTTCAAGCCAATCCTCGGCGTGGGGGGCAGGGTGCAGTATTTTTATGCAGTTCCGTCTATTAAATAGTCTGTCTGCTAAATAGACGGCCTGCGGCGTGCCGAAAGCAGCACGCCGCAAGGTCGAGCGATGCCACGACGATCAAGCGCTTAGCGCGGAGGAGGGGACCTCGACTTGCTCCCAGCGTTGGATACGTGTCAGCATTAACGGTATCGTCGATACCCTTCTGCGCCACTGTTCTTGTTGTGCCGGGTCTAGTTTACTGTACATACTGATAATAATGTCGGTACGACGTTCCAGACGAGCCAGTATCTTACTGCGATCCGGGCTACGCTGGCTGAGGAAGCGCTGCCGCTCTTTAGCCCAACCTTCGATCTGCGTCTTGAGGCGTGTTTCGGTATCATTTATCACCAGCAGGCTAAGCGTGGCTGAACTGATGGTGATGACGGCGACCAAGGCAAACAGGAAGGTGGTATAGCCGTTGAAATAGTCATTGCCAGGAACATAGTTATGGCTGTTGGCGTTGACCATGACGGCAACGGCGAAGGCGATAAAAGGAATGGCCCGGACTTTATATTGCCCATTCATCACAAAGGCTATCGGGAAATAGATGAGCAGCATGCTTAGCCAAAAGGCATTGGCATTGTGTAGGTTCGGTAATAGGAAAACAAAGATCGGGAAGGCGAACAGTGTGCCGACACTAAAGCCAATGGCGAAACCCTTGGGCGATATGCGTTCACCGTATTGGCACATCACCAGGAGTACCGCCGTCAAGAGCATCACCAGCGGACCACCAGGCCAACCATAACGCCAGAGTAGCAGACTCAGTATACAACTGACGAAGAATAGCAGCGCGCTGGTAAAGGCGGAGTCGGTTCCCGCGCTAAACATCCGGTTTTGCCACTGCCAACGAAAGCGGCTTTGCGCATCGGTGGTCGTATTTTTGTCTCCTATGCCTTGCAAATCGGCGGCGATCAGCGTCAGTAATGAGGCATAGCGTGGAGAGTGCACCATCGCAATCGGTGGGATAGTTTCGTGTTCCTTGGCCGCTGCGATAGCGGCATTAATCCATGCTTTGGCTTGATCATCTAGGGCGTGTTGCATACGCAAGGAGTAGAGGTGGCGACTGAGCTTCTCCAGCGCGTAGATACTATTGATCAGGTTGTACTCCTGAGCATAGATACTGCGATAATCGCTATAGTTTAGGGATAGCGACTGGCGCAGCAGGTCGATCTTTTGTGACAGATCTAAGTATAGCGCGACCGCATCCACATCCTCTTTATTAAGCAGGATAGCCAATTTTTCCAGAATAACGTGATATTGCTTCTGCCATGATGCGGCGTATTCCAAAGGCCACACGAGGTTGAAGATGAAGATCACCGAAGAGCCGATGAAGACACACCCTACGCGGTCGAACAATACGCTGAAGGCGTGGTTGGGATTGGAGAGGGAGGCGCTAAAGACGATGATAAAGCCGATGATCACCCAGCGCCACAGATCTTTATATTGGAAATTCGTCAGGCTGATATAGGTGCAGAGGCTGCCAAACAGCGCGGCGCAGAGCATGATGGTGAAGGGATCTTGGGCTAGCCACCAGATGACGAAGAAACCGAGGCTACCGCCAACAAAGTTACCGACGATGCGTTGCCACCAGCGGCTGCGGATTTGGCCGATCGTCCCCAACGAGACGATCAGCGCGCTGGTCACCGCCCAATCCGGTGAGTTCATCCCCAGTCGCATAGCGAGATAGAGCGAGAGCATCACGGCGAGGGTGAGTCGGAGAGCCTTTAGGCTTTGTAGTAACATGGGGCGCCTTATTTAACGATATCGACGGTAGCACTGAGTCCCGGAATAAAGTTCTCCATGTTACTGCCCGGATCTAATTGAATATTCACCGGGACGTTTTCTGCCAGGCGAACCCAGTCAAAGACCTGGGGTAATTCAGAGAGTAAGCCGGGATTCGGCAACTCTTTGGAATTGATCGCCGAACCGATGCTCTGTACATGGCCGTGGTAGGTAACATGGGTATCGGCCATCAGGTAGACCTTAGCCTTATCACCGACGCGAATGCCGGCGATCACGGTTTCAGGAAAGGCTCCCTCTATCCAGATGTTATCGGTGTCGACCTCGGCCAGTAATGCGTTACCGGGACGGGCGTAGTCGCCGACGTTGAGATTGACCGTGGCGATTTTTCCGTTGCTAGGCGCATAGATATGGGTACGCGAGAGATCCAGTTCGGCTTTAGCCAGTGAGGCCTTAGCGGCCAATAGCTGTGCGTTGTCATCCCCGAGTGCGCCGCGAGCGGCGATCGCCTGTTGCAGCCGTGCCTGGGCGGTGGCGACGTTGCCTTTACTCACATTGAGATCGGTCTCGGCCTGTTGGTAATCATTGGTTGAGGCGAAGTTACGCTGCTTCAAGTTACTGATGCGTTGGAAATTCGACTGCATATAGCTGTATTGGCTCTGTGCGTTTTGTAGCGCGGCCTTGGCCGACAGGACCGCCGCGCTCTGCTCTAACAACTGCTGCTCGACATTCGCCAGATTAGCTTGGGCATTCTGCACATTGATCTTATAGTCGCTATCGTCGATGGAGAACAGTAAGTCACCCTTTTTGACCGTTTGATTGTGGCGTACATTTACCTGTGTCACCAAGCCGCTTACTTGCGGCGTAATATCGATGATATTTGCCCGTACGACGCCATGGCGAGTACTCAGCTGCTGGTTGTATTGATGGATGCCAAAGATAATGATCGTGGAGGTAATGGCGAGAAATAACGCCGTACGTGAAGCGGGTGACTTTAGCATATCATGACCTGTTAGAAATGAAGGATGGCGATAACCAGTAATGCATAGATGGCCGATGCATAAGCCCAGACGATGAGGCGTGGATGCCAGAAATAACTTAATAGACGATAACGTGCGGCAAATTTCACCGACAGTTGCGTGATAATGAAACAAAGAATGCCTAATACCACCAGCTTGGGGATAAAGGCATTGAGTAGCACGACGTCGTTAAAGAGTTCCATAATGGCCTACGGTTATTGTAGTTCTACGCGGGTATTATATAGCACGCTATTGATAATGCGCATTACTATTTCGTGCGATAATGAAACGGTACTTTATGTGTTGTGTAATTAGGTAGTCTCGCCTGGTGCTCGCTGTCTGCACTTGTTTCGATCCGATAAAAATCATTATATTTATTATGCTATTATAGATGCTCACCGCTATTGTGCCAGTGTGATGCGCGCACGCCTCTGCTTCGCTAGGACGCCTCCCGTCATCATTGGGGGCGGTTGTGCGCAGGGGAGGGCGTGTCCGATTTTTAATCGGTGATAATAATGTTTATTTCCATAATATATATTCGATATATATCAAGCTGATCTAATTAAGAAATAGTGAAATCTTTCTTTATTGTGCCTAATGATGATTGTTGATTAGGATGAGTGGAGCGCAGTACAGCGGGAATGACATCGCTGTCGGGGGATAACGGTGTGTTAGGTCCTCTCGCCGTGATTAATACACTGCGCTTTCCTCGCTCTCTTGCCCGTTAGCGACTGACTGCATGCATGCCAAACGGTAAAATGTGAACTGCGTCGGTATGGGCGGCATTTCCAGTGCCTTAGCGGGACAGACCCGATGATTATCCTTGATCTGGCGCATTATTTTACCCCGAATGAGTTAGGCCGCAGGGCGTGTACAGGGTTCGGGGAGAGGGGGGCTTATGCTATTATGCAGCGATTCCAATCAGAGCAGAATCTATCCATGTTGACGATTTCCCGCCTGGGCTGTCGGCGCGATGAGCGCGTGTTGTTTGAAGATCTGAGTTTTCGGGTACAGCCGGGAGAGATGGTGCAGATCGAGGGGCCGAACGGCGCCGGGAAGACCACACTGCTACGCATGTTGGCGGGGTTGTCCTTGCCGGACAGCGGCGAGATCATCTGGCAGGGGGCGTCGATCCGTCGTCAACGGGAACATTACCAGCAGCACCTGTTATATCTGGGGCATCACCCCGGCGTGAAGAGTGTGATGACGGCCTTTGAGAATCTGGCGTTTTATTGCCGAGTATTGGGCCAGCGTGATGACGAGGCTATCTGGCAGGCGCTTGCCCAAGTCGAACTGGTCGGTTTTGAAGATGTCCCCATCGCCCAGCTCTCGGCGGGGCAGCAGCGGCGCGTCGCGCTGGCGCGCCTATGGTTGAGTGAGGCGCCCTTGTGGATCCTGGATGAACCGTTGACGGCGATCGATAAGCGTGGCGTGGCGCGTTTACTCGCGTTGTTCGCGCGTCATACCGCCAGCGGCGGGACGATTATCCTGACCACCCATCAGGAGCTGAATTATTCCAATATGCGTCGGCTATGCCTGCGTGGTGAAGAGAGGGCGGTATGATCTTGGCAGTGATTCGGCGCGAGCTGAGGATCGCCGCACGTAGTGGCGCTGAAATTATTAACCCGCTGTGGTTCTTTCTGATTGTCGTAACGCTGTTTCCTTTGAGCATCGGCCCTGAGCCTCAGCTACTGGCGCGCATCGCACCGGGTATCGTCTGGGTGGCCGCATTGCTGGCGTCGCTGCTCTCGCTAGAGCGGCTGTTTAAAGATGACTTTTTGGATGGTTCGTTAGAGCAACTGGTGTTGATGCCCGCCCCGCTGACGTTAACGGTCCTCGCCAAGGTGGTCGCGCATTGGCTGCTGACGGGATTGCCGTTGTTGATTCTGTCACCGTTAGTCGCACTGTTGCTGTCATTCAATGTCGCGACGTGGCAGGCGGTCGCGTTGACGCTGCTGCTCGGAACACCGACATTGAGCTTCATCGGCGCGATCGGGGTCGCGCTGACGGTGGGGCTGCGTAAAGGCGGGGTATTGCTGAGCCTCTTGGTGCTGCCGCTGTATATTCCGGTGCTGATCTTCGCCACCTCGGCGATCGATGCGGCGTCGATGGGGATGCCCATCGGAGGGTATTTGGCGATTTTGGGGGCGATGCTGGCCGGGAGTATGACACTGGCGCCATTCGCCGCCGCTGCCGCCTTACGCGTGAGTATCCAGTAAGGTGATAGTTATAGGGCGATCTTTACATGCAGCGATAACTAAAACCTTGTTGCTGCTGTGGCTATTAACAGGACAAAATTTGCGGCGTTTCTCTTGGATTAACGCTGACTTTGAATGACTTTTCATCATTCTGGGCGCTAGCCCGGACCATTCATTATTATTTGTGAGCAAATCGCTATGTGGAAATGGCTTCATCAGCTTGCCATGCCGGAACGGCTCTATCGGCTGTGCGGCAGACTGACTCCCTGGTTGGGGGGGCTTGGTATCCTGTTTCTTCTGGCCGGTCTGATCTGGGGCTTCGGCTTCGCGCCCGCCGATTATCAGCAGGGGAATAGCTACCGTATCATGTACCTGCATGTCCCGGCGGCCATCTGGTCGATGGGGATCTATGCCGGGATGGCCATCGCCGCCTTCGTGGGATTGGTGTGGCAGATGAAAATGGCGGATCTGGTCAGCGCCGCCATGGCACCGGTCGGGGCCGTCTTCACCTTCATCGCGCTGGCGACGGGGTCGGCGTGGGGCAAGCCGATGTGGGGGACCTGGTGGGTATGGGACGCCCGTCTGACCTCCGAGCTGGTATTGCTGTTTCTCTATCTGGGTGTCATCGCGCTGTATCACGCCTTTGACGATCGACGTCTCGCCGGGCGCGCCGCGGGCATCTTGGTGTTGGTGGGGGTAGTCAACTTACCGATCATCCATTTCTCCGTCGAGTGGTGGAATACCCTGCACCAAGGTTCCAGTAATATGCAGCAGAGCGTCGACCCGAGTATGCGCGCCCCGTTGCGCCTCAGCATTTTTGGCTTCCTCTTTTTCTTCATCACGTTGACGCTGATGCGTCTGCGTAACTTGATCCTACAGCAAGAGCGTCATCGCCCATGGGTGACGGCATTGTTGACGTCGGCGGGTTCGCGAGGGAGGCGCGCGCAATGACTCCATTCTTCGATTCTTGGCAGGCCTTCTTTGCGATGGGGGGGTATGCCTTCTACGTCTGGCTCTCGGTCGCGTTGAGCCTATTGCCGTTGTTAGGTTTGGTGCTGCACACCACCCTGCGTCGGCGTGCACTGTTCCGTGAAATCCGTCGCCATCAGGCGCGCGAGTTACGCATGCGTCAGGCGCAGTCAGCGGCGGCGGACGCCGATCAAGGAGGATATACATCATGATGAATCCACGGCGTAAAAATCGCCTGTATCTGGTTATCGGCGTGCTGGTCGGCTTAGTGGTGACGGTGTCATTAGTGTTGTATGCCTTGCGCGCCAACATCGATCTGTTCTACACCCCGAGTGAAATCTTGATGGGGAAGGGCGAACAGCATGAAAAACCAGAGGTGGGGCAGCGGTTGCGTATCGGCGGAATGGTCATGCCGGGCTCGGTACAGCGTGATCCCAATAGCCTGCGCGTCAACTTCAAGCTGTACGATGCTCATGGTGTGGTCGATGTCACCTATACCGGCATCCTGCCGGATCTGTTCCGCGAGGGGCAGGGCGTCGTGGCTCAGGGCGTGCTGGAGCCGGGCAATGTGATCCAGGCGAAAGAGGTGCTGGCTAAGCATGACGAGAAATACACCCCGCCAGAGGTGGAAGCGGCGATGAAAGAGAATCATCACATGCCGCAGGCGGGTACGACTGAACAATCAACAGGGCGGTAACCCATCATGATCCCTGAGATCGGTAATTTTCTTCTGTCGTTGGCGTTAGCGGTGTCGGTGCTGCTCAGCGTCTACCCTAGCTGGGGCGCGGCACGTAACGACGCGCGGATGATGGCGCTGGCGCGGCCATTGGCCTTCGGGTTATTCGCCAGCATCACTCTCGCTTTTGCCTGCCTGGTGTATGCTTTTGTCGCCAACGACTTCAGCGTAGCCTATGTGGCGGCCAACTCTAACTCGCAGTTGCCGGTCTACTTCCGTATCGCGGCGACCTGGGGCTCGCATGAGGGCTCGTTGCTGCTGTGGGTCATGCTGCTGAGTTGGTGGACGCTGGCGGTGGCATTGTTGAGCCGCCGCATGCCGCAAGACTCGGTCGCCCGTGTGCTCGCGGTGATGGGGATGATCAATATCGGCTTTTTGCTGTTCATCCTGCTTACCTCGAATCCCTTTATTCGCACGTTGCCTGGCTTTCCCATCGACGGACGTGATCTGAACCCCTTGCTGCAAGATGTCGGGCTGATCTTCCATCCACCGTTGTTGTACATGGGCTATGTCGGTTTCTCGGTGGCCTTCGCCTTCGCCATCGCCTCGCTGATGGCCGGGCGGTTGGATACCGCCTGGGCGCGTTGGTCGCGTCCCTGGACCATGGCCGCCTGGGTATTCCTCACCCTGGGCATCGTCCTCGGTTCGTTCTGGGCCTACTATGAGTTGGGCTGGGGGGGCTGGTGGTTCTGGGATCCGGTGGAGAACGCTTCGTTAATGCCGTGGCTGACGGGGACCGCGTTGCTGCATTCGCTGGCCGTCACCGAAAAGCGTGGGACCTTCAAGGCTTGGACGGTGTTGCTGGCTATCACCTCCTTCTCACTGTGTCTATTGGGCACCTTCCTGGTGCGCTCCGGGGTGTTGGTCTCGGTTCACGCCTTCGCCTCCGATCCGGCGCGTGGCATGTTCATCCTCGCCTATCTGGTGGTGGTGATCGGTGGCTCGCTGCTGCTGTATGCGCTGCGCGGTGGCCAGGTGCGTAGTTATACCCGCCATGAGCTGTTCTCCCGTGAGACGCTGTTGCTCGGCAACAACGTGCTGTTGGTGGCGGCCACGCTGGTGGTGCTGCTGGGTACCCTGCTGCCGTTGGTGCATAAGCAGCTGGGACTGGGCAGCATCTCCATCGGTGAGCCGTTCTTCAATACCATGTTTACTTACCTGATGGTGCCGTTTGCCCTGCTGTTGGGGATTGGGCCGTTGGTGCGTTGGCGGCGTGATACCTTAGGTCGGCTGCGTAAACCGCTGCTGTGTGCCCTGGTGATCAGCGTGTTATTGGCGTTGCTGTTGCCGTGGTGGCTGCAGGATCGCATCGTGGCGATGACGGTGGTCGGGCTAGTCATGGCGTTGTGGGTGGTAGTGCTGACGCTGGTGGAGTTGTATCAGCGGGCGACTCATCGTGACGGCCTATGGCGTGGTCTGGGTAAGCTATCACGTAGCCATTGGGGCATGGTGCTGGCGCATCTGGGGGTCGCGGTGACGGTGATTGGTATCGCCTTTAGCCAGAACTATAGCATCGAGCGCGATGTGCGGATGAAGTCGGGCGACAGCCTACAGATCCGCGACTATCGCTTCGTGTTCCGTGATGTGCATGAGATCAGCGGTCCCAACTATACCGGGGGGGAGGCGTTGATCGATGTGATCCGTAACGATCAGCTGGAAACCATTCTACGTGCCGAGAAGCGCTTCTACACCAATGCGCGCAGCATGATGACCGAGGCAGCGGTGGATGGCGGTCTGACACGCGATCTGTACGCTGCGCTGGGTGAGGAGTTGTCCGACGGTGTCTGGGCGGTGCGTCTGTACTACAAACCCTTTGTTCGTTGGATCTGGTATGGCGGCGTGCTGATGGCTGTGGGTGGGCTGTTGTGTATGCTGGATCCGCGTTACCGTTCGCGCCGTACGGCGGAGAGTCAGGAGAAGAAAACAGCATGAATCGTAAATGGCTTTTTGTCCCGCTGGTGCTGTTTTTACTGTTGGTCGTGGCCTTCCTGGTGCAGTTGCAGCGTAATGCCGACGGGGAAGATCCGACCCTGCTGGAGTCGGCGTTGATCGGGAAACCGGTACCCACCTTCCGTTTGGCCTCGCTGGATACGCCGGGGAAGACCTATAGCCAGTCGGTATTGCACGATGGCAAGCCGCTGCTACTCAACGTCTGGGCGACCTGGTGTCCGACCTGCTATGCCGAGCATAAGTATTTGAACACGCTGGCAGCCCGCGGGGTACGTGTGGTTGGCTTGAACTATAAGGATGATCGTCAGAAGGCGATCAAGTGGCTGAATGAGCTGGGTAATCCTTATGCCCTGAGCCTGTATGACGGCGATGGCATGTTGGGGTTGGATCTGGGGGTATACGGTGCGCCGGAGACCTTCCTGATCGATGGCAACGGCATCATTCGTTATCGCCACGCCGGTGATCTCAATGAGCGAGTCTGGAAAGAAGAGATCGAACCACTGTGGTTGAAATATCAGGGAGGGCAATCATGACCGCACTACGCAGTGCGCTACTGGCGCTGGGGCTTCTCCTGCCGGGGTTGTTGTGGGCGGCGGTGATCGACACCTACAACTTCACCAGTGAGCAGCAGGAACAGCAATACCGCGAGCTGACGGAGCAGTTACGTTGCCCCAAATGCCAGAATAATAGCATTGCCGACTCTAACTCTATCATTGCCTCGGACATGCGCCAGAAGGTGTATGAGCTGATGCAGCAAGGGTATAACCAGCAGCAGGTGGTGGATTATATGGTGGCGCGTTACGGCAACTTTGTGACCTATGAGCCGCCGGTGACACCGGCGACATTGATCCTGTGGATCGGGCCGGTATTGGCGATCCTCGGCGGGGTGTGGATCTTGGTGCGTCTCGCCCGCCGTCGCCCCGCTTCGCCGGCTGAGGGGGAGGGCGTGACGCCTTCAGCGCTTAGCGCCGCCGAGCAACGGCGCCTACAGCGCCTGCTCAACCAGGATGATGACGGAGAGCATCGATGATAACCTTTTGGCTGATAGTGCTGCTGTTGCTGGTGGGTGCGGCGGCGTTGTTCTTGATCCCCGCGTTGCGCACCCCACGCGAGCTTAGCGCGGCGGATCGCGATCGTTTGAATACCCAACTCTATCATCAACGCCTGCGTGAGCTGGAACAGGATGAGGCGCAGGGGATTGTCGAGGGGCATGCGGAGATGCTGGCCGATCTGCAGCATAATCTGCTGAATGACGTGCCGGGTGAGCAGACTCGGCGCGCGGCCCCGCTCAGTCGCTGGGCGTTATTACCGGGCTTGGTGGTATTGGTGGCCTTATCACTCGGCGTCTATCTGAAGACCGGTGGTTGGCGTCAGGTCGCCGAATGGCATCAGGTGATGGCGCAGATGCCACAACTGCGCGAACGGGTGATGAATGAGGCGCAGAAGCCGCTGGATCGTGAAGAGTTGGCGCGTCTGGGGTTGGGGTTGCGTACCGAGTTACAACAGCATCCTAACAACGTGGCGGACTGGGTCATGCTGGGACGTATCGGTATGGCGTTGAATAACGCCACGACGGCGACACAGGCGTTCGCCCATGCCTATAAACTGGCGCCCAATGAACCGGAGGTGGCTCTGGGCTATGCGGAAGTGCTGACGCGATCCAGCGATGAGCAGGATAACCGTGACGCGTCGGTCTTGCTGCGTCGCTTGCTTAGCCAAGATCACCAGAATACCCAGGTGCTGAGTCTGCTGGCCTTTAATGCTTTCGAGCAGGGGGAGTACCGTCAGGCGATTGGCGCCTGGGAGATGATGCTGAAGCTGTTTCCGCCGGACGATCGGCGTCGTGACATGATCGAGCGTAGTATCGCTCAGGCTCGGGTACAGGCCGGGATCGATGCCGCCCAGGTACGGGTCGATATCGCGATGGCTCCCGCCTTGGAGCGGCAATTAGCGCCGGGGAGTCAGTTGCTGATCACCGTAACCGACGGTAAGAACCCGTTGCCAGTGGCGGTCAAGCGTCTGCCGTTAGGTCACTTCCCTCAGTCGGTAACCCTGTCGGACAGCGATGCCATGATGCCGGAACACCTGCTCTCGTCGTTAAGCCAGTTCCAGGTGCGGGTGCAGGTAGCACCGGCCGAGGGAGCGGCAGAGGGCGCGAGCAATGTGTTCGGAGAAAGTGCAGTTTTACCCTATACTAGCGGTAAAACGGTAGCGATAACCCTCAATAGGCAGACGCCGTAAGCGGCTCACTGCTGGAGATGTTGGTATTAAGGGCGCCCCGTACAGGGGCGTTCTTGTTTATGGAGTGAATTATGAAATATCGTCTGGCGGGAGTGGCTCTGGCAAGCGTGGTATTGGCTGGCTGTGCGACGAGCACTTCCCAACCGGATTCCCAAGGGCGAACCGATCCGCTGGAAGGGTTTAACCGGGCCATGTTCAGTGTCAACTACGACTATCTCGACCCTTATGTGGTACGACCGATGGCGGTGGTATGGCGCGACTATGTTCCCCGTCCGGCGCGTAACGGACTGATGAACTTCTTTGTTAACCTGTCCGAACCGGCCAGCATGGTGAATAGCTTCGCCGAAGGACGTATCTATGATGGTTTCCGTCATTTTAACCGTTTCTTCCTGAACTCCACTCTCGGCCTGGGCGGGTTGATCGATGTCGCCGCGATGGCGAATCCGACGAAGCTGGGTAAGCAGGATCCGCAGGGTTTCGGTAGTACGTTGGGCTATTATCATGTGCCTTATGGTCCCTACCTGGTGCTGCCTGTCTACGGTAGCTTTACCTTGCGTGAGGATGGCGGCGATGCCGTGGACCATCTGTATCCCCCGTTGAGCTGGTTGACCTTCTGGATGTCGGCCGGTAAGTGGGCCTTGGAGGGCATTGAGACGCGTGCGCAGTTGTTGGATTCCGATGGGCTGTTGCGTAGCTCGCCCGATCCTTATATCACGGTGCGTGAGGCTTACTTCCAGTACAACGACTTCCTGGCGAATGGCGGTCAGGTTAAACCCGAGGTGAATCCGAATGCGCAGGCGATTCAGGATGATCTGAAGGATATCGACTCGGCAAACTGAGGTCGTGTTGCTGAGGATCGGCGCCCAATGGGCGCCTTTTTTGTCTCTCGCGTCCCCTGTTAGGGCGGGGATGCGTTGCTCTTACCCGCGTCCGGGAAGTGCATTCCCGTTATCTAGGGTGTGGGGAGTGAGGCGGGGCGGGGTAATGAACGGTGCAGGTAAGGCGGGGCAGGGGGAGATGAGGTCGCGGCATAAAAAAGCGCCCCGAAGGGCGCTACTGAACGATTAAACGCGCTAGCTAGCCTTAGAAGGCGTAGTTGACGTTGGCACCGTACAGCCAGGCTTTGCCGACAGAGCGGAACTGATAGGGGCCTTCTTTGAAGTTGACGTGGGAGCCGTGCATATAGGAGGCGCCGACGTCCACGGAGAGATCTCGATTGAAGGCGTAGCTAAAGCCGCCGCTCAGCCAGGCACGGTTCTGATCCGGGATGGAGATAGAACGGTGCTCAGCCGGTACCGGCGTGGCATCGAAGGCGACGCCGCCACGGAAGGTCCAGTTATCGTCGTAGTAATAGGTGGCACCCAGCGCCATACGATAGGCATCGTGGAACTGCTCGTCTTTTTGGAACAGGGTATCGTTGTCGTTATCGGTCGCCTTCAGTTCTTTGAACTGACTCCAGGTGGTATAGGCGAGGCTATAGTGGATGGCCCACTGCGGTGCTACGCGGTTATAGCCGGAGACCTCCAGCATTGCCGGCAGCGTCATGCTCAGCTTGCCCGGAATGACCTGGCCATCGCTACCCATCGGCAGACCGATCAGGCCGAGGATTGGGTTCGCCTTGGAAGGCAGCGCGCTGCTGTAGTCGCCTTTGAAGTCAAGTTTCACTTCGGAGCGGTAGGTTAGGGCGTAGCGGTTACGCTCGTCGATCTGATACAGGATCCCGGCGTTCCAGCCATAGCCCCAGGTGTGACCTTTCAGGTCGGCGATCTGGGTATTCGGTTGGATACCCATGGCGATATTTTGGTACTTTGGCGGCAGTTTGCTGCCGATGATCAGCGGCAGATCGCCGGCATAACGCTCGATCTTCGCTTTAGCGTAGACCGCGTTGACACCCAGACCGAAGCTCCACTGCTGATTGAGGCGGTAGGCGGTGCTCAGGTTGAAGTTAGCCGTCATCAGATCGGTGGTGCCGCCAAAGGCACCGGCGGTGTAGTTATCGCTGAACTCGGTAGCCAGACCGTAGTTACTGGTGGCGGAGGCACCGATGGACCAATGGTCATTCAGCGGCTGCACATAGTGCAGGTTAGGGATCAGGGCGCTTGGCGCGATGTTGTGCGCATTCAGGCTCTGTCCCGTTGGCGAGGTACCGGTGATATCGACGCCGGGATCGATATAGATGCCGCCGACGGAAAGGGCCGGACGGTCGAAGGTACTCAGTACGGCCGGGTTACGACTGGCGGAGGCCGGTGTATCGATCATCGCCCCCTCACCAGAGAAGGCGCGTCCCAGCCCCGCGGCCGAGAACTCATTGAGCTGAAAACCCGCGGCATACGCGTTGGCGGAAGAGAGTAGAGCTACTGCTGCGGCTAACGCCGATCGAGTAAACAGTTTTTGTGGGCGCATAATCCGAAGCCTCGCAGAACTTTTTTTAAGCAATGTTACACATCGTAACAAGGAGCGGCGGATTGTAGGGGTGTACGGCGGTCTAACAAATCAGACCAGTCGTAGGATTCGGCGAATTTCAGGTTGAATGTTATGAAAATGTGCTAGTGATTCATGCGCTTATTGTATATTAATTGTTGGTTTTTCTTTGTTTTTGTTGTGTTTTATGGCGAGAATGGGTAAAAAAAGGCCGATTTATCGCTGAGGATCGGCGTTACGCGACGACATACAATTCCTCGTCTCTGGTGCTAGTGCGGGCTAGGTAGTCGAGGTAAAATAAGCGTAAATATCTTATTTTTTGAGCCAGATCATCATTGGCACGACTATCGGGGCCTCTGCCCCCATGAGGAGATAAGTGAAATGACCGATGCCATCAATAAATGCAGCGCGACTGAAACGGCGGCATGTTGTTGCGTAGACGTAGGTACCGTGATGGATAACACCGACTGCACCGCATCTTATCGTCATCTGTTCGCCAGTCAGGGAGAGGCCGAGGCCATGCTGGCGACGCTGACGGAGAAGGCGCGAGCCGTGGAGTCTGAGCCATGCCAGATCACTAGCAGCATCATCGAGAGTGAGCAGGGTTACGAGCTGAACATCGACTTTGTATTTTGCTGCCAAGCCGAGACGCTGATTTTCCAACTGGGTCTGCGCTAAGTTAGCCTCAGCAGAATCACGGACGCACGGGAAACCGTGCGTTTTTTATCGTCGCATGAATCTCGCCTCGTCAGTACAGTCGCACGTTATGACGCGTGGATGAGAGGCGGATCACTGGCTGCAACTCTTTTCCCCGGCAATGCTGTACAGCTGTGGGTGAACGGGGTAGTTTCCCTTCCTACGGCACGGAGTTAGAACGTTGCCGGCAGTATCAAGCGGTCGCGCCGCGCAACCACAATAACCAGGCGACGACCCGATAGTTATCCTTTGCTCTTCCGGTGAATGCCGGTAAAGGATGCATTGAGCAACGATATTTTCTTTCCATCAGGGTGTAAGGGCCACGCACGGTAGCGTCGGTGTTTACCCATAGTAGCGGTGCAATATGCAAGTTTTTATTATGCGTCATGGCGAGGCGGCGCTTGAAGCGGCAAGCGATGCGCAACGTCCGTTGACGCTGGCGGGTCATGATGAGTCGGTACGTATGGCGGCGTGGCTGGCGCACAGAGTGGCGCGAATCGATCGCGTATTAGTCAGTCCCTACCTCCGCGCGCAACAGACGCTGGCCGCATTGCG
Source organism: Edwardsiella sp. A.80236 (assembly GCF_044540725.1). NCBI lineage: Bacteria > Pseudomonadati > Pseudomonadota > Gammaproteobacteria > Enterobacterales > Hafniaceae > Edwardsiella > Edwardsiella sp. A.80236. The sequence continues at coordinate 155,578 of NZ_JBIUCY010000006.1, forward strand.
GGAAGTCTTGGCGCTGCCGCAAGAGGTCGAGGTATTGAACGAGCTGGTGCCCGGCGGTGATGCCGATGTGACCGCCAGTTACCTCGAGGCATTGGCGGCGCAAGAATCGCAGCACGTCCTGATCATCTCTCACCTTCCGCTGGTCGGTTACCTGGTCTCATCCCTGTGCCCACAGGAAGCACCACCGATGTTCTCTACCTCGGCGATCGCAGCCGTTACCCTGGCGGAAGATGGCGGGGTCTTCGAATGGCAGGTCAGCCCGGCGCAGATCGCGGATATCGCCTAATCGTCTGTGTGCTTGGCCCGATGACGACGCCGCCATTCCCTTTAGCGGCGCGGCGTCTCCCGCTCGTCAACGTCGATCAATACCAGCAGTGCGGCATCGCCGCCCCATTCGCGCGGCGCCTGATAAAAGGCGCGCACATCGGGGTGCTGGGCTAACCAGAGTGGGGTTTGTTGTTTGAGCACGTGCTTGCCGTGACCGTGCATGACGCAGGCACAGCACAGATGCTCCCGCCGACAGGCGGCGATCAAGGCCCCTAGCTCCTGTTTGGCCTGCTGTTGGGTCAAACCGTGCAGATCCAGGAACATCTCTGGAGAATAGTCCCCCCGTCGCAATTGCTTGAGCTCAAAATGGCTGATGTCTGGCCGCACGTAGCGGGTCGGTCCCTCGCTACTCAGATTGGGCTGAAACTCATCGGAAAAATAGAAGCTGGCATCGATCTGCTCCTGTAATACCTTCTGCGGTGCGGCCTGACGCGTAATACGTGCAGGGCGGTGCGTGACGGTATCTTGACGGAATCGGCGCGTTCCGGCGATAGAGGTACGGAACAGCGCCGCGTCATCGCTGCTGATGGAATGTTTCTTGCTCATTGCTGTGAGTATTCGCTGATGGCTGACCTAGAGCGAATAGTGTAACCGCAGATGGGCGCGACGCTAAGTAAAACCGCGGTCTTAATGGATTCCTTGCTGATTTGTCCGTGGCTTCATGGCACACTACGCCGTTACGGTGCCCGCCTGGGCACGAGTCAATTCTATCTGTAATCCATGCCGTGAGGCATGACTTTCCGAGCGCTGCTGGAGGCTACTTTGGACAAAATTTTCGTCGACGAAGCGGTAAACGAACTGCACACCATTCAGGATATGCTGCGCTGGAGCGTCAGCCGCTTTAACGCCGCGGAGGTTTACTACGGCCACGGCACGGATAACCCCTGGGATGAGGCGGTGCAACTGGTGCTACCGACCCTCTACCTGCCGATGGATATCCCCGAAGAGATGCGCAATGCGCGCCTGACCCTGAGTGAGCGCCATCGCATCGTCGAGCGGGTGATCCGCCGAATCAATGAGCGTATCCCGGTTGCCTACCTGACGAATAAGGCGTGGTTCTGCGGGCATGAATTCTATGTCGATGAGCGGGTCTTGGTACCGCGCTCGCCGATCGGTGAGCTGATCGACAACCGCTTCGCCGGCCTGCTCAGCGGCTCGCCGCAACATATTTTAGACATGTGTACCGGTAGCGGCTGCATCGCCATCGCCTGTGCCTATGCCTTCCCCGAGGCCGAGGTGGACGCGGTGGATATCTCCGGTGAGGTGTTGGAGGTGACCGAGCACAACATCCAGCAGCATGGCCTGGAGCAACAGGTTACGCCGATCCGCTCCGATCTGTTCCGTGAGCTGCCGGCGTTGCGTTATGACCTGATCGTCACCAACCCCCCCTACGTCGACGAAGAAGACATGTCCGATCTGCCGGATGAGTTTCGTCATGAACCGGAACTGGGCCTGGCCGCTGGCAGCGATGGCCTGAAGCTGGTCCGCCGTATCCTGGCTTGCGCGCCGGACTATCTGAGCGACGATGGGGTGCTGATCTGCGAGGTCGGTAACAGCATGGTACATCTGATGGCGCAGTATCCGGACATCCCGTTCGTCTGGTTGGAGTTCGATAACGGCGGCGACGGGGTATTTATGTTGACCCGTCAGCAGTTGCTGGCGTGTGCCGATCACTTCGCGCTTTATCGCAGCTGATCCGTCGCGCAGGCGCTATGCCTGCCCCTAAACCGAGTGCAAAGAGAGGCAGTCCCCTGATGGTGTCAGGGTAACCAGGAGAGTGACATGGCGGGAAACAGCATTGGGCAGGTATTTAGGGTCACCACCTTCGGCGAGTCGCATGGTGCGGCGCTGGGGTGCATCGTGGACGGTGTGCCGCCGGGCATGGCGTTGAGCGAAGCGGATCTGCAACACGATCTCGATCGTCGTCGTCCCGGCAGCTCGCGCTACACCACTGCGCGACGGGAGGCGGATCGTGTACGCATCCTCTCCGGTGTCTTCGACGGGGTCACGACCGGTACCAGCATCGGCCTGTTGATCGAGAATACCGATCAGCGCTCGCAGGATTACGGCGCCATCAAGGATCTGTTTCGCCCGGGGCATGCCGACTACAGCTATGAGCAGAAATATGGCCTGCGCGACTACCGGGGCGGTGGCCGCTCCTCGGCGCGCGAGACGGCGATGCGTGTGGCCGCCGGCGCCATCGCCAAAAAATACCTCAGCCAGCAGCATGGCATTACCATCCGCGCCTGCCTATCGCGCATGGGGGCGATCGCCTGCCAGCAGTATGACTGGGAGCAGGTTGAGCACAATCCCTTCTTCTGTCCCGATGTGCAACAACTGGCGGCGCTGGACGCGTTGATGCGTGATCTGAAGAAAAGCGGCGATTCGATCGGCGCCGAAGTGATGGTGATGGCGACGGGCGTGCCGCCTGGATTGGGCGAGCCGGTGTTCGATCGCCTGGATGCCGATTTGGCTCATGCGTTGATGAGCATTAACGCGGTGAAAGGGGTGGAGATCGGTGACGGTTTCGCGGTGGTGGCGCAACGCGGCAGCGAGCATCGCGACGAGATCACGCCGGCGGGTTTCTTGAGCAACCATGCCGGTGGCATCTTGGGTGGGATCAGTAGCGGTCAGCCGCTGTTGGCTCGTCTGGCGCTGAAGCCAACCTCAAGCATTATGGTGCCGGGGCAAACCATCACGCGTGAAGGGGAGGCGACGACCATGGTGACGCGTGGCCGCCACGATCCCTGTGTCGGGATCCGTGCGGTGCCGATCGCCGAGGCAATGATGGCCCTGGTGCTGATGGATCACCTGTTGCGCCAGCGGGCGCAGTGTGCGGATGTGGTCTGCACGGTACCGCGTTGGTAAAGGAGTGCGGACGATGAGATGTGGCTGGGGATTATTACTGGCGCTCTGCGTCTGGCCGGTATGCGCTCAGACGCCTTGGCAGCGCATCACTCAACCGGTGGTGGGACCCGCTCAGGCCATCGGCAGTTATGCTAACGGCTGTATCATCGGCGCCCAGGCGTTGCCGTTGGCCTCGCCGGATTACCAGGTGATGCGTAGCCAACAGCGGCGTTACTTCGGCCATCCGACGTTGCTGGCGTTTATCGAGCGCTTGAGCGAGCAGGCCAAGGTGCAACATCTGGGTACCGTGCTGATCGGCGACATGGCGATGCCGGCAGGCGGGCGCTTCAACGGCGGTCATGCCAGCCATCAGTCGGGGCTAGATGTGGATATTTGGCTGCAACTGCCTCAGCAGCGCTGGAGTCAACAACAGTTACGCCAGCCGGTGCCGCAGGATCTGGTGGCGGTCGGCGGGGAGCGGGTGATCCCCTCGCGCTGGTCGCCCAAGATTGGTGAGCTGATTAAGCTGGCCGCCGAGGATGCGCAGGTGTCACGCATCTTCGTCAATCCGGCGATCAAGCGCCAACTTTGCGACACGGCGGGCGACGATCGCCAGTGGCTGCATAAGGTGCGTCCCTGGTTCGCCCATCGGGCGCATATGCATGTGCGGTTGAATTGTCCACCGGGCAGTACGACCTGTGAGGCGCAGGTGCCACCCCCGCCGGGTGATGGCTGCGGCGCAGAGCTGGCTAGCTGGTTCTTGCCGCCGTCGGCGCCCAGCGCACCGGCTAAACCGCGCACCCCACCGCCGTTGCCGCCGGCTTGTCAGGCGTTACTGGCACAATTGCACGACTAAGCATACGGCATCGCCACGTCGGCCTGATGAGCCGGCGTGCGCAGGTTACTGCGCGCGCTAAGCCGCGGCGCGACGTGATGCCAGCCTGTTTCCGCCTCAGATCCTCCTCGGCGACAGCCGCATAGCGCCGCTAGCCAGCGGCGGACACGGCGACATGATAAAAGTCAGTTACGTCGTATAAATAGTTTGTCATGATAACGCGCTAATTAGCGGTCTAAATCACATAACGCTGCATATGATTTTTATGCCTGATAATGCCGGTGTGATACAGGACAGACACAACACGATGTGACGGTTTAGGCAAGGATTATGGAAACACTGTTGCTTTCCCCCGAGTTGATCGGGATTCTGTTTTGCGTGGCGTTATTCGCCGGTTTTATCGATGCCATCGCCGGCGGCGGTGGCCTGCTGACGGTGCCGGCATTATTGGCCGCCGGCCTGCCGCCGGCACAGGCGCTGGCCACCAATAAGTTGCAGTCGGTGGGAGGCTCTTTTTCCGCCAGTCTCTATTTTGTGCGCCGTCGGGTGGTGAATCTGGCCCAGCAGAAGTGGGTCATCTTACTGACCTTTCTGGCCTCCGCCATCGGTACCGTGCTGGTGCAATGCCTCCAGGCTGATATTCTGCGCCAGTTGTTACCCTACTTAGTTATCTGCGTCGGTATTTACTTCCTGTTGACCCCGTCGTTGGGTGCAAGCGAGGGGATACCGCGTATCGGGATAGCGCTATTCGCTGTCGTCGGGGGGGCTTGCGTCGGCTTTTATGATGGCTTCTTCGGCCCCGGGGCGGGGTCATTCTACGCCCTGGCCTATGTGATGCTGCTTGGCTTGACCCTCCCCAAGGCGACGGCGCACGCCAAGGTCCTTAATTTCACCTCCAATGCGGCCTCGCTCCTGTTCTTTATCCTCGGCGGGAATGTCGTCTGGGTCGTCGGATTATTGATGCTGGTGGGGCAGGTGATCGGCGCGCGCCTCGGCGCACGGATGGTGCTCACCAAGGGGCAGAAGCTGATCCGACCGATGATCGTGACGATGTCGCTGATCATGAGCGCGAAGTTGCTGTTTGACAATCATGGCGATGAAATCCTGACCTGGCTGCGGCAATGGGGGTAACGGGTGCAAGCCGCTGCCGCCTGTGCGACAATCGCCGCGCACGGCACGGCGCCGTCCCTTACTTCTTTATGAGAGTCGTAGATATCCATGTCTGTAACCCATCATTATCAGCAGTTAATCGATCTGTTCGCGCAGACCTTCGGTCAGGAGTATCAGACTCGCCTGGTGGCCGGCGAGGAGGAACCCATCTACCTGCCCGCCGATGAGACGGATGTGCAGCACCGAATCATCTTCGCCCATGGCTATTATGCCAGCGCCCTGCATGAGATCTCCCACTGGTGTATCGCCGGTGAGGCACGACGTCGTCTGGAGGACTACGGCTACTGGTACTGCCCCGACGGACGCGATGCCGCGACGCAGGCGCAGTTCGAGGTGGTCGAGGTGAAACCGCAGGCGTTGGACTGGCTGTTCTGCGTTGCGGCCGGTTACCCTTTCAACGTGAGTTGCGATAATCTGGAGGGGAATTTTGATCCCGATAGGATCGCCTTTCAGCGTCGGGTTCGTGAGCAAGTCTTGGCCTACCTGGCGCAGGGGATCCCGCCGCGTGCGGCGCGCTTTGTCCAGGCGTTACAATCGTTTTACAATACCCCAGCGCTGAGTCCGGACGCCTTCCCTTACCCGGAAGCGTTGCAGTGACGGCGGGCGTAATCGATCCCCCAATCCAAGGAAACGCAATGATTGCAGAGTTTGAATGCCGTATTCTGGCACTGATCGACGAGATGGTTGAGCATGCCAGCGACGATGACCTGTTTGCCGGCGGCTACCTGCGCGGCCATCTGACCCTGGCGGTGGCGGAGGTGGAGCCCTTGCCGCAGGCGACGCCAGCCCAGCTGGACGCGGCGGTGCGCGCCAGTTTGGCCCGCGCCATTCATGCCGGTGAACTCTCTCCACCCGATCAGGCGTTGGTATATAACTTGTGGCAAGACCTCTACCAGCGCGCGCAATAACGGCAGAGATTGAGGCGGGGTGAATGATCTCCCCCGCCTGCGTTGCCGTTGGCGCGCGTCAACGCCGTCGCACATCAGCGCTGTACGCGGGTAGCGTCATCGCTATCGCTGGCTGACGCTGACGCTGACGCTGACACGGCGCGGGACTCGCGCTGCTCCTTTCCCTTTCCCTTTCCCTTTAACCACTTACGTACCCAGAAACGGTTGGGGCTGAGTGCCGCCAGCAGATCCTGCTCCAGCGGCAGCGCCTCATCGTGGATCTGGGCGGCCAGCAGTTCGGCGCACAGCGGCGCGCTGCACAAACCGCGCGAGCCGAGCGCGGCGAGAATAAACAGATCCGGATGAGTGGGCGCTAATGGCGCCGTCGTGGCGTCGTAGCGCGCGTCGGGGGCGTAACAGGCTTGCAGCGCAGGCTGATCCGGTAACGCACCGACTAAGGGAAGATGGTCGCGCACGGCACAACGCACGCCGACCCGCGCCTCGCCAGCGCTGACATCGACCTGTTGGGGCCAGCGACTCTGCCCCAGGCAGTCGATCAGCCGTTGGCGATTCTCCTGTTGCTCCTGTGGGCTATAGGCGAGGTCACGGCAGTTTCGTCGGTAGCTGGCGCCGATACAATGGCTACCGTAGTCCGGGCTACAGGGCGTCAGGTAACCGTCGTAGCATAACACCTGACGTAGCCCCGCCAGTGCCGGCGCGCTGGGAATATGACTGACTTGGCCACGCACCGGATAGAGCGGCAGTGCACGGCTTTGGCTAAATTGATCCATCTCGGCGCCCGCGGCCAGTACTACGCAGCCATGCCGCCGTTGCGCGCCGTCGGCCAGTTGTAGCAGCCAACCTTGTGGCTCGCGTTGCAGTTGCGTCACGCGCTGGTTGAAGTGCAAGACGGCGCCCTGTTGTTCGGCCAATGCCAGCGCCTGGCGGGTCAATTGCCCCGGATCCAGCCAGCCGCCGAGCGGGTAGCTGACGCCGCCGTGGGGTAACGGCAGGGCACAGCGCTCACTCAAGGCGGCGGCATCGCCGCCTTGGACTAGCCACGCAGGCCAACCGGCGGCCAGCAGCTGCGTAATCTTGCGTCGGCTGGCGTCATCGTAACCCAGTTGACTCACGCCACACCATTGATGGGCGAACGTCATGCCCTGCTCGGCCAGCGCATCATAGCAGCGCCGGGCGTAGGGAAAGGCGCGGGCATAGAAACGCTCTAAGGCATCGCCACGCCCGTTAAGCAGGGGATAGAGCGCCCCTTGGCGATTACCGGAAGCCCCTTCGCCAGCGCGGGCATCCGCGCAGTACAGGGTGACGCGGCTACCACGGCGTAATAGCGCCAAGGCGCACAGGGCCGAGGCGATCCCGCCGCCGATCAGGGCCACCTCATCCGGGCGTGTCGCCGCCGGACGGGCATACCAGGGCGCGCGGGCGGGCGCGGCGGGGAGCGCCAGGGGGCGACGACCCGCCAGGCACTCACGTTTCTGCCCGAATCCCTTGACCTTGTTGACCTCGAAGCCGGCCTGTAACAAACCGCGCCGCACGAAACCGGCGGCGGTAAAGGTGGCGAAGGTGGCGCCGGGACGCGCCAGCCGCAGCATGGTGTCGAACAGCGTCTGGGTCCACATATCTGGGTTTTTCGCCGGGGCGAAGCCATCGAGAAACCAGGCATCGATGTGGCCATCTAGCCCATCGGGTAACTGTGGCAATAGCGTGTTGATATCGCCGAACCACAGATCCAGGGTGATGTGCGGCGCCGGATGTAGGCGGTGGCAACCGGGCAAGGCATCGGGCCATACAGCGCACAGTTGTGCGCTGAATTGGGCTAACTCCGGCCAGGCGGCGTGCGCCGCCCGCAGATCGTCGCGTTGCAGCGGATACTTTTCGAAGCTGATGAAGTGCAGGCGGCGCGGCGCGTGCTCGGGCGCCTCTTGTAGGCAGGCCGCGTGGGCTTGCCACAGGGTGAGGAAGTTGAGTCCGGTACCGAATCCGGTTTCGGCGACGGTAAAGCTCGCTCGGCCCGGCTCCTGCCAGCGCTGAGGTAGCGCATTGCCCTGTAAGAAGACATGGCGCGTCTCCGCCAGTCCATCCTGATTGGAAAAGTAGACGTCGTCAAACTGCTGTGAAACAGGGGTACCCTGTTGATTCCAGCTCAGCGATGCACCCTGTATCGATGTATGGTTCACATTTTTTTACCGCGAAATCAGCCAGTGCATGATTTTAACGGTCTGTGGACGGGGCAGCAAATTTCACGCGATCTGGTTTTACCAGCGCTGATCGGACTTGCCTCGGCGTACAGGTGTACGCTAAAGTGCGACTCGTATCCCGAATGACATAATTTTTTCACGAGGTAATGAATGAAACGTGCAGTGATTACTGGCTTGGGTATTGTTTCCAGTATCGGTAACAACCAACAGGAGGTGCTGGCGTCTCTGAAAGAAGGGCGTTCGGGGATCACCTTTGCGCCTGAATTGCAGGAAGCCGGTATGCGTAGCCAGGTGTGGGGCAACATCAAGTTGGACACCACTGGTCTGATCGACCGCAAGGTGATGCGTTTTATGAGCGATGCATCGATCTATGCTTATCTGTCGATGCAGGAAGCGATCAAAGATTCTGGCCTGACGGACGAGATGGTTTCCAATAACCGAACCGGTCTGATCGTCGGCTCTGGCGGCGGTTCTCCGCGTAACCAGGTTGCCGGTGCCGATGGCATGCGTTCTCGCGGTATTCGTGGCGTTGGCCCTTACATGGTCACCAAGGCGATGGCTTCGGGTGTCTCTGCCTGCCTGGCGACGCCGTTTAAGATCCGTGGTGTTAACTACTCCATCAGCTCCGCTTGCGCCACCTCGGCACACTGTATCGGCAATGCGGTAGAGATGATCCAGCTGGGTAAACAGGACGTGGTCTTCGCCGGCGGCGGGGAAGAGATGTGCTGGGAGCTGGCGTGTGAGTTTGATGCCATGGGGGCGTTGTCTACCCATTACAACGATGCGCCGGAAAAAGCGTCCCGTACCTACGACGCCAAGCGTGATGGTTTCGTCATCTCCGGTGGCGGCGGCATCGTGGTCGTGGAAGAGTTGGAGCATGCACTGGCGCGTGGCGCGCACATCTATGCCGAGATCGTCGGCTACGGTGCGACCTCTGACGGTTACGACATGGTTGCCCCGTCAGGCGAAGGTGCGGCACGCTGCATGCAGATGGCGATGCAGGATCTGGATAAGCCGGTTGACTACCTGAACGTACACGGTACATCCACCATGGTTGGTGACGTGAAAGAGCTGGGTGCCATCCGCGAAGTTTTCGGCGATCAGACGCCGGCTATCTCCTCAACCAAGGCCATGACGGGTCATGCGTTGGGTGCGGCGGGGGTTCATGAGGCTATCTATACCCTGTTGATGCTGGAGCATGGCTTTATCGCACCGAGCATCAACATCGAAGAGCTGGATGAGCAGGCTGCCGGGATGAACATCGTCACCGAGATGACCGAGCGTGAGCTGGATGTGGTGATGTCCAACAGCTTCGGCTTCGGCGGCACCAACGCCACGCTGGTGATGCGTAAGCATAAGTAAGCGTATCGGCCAAGCCTACCCGCGATGGCGGGTAGCGTAATGATATCTCCCCCTTGTCGACCGCGTTGTCGGCAAGGGGGTTTTTCTTTTCAACGCCTCTGCCTCTGCTGTTGTCGCTCTTTTTATGGCTAACCACACGGTGAGGGAGTGATCTCAAGGGGAGAATACGGTTTAGCTGTTTACGTCACTTTGTGCGCCAAACCGCGTTTTTTATGCCTGGTATCCGGCGTCGGGATCGGTACACTCATAACCACGGCGCGATGACGCCGGCGTCATCACCCAAAGGAAAAACTATGGGACAGCTCAACCATTACGCTATTGCCTATCAACAAATCCGGGCGTTGATCCGTTATCCCGAGGCGCTGTATCAGTTTCTCGCGCGCCAGTGTACCCACCATGATCGCGCGTTAGATCTGGGCTGTGGCAGTGGTTTCTCCAGCGCGCGTTTGCAGACCTATTTTTCCCAGGTCGCGGGTTGCGATCGCGATGAGGCACTGGTCGCGTTGGCACGGCAGAATTACCCGCAGTTGACCTTCGATGTGGCGAAGGCCGAGCTCTTTACCCCGCCGCAACCGGTCGACTTGTTGACCTGTGCGACCGCCTTCTACTGGATGGATCGGCCATTGATGCTGTCGCGGATGGCGCAGTTGTTGCAGCCGGGAGGGATCTTCTGCGCCTACCGTTATGAGTTTCCGTTGGTCTACGGGCCGCTGCGCGACGTGGTGGAGTATGAGCTGGCGACGCGTTGGGCGCCGTTCCGCGATCGGCGTTTAGTGGACTACGATGACACGCTGGAGCTGATGCAGATCCAGCCCAATCTACAACACAGTCAGCGTCAGCTATTCCCCAATATTTTGACCTTGAGCGTGGCGCAATTGGCGACGTTTTTCCTGTCGACCAGTTATGTAACACGCTATATGGCGGAGCAGGGGGGCCCGGAGTATGCCAAACGCTTGTTGGCATTGCTCTCCGCCAGCGGGGAGCGCGATGTGCGGGTTAACTTCGACGTGACGGCCTTTATCTGCCGCCTCCGTCGTTGAGGATCGGCGTGCGACCGAGGTGAGATAAAAAAAGACACCCGAGCCTGATGGTCGGGTGTCGAGGGGGGGCATGCTGAGCGCGCGTTTAGGCTTTGGCAGCGGCCTTCTTGTGATGGACTTTCTTGGCGGCCTGGGCTTTCTGAGCTACGGCAGCCTTCTTGTGGTGCACTTTCTTGGCGGCCTGGGCTTTCTGTTCTACGGCAGCCTTCTTGTGGTGCACTTTCTTGGCGGCCTGGGCTTTCTGCTCTACGGCAGCCTTCTTGTGGTGCACTTTCTTAGCGGCCTGGGCTTTCTGCTCTACGGCAGCCTTCTTGTGGTGCACTTTCTTGGCGGCCTGGGCTTTCTGTTCTACGGCAGCCTTCTTGTGATGGACTTTCTTGGCGGCCTGGGCTTTCTGCTCAGTCGTCGCCTTCTTATGATGCTTCTTGCTGTGATGTTTGACCGCGCCAGCATCCTGAGCGGCTGGGGTGGCGCTGTGTGCGACCGGGGAGGCGGCCGGGGCGGCAGTCTGTTCGGCAGCGAACGCGGCAGAAGAGAGGCCCATCGCAGCAGCAACAACCAGAGCTAATACTTTATTCATTTTGCTATCCTCAATATTCGCTGTTTGATTAGCCCCGCAGTGGAGCCGTTGAGGATATGTTAGGTATTGGCGTTACGATTGTCCGTGTGTGTTTGGTGTCGGTAAGTAACCGTATGTACAAACGCTCGAGTTAGCGTGCTGGTGGTTCGGGAGGCGTCTGAATGGCCAGCCAGTATGCCAGCAAGGCTAAGATGTACAGCTTCTCCCCGCCTGTTAACGCGCGATCGGCCGGGATGTGGTGCCACTTCGCGAGGCAACCGCGGCAACAGGTGGCGGTGGCATGCTGGGCGATAAAGACCGGGTGTCCTCGCATCGGGGTTTGGCGGCCATCGTTGGGCGGTTGAGCCGGAGCGAGGCGTGCATCAATAAAGTCGTGAGCGTGGCGCAATACCTGAGTCATGCCTTGGCGCTCCAGGTAGCGCCACTCGGCGTTGCCGAGGCGAAAGCGGCGTCGGAACCTCGAGCGTTGTAGCCGTTGCCAGACGTCGGCGGAGAGGGGTAACACGCTAACCTCCATGCCAGATAAGGAGCTATTACCATGCCCCTTTTACGCAGGGATGACAATCTGTGCGTTTGGCCGAGGCGTATTCAGACAGAGGATTGTGAATTACGCTCGCTCGGGTAAGATAACCTCAGTAAATCATGGGGGTGGCGATGGTGCGACAGACAAGGATGGCGAAAGTGTTGTTGGCGCTTGCTTGCCTGGTGGTGCTGGTCTGCACCAGTCAGCGTATGGCGGGCGTACCTCAGCTTAGCGTGTCGCCGCCCTGGGCCGCCTCGTCGTTCTCTCTCTCGGACAGTCAAGAAGAGGGAAGCGCGCCGGCCGCCTGTTCGTTGGGGGTCAAGATGTTGCTGAGTGCGCCACCGCTAGCCGTCGAGCATCTGGCGCTCGCCTTGCTGACCTTCCTGCTCCTGCTTCTCTGCCCATTGCGTCGTCTTAGCGATCTCATCGGCCATCGGCCACCGGTCTGCTCACCGGCGCAACGGCGTCTCCATCTTAGGTTGTGTGTCTTCCGCGAATAACGTCGGACGTGAGTACGCGTCCTCTCTTACGTTTATTGGCGGAGAATAATTATGTCTTTGATTTTTCGGGTACTGGCCATCGGCCTGTGCCTCTGGCTGCCCCTGGGTTGGGCGGCGGATAGCGGCTGGCTACGGGGTGACAGTAGCGGCCAGGCTCGGGTACGCTTCAGCGCCGCCCGACAGGATATACAGCGGGTCGATCTGGTGGTGCAGGTGGCGCTGGCTGCGGGGTGGAAGACCTATTGGCGCGCGCCCGGTGAGGGAGGCGTCGCCCCCAGTATCGCGTGGCGTACGCCGCCGGCATCGGTGAATTGGCGCTGGCCGGTGCCGCAGCGCTTTACGGTTGCGGGGCTGACGGCGCAGGGGTATACCCAGGATGTCAGCTTTCCTCTGCAGGTTGATACCTCGGCCCTGCGCTTACAAGGGGTATTGACCCTGCCGCTGTGCAGCAACGTATGCGTGCTGCATGATTACCCCTTCGATTTAGATCTCACGGCTCCTCCGACGGCGGCGTTCCGCCATACCCTGGCGCAGGCGGAGGGGGCTTTACCGCTGAGCCACGGCATGGTGGCGCGGGTTAGTGCGGGTTATGACGCCGGAAGCTTGACGCTACGCGTCGAGCGGCCCGGCGGCTGGCAACAGCCTGCGATCTTCCTGGCGGGCCCCGAGGGGGCGGAGTTCGCAGCCCCACGGCTGTGGCACCAGGCGGAGACGCTGTATGCTCGTGTCGCCGTCAGCGACGGCTGGCAAGGGGCCGCACCGGATCTGCGTGGCGTGCCGTTGGCGCTGGTGATTAGCGACGCCGGTGTGGCGCGCGAGATCACGGTTACTCCGGAGGCGACGCCTGTCGCACCACCGCTGCCAAGCGGATCGAGTACGACGCTACTTAGTGCGCTGCTCCTGGCGCTGGCCGGTGGCCTGATCCTGAATCTGATGCCCTGCGTGTTGCCGGTCTTGGCGCTGAAGTTGGGGAGTGTGCTGCATGCCCCTACGCGCGCGGTCGCGTCGTTACGTCGCCAGTTTCTGCTTTCGGCGGCGGGGATCATCGCCTCCTTCGGCCTACTGGCTGGCCTGATGAGCATCCTGCGCCTCACTCAGCAGGCCGTCGGCTGGGGGATCCAGTTCCAGAGCCCGTGGTTTATCGCGCTGATGAGCGTGATCACCTTAGGGTTTGCCCTCAATCTGTTCGGCTTCTTCTCGGTGACGCTGTCCAGTCGGTTGATGACTCGATTGGCCAGCCCCTCACAGGGGCACTTTTGGCAGGGGATGTTCGCCACGCTGCTGGCGACGCCATGCTCGGCGCCCTTTATGGGGACGGCCCTGGCCTTCGCCTTGGCGGCTCCGCTGGCGCAACTGTGGTTAGTGTTCTTGGCGCTGGGCGTGGGGATGAGCGCGCCCTGGCTGGCCATCGCCGCCTGGCCGCGCCTGGCGACCTGGCTGCCACGCCCTGGCCGCTGGATGCTGCATCTGCGGGCGATCCTGGGGGGGATGCTGCTGGCTTCCAGCCTATGGTTGCTGTCACTGCTGGCGGCCCATGTCGGCTGGCCGATCATCATGATGTCGATGGGCGTATTGGCGCTGTTGCTGTTAGCGGCGAGCTGGCGCCGTTACGGCATACGCGGAGTGGGATGGGCGCTGTTGGTGACGGCCTTGCTGTCCGTCGTCCCGGGGGTGATGTATGGGGGCGCGGCGCTGACACCGCTACGCGACCGCGTCGATTGGCGGCCGCTGAGCGAGCAGGCGTTGCAACAGGCGTTACAGCAGCACAAGCGTGTGGTTATCGACGTGACCGCCGACTGGTGTGTGACCTGCAAGGCTAACAAGGTGAATGTGTTACTGCGTGACGACGTGCAGCAGGCGCTGAGTGCCGAGGATGTGGTGGCGCTGCGCGGCGACTGGACGCTGCCCTCGCCGTCGCTGGAGGCCTTCTTGCGCCAGCGGGGCGCGGTGGCGGTGCCTTTCAATCAAATTTATGGCCCGACGCTCCCTCAGGGCGTGGTGTTGCCCTCACTGCTCGATCGCCAGCAACTGCTGGCCCAATTGGCGGCAGCCAAGGAGTAAGCGATGAAGATCAGATTGCATTCTATGATGACGATGATGCTGTTGCTATTAACGCTGGCGGCACCGGGGGCGATGGCGGTGGATGAGGCGGAGACGCTGCTATTCCATAACCCGGCTACGCCGCGCCTGGGTGCTAGCGATGCGGCGCTGACGGTGGTGGTGTTTACCGACTATAACTGCCCCTACTGCAAGCGCCTCGATCCGCTGTTGGAGCAGCTCGTCGAGCGTAATCCGCAGGTCGCGGTCGCCTTTAAGCTGTTGCCCTTCAAGGGCGAGAGCTCCCACCAGGCGGCGCAGCTTGCGCTGACCCTGTGGCGTCAACAGCCCGAGCGTTTTCTGGCGTTACATCGGGCCTTGATGGCCAAACGCGGTTATCACTCGACGCGCTCGATACAGGCGGCGTTACAGCGCAGCGGCAACGCCGATCTCCAGGCGGATAGTCAAGGGACGATTCAGGAGTTGCGCGATTCGTTGCTGTTGGCACAGGTGTTGGGGGTGCAGGGGACGCCGACGTTGGTGATCGGTAACCAATTGATCCCCGGGGCGATCGACTACGACCAGTTGACGCAGGCGGTCGAGACTGCGCTGGCGCAGCGGCCATGAGGCGCTGGGGCCGCTGGGTGCGGCAGGCGTTAGTGATGTTGCTACTGTTGGCAGTGGTTGTCGGCGTGATGGACTTTCTGCGCCGTCCTCAGTTGCCGGCGACGCTACCCACACAGTTAACCGATCTGGCGGGACGCCCGGTAGCGCTGGCGGCACTCAGCACCGAGCGTCCGCTGTTGATCTATGTCTGGGCCAGTTGGTGTGGGATCTGCCGGGTGACCAGCCCGACGGTCGATACATTGGCGCGCAATGGCGAGAACGTGGTGACGCTGGCGCTGCGTTCGGGCGATGACGCCCGCCTGACGCAGTATCTGGCGCGCCGCGAGCTGCACTTCCCGGTGATCAACGATGCCGATGGCCGCTTGAGCGCAGCGTGGCGAGTCGGCGTCACGCCGACCTTCATCGTCCTGGTGCGCGGGCAGGTCGTCGCCAGTACCACGGGCTGGAGCAGCTACCCCGGCTTATGGTTACGCCTGCGTTGGGCGCAGTGGTTCGCCTAGTCCGTGTTGGCCCAGCGTTGAGCAGGGCGTCGGGCCACTGTCCCCACGATGTGTGACCGGCTGTGGTTAGGCCTGCGGTTGATTTAGTGGCAGAATTAGCACAGCTCAATCCAAGCTGCATAGCGGGTAGGAGAAACGATGAAGATTGTAGTCGATGAGAATATGCCGTATGCCGAGGCGTTGTTTGGCCGCCTCGGCCAGGTACATGCGGTGCGGGGCCGTCCGTTGCCCGCCGCTGCGTTACGCGGGGCCGATGCGTTGATGGTGCGCTCGGTGACCTCGGTCAATCAGGCGTTGTTGGCCGATCAGGCGGTGCGTTTTGTGGGCACGGCTACCGCCGGTACCGATCATGTGGACACCGACTGGTTGGCGCAGGCGGGTATCGGCTTCTCCGCCGCCCCCGGCTGCAATGCCATCGCCGTGGTGGAGTATGTTTTTTCGGCCTTGATGATGTTGGCGGAGCGCGATGGCTTCGCGCTGCGCGATAAGACGGTAGGGATTGTTGGGGTGGGCAATGTGGGCAGCCGCTTGCAACACCGTTTGGCGGCGTTGGGCATCCGGACCCTGCTGTGCGATCCTCCGCGTGCCGATCGGGGCGATAACGAGATCTTCCATAGTCTGGCGGATCTGCAACGCGAGGCGGACATCATCACCTTCCATACTCCGCTGAATAAGTCCGGCCCCTACCGTACCTGGCATCTGGTGGACGAGGCGTTCCTTGCGGCGTTGCCGCCGGGGCGTATCCTGATCAATGCGGCGCGTGGCGCCATCGTCGACAATGCGGCGCTGTTATGCGCCTTGCAGGCGGGGCAGGATCTCCGCGTGGTGTTGGACGTGTGGGAGCCGGAGCCGATGCTGTCGCTGCCGCTATTGGCGCATGTCGATATCGCCACCCCGCACATCGCCGGCTATAGCCTGGAAGGCAAGGCGCGTGGTACCACTCAGGTGTTCGAGGCCTTTAGTGCCTTCCTCGGGCGGCCGGAGCGGGTCGCCTTGGCCGAGTTGTTGCCGCCGCCGCCGGTGGCGGAGGTGCGTATTCAGGGCGCGCTCGATCAGGCGATGCTCAAACGTCTGATGCATCTGGTGTATGATGTGCGCCGTGACGATGCGCCGTTGCGCCGCGTCGCCGGGCAGGAGGGGGCGTTCGATCGTCTGCGTAAACACTATCCGGCGCGGCGGGAGTGGTCGTCGCTCCTGGTGATATGCGACGATAGCGCCACGGCTGAGCTGTTGACGGCGTTGGGATTTAGCGCGCGCGTCGCCTGAACGGCGTGCGGACAGTGACATTTTATCGCCAGTGCGTCGAGATACGCACTGGCGATTTTTGATGGTTATGGAGAGGACGGCGTGGTTCGCGTTAGCCGTCCGAGGAGAGTGAAAATGAGCGAAGGCTGGAATATTGCCGTATTGGGCGCGACGGGCGCCGTTGGGGAAGCGTTACTGGAGCAGCTCCAGGCGCGTGAGTTCCCGTTGGGAGAACTGTATCTGCTGGCCAGTGAGCGCAGTGCCGGAGAGAGCATTCGCGTCGATGGTCGCCAGATCCTGGTGCAGGATGCCGCCGGTTTCGATTGGGCGCAGGCCCAGTTGGCGTTCTTTGTCGCCGGGCGCGAGGCCTCACTGCGCTATGCCGAGGAGGCGGGTAACGCCGGGTGTCTGGTGATCGATAGCAGCGATGCCTTTGCCCTGGAGGCCGATGTGCCGCTGGTGGTGCCGGGGGTGAACCCGCATGCGCTGGCCGAGTACCGTAACCGCAATATCGTGGCGGTGGCCGACAGTCTGACCAGCCAACTGTTGACGGCGATCCACCCGCTGAGCACGGAGAATGGCCTGGCACGCATTGGCGTGACCTGCCTGCTTTCGGCTTCTGCATACGGCAAGGCGGCGGTGGATGAGCTGGCCGGGCAGAGTGCCCGCCTGCTGAACGGTATGCCGTTTGAGCCGGGCCTGTTCCAGAAGCAATTGGCGTTTAACCTGCTGCCGTTACTGGCGGATGAGCAGGGCAGTGTCTGTGAAGAGCGCCGCCTGGTGGATCAGGTACGCAAGGTGTTGCAGGAACCGGGGCTGCCGCTGACGGTGAGCTGCATTCAGTCTCCGGTCTTTTACGGCCATGCGCAGTGCGTGCAGCTGGAGACCCTGCGTCCGCTCAGCGCCGAGGAGGCGCGCGAGTTGTTGGCACAGACCGGCGACATCCGCCTGAGCGAAGAGGACGATTACCCGACACAGGTGGGAGATGCCTCGGGTAACCCACATCTGAGCATCGGCTGCGTGCGTAACGACTATGGCTTGCCGGAGGCGGTACAGTTCTGGTCGGTGGCGGACAATGTTCGTTTCGGCGGCGCCCTGATGGCCTTGGAGATCGCCGAGCGTCTGATGCAGGAGTACCTGTACTGATGACGCAGCCATCGTTGGCCGGGCAGGAGGAACGTCCGGTATATCACATTGCGCTGGGCATTGAGTACGATGGCAGCCGCTATGCCGGCTGGCAGCGTCAGCAGGAAGTGGACAGCGTGCAGGCGCGTCTGGAGGCGGCGCTGTCGCGCGTCGCCAGCGAGCCGGTGACGGTGTTCTGTGCCGGGCGTACCGATGCTGGGGTACACGCCACCGGGCAGGTGGTACACTTCACCACCCACGCCAGCCGCCAAGAGGGGGCGTGGACCATGGGGGTCAATGCCCATCTGCCGAAGGACATCGCGGTGCGCTGGGTCAAGGCGGTCAGCGCCGATTTTCACGCGCGTTTTAGTGCGACGGCACGGCGTTACCGTTATGTCATCTATAATCATCGCTACCGTCCAGCGGTGTTGCAGAGCGGCGTGACGCACTTCTACCATCCGCTGGATGCCGAACGGATGGCGCGCGCTGGCCAGGCATTGCTGGGAGAGAACGACTTTAGTTCGTTTCGCGCTGCCCAGTGCCAGTCGCGTACCCCGTGGCGTAACGTTTCCCACTTATGGGTCAACCGTTATGGGCCATATGTGGTGGTCGATATTAAGGCTAACGCCTTTGTCCATCACATGGTGCGTAATATCGTCGGCAGCTTGCTGGAGGTGGGATGCGGTAATCAACCGGAGGGCTGGATCGCCGAGTTGCTGGCCGCCCGAGATCGCACTCTGGCAGCGGCGACCGCCAAGGCCGCCGGCCTGTATTTAGTCGCCGTGGATTACCCGGCGCACTTTGCCCTACCACAGCCGCCGATGGGGCCGCTGTTTTTACCCGATTGATAACCGGAGCCGTGATGGAATACTTACAGTGGATTGTTGATTTTATTCTGCATATTGATGTGCACTTGGCGCAATTGGTGGCCCAGTATGGTGTCTGGATCTACGGCATACTGTTCTTGATCTTGTTCTGTGAAACCGGTTTGGTGGTGACACCGTTCCTCCCGGGAGATTCGTTACTGTTTGTCGCCGGGGCATTAGCGTCGTTACCGAGTAACGATATGAACGTGCATCTGATGGTGGCGTTGATGGTCACGGCGGCGATCCTCGGCGATGCGCTGAACTATACGATCGGTCGCCTGTTTGGTGAGCGTTTGTTTAGCAATCCCGACTCGCGCATCTTCCGCCGCAGCTACCTGGATAAGACCCATGCGTTCTATGAGCGTCACGGCGGAAAAACGATTATCTTGGCGCGTTTTGTGCCCATCGTGCGCACTTTTGCGCCCTTCGTCGCCGGTATGGGGCATATGACCTATCGTCATTTCGCCGCCTATAACGTGATCGGGGCGCTGCTGTGGGTGCTTTCTTTCACCTACGCCGGTTATCTGTTCGGCAACGTACCCGTGGTACAGGAGAACTTGAAGCTGCTGATCGTGGCGATCATCGTGGTTTCGATTCTGCCGGGCGTGATCGAGATCTGGCGCCACAAGCGTCAGGCGCGGCGCGCAGCGCTGCGTAAGTAGGTCACAGAATCGCCACCCCTCGCTCACGCTGAGTGGGTAAAAAATGTAAACTCTGCACGGTTCGACCAGTTTTTTATCTACACGGTCGAACCGTTGTGGTTTAATGAACGGCATTTATGGTCTGTTACCTGCCGGTAAAAAATGGCCACTCTCCGGCGATTAAAGGAGACACGGGCTAAAACCAGGCTCAGCGTTAGCTGGGTCTTTGCATTTTGTTCCCCCGGCAGGGGCAGAGGACTGGCATTCCGCCAGGTTCAAACAGAAAGGTCATCGATGAGCTGGATTGAACGCATTCTTAATAAGAGCAATATCTCTCAAACCCGCAAGGCAAGCATTCCGGAAGGGGTATGGACCAAGTGCGATAGCTGTGGTCAGGTCCTCTACCGTGCCGAGCTGGAGCGCAATTTAGAAGTCTGCCCGAAGTGCGACCATCACATGCGCATGACGGCGCGTATGCGTCTGAATACGCTGCTGGACGAGGGTAGCCATGTCGAATTGGGCAGCGAGCTGGAGCCGAAGGATGTCCTGAAGTTTAAGGACTCCAAAAAGTATAAGGATCGTCTCGCCGCCGCTCAGAAAGAGACCGACGAAAAAGATGCGCTGGTGGTGATGAAAGGGACCCTGCATGGTATCCCCGTGGTTGCCGCCTCCTTCGAGTTCGCCTTTATGGGGGGCTCGATGGCATCGGTGGTGGGCTCCCGCTTCGTGCGCGCCGTCGAGCAGGCGCTGGAAGATAACTGCGCCCTGATCTGCTTCTCCGCCAGCGGCGGTGCCCGTATGCAGGAGGCGCTGATGTCGTTGATGCAGATGGCGAAGACCAGTGCGGCGTTGGCGAAAATGCGCGAGCGTGGCCTGCCCTATATCTCCGTCTTGACCGATCCGACGATGGGTGGGGTTTCCGCCAGCCTGGCGATGCTGGGCGATATCAACATCGGCGAGCCGAAGGCCTTGATCGGCTTTGCCGGTCCGCGCGTCATCGAGCAGACGGTGCGTGAAAAGCTACCGGCAGGATTCCAGCGCAGTGAGTTTCTGCTGGAGAAAGGCGCTATCGATATGATCGTGCGCCGCCCGGCGATGCGCGACAAGCTGGCCAGCCTGGTGGCCAAGATGACCGGACGCCCGACACCGTTGGAAGAGGCGGCACCGGTCGTGGCAGCGGCGGAAGAGGGCGCACAGGCATAATCCCCCTGGCGTGCTTCCCCCGGCTTAGCGCCGGGCGCGGCGCAGGATTATCGCCTGCGCCGCACATCTTAGGGAACCGGCCCGTTCCGGGGCCGGTCACCCTCCGCAACGGCTAAATTACGGGACGTAAAACAGCATGAATACGCTTCCTACCCCACAGGCGACCTCGCCACTCTCTTGCTGGCTCGAGTATCTTGAGCAGCTACATACGAAAACCATCGATCTCGGTTTGGAACGCGTGCGGCGTGTTGCGCAGCGTCTGGACCTGCTGACGCCTGCGCCCGTGGTGTATACCGTGGCGGGTACTAACGGTAAGGGCACCACTTGCCGCACCTTGGAGGCCATCCTGATGGCGGCGGGCTATCGGGTGGGGGTCTATGGTTCTCCCCACTTGCTGCACTATCGCGAGCGGGTGCGCATTCAGCATCGTGAGTTGGATGATGCGGCGCATGCCGCCGCCTTCGCCGCCATTGAGGCGGGGCGTGATGGCGTATCATTAACCTATTTTGAGTTTGGCACCCTGGCGGCGTTGTATCTGTTCAAGCAGGCGGCGTTGGACGCGGTGATCCTGGAGGTTGGCCTCGGTGGGCGCCTGGACGCGACCAATATCGTCGATCCCAGCGTGGCGGTGGTGACCAGCATCGCGCTGGACCATACCGACTGGTTGGGCGATTCACGCGAGAGTATCGGCCGGGAGAAGGCCGGTATCTTCCGTGCCGCTAAGCCCGCCGTGGTGGGTGAGGCACAGATGCCTGAGTCTATCGCGGCGGTGGCGGCGGCGTGCGCTGCCCGGTTGCTGCGGCGTGGCGTCGATTGGGACTTCAGTGCCGAGGCGACGAGCTGGCGCTGGTGCGCCGGGGAAAAGACGCTTGATGATTTACCGTTGCCGCAGGTGCCATTAGCGAACGCGGCGACGGCGCTGGCGGCGTTGGCTGCCGGGCCGCTGGCCGTCGATGAGGCGGCTATCCGCCAAGGGTTGCGTCACGCCGCCTTGCCGGGACGATTTCAGCAAGTTGGTGACGCACCGCGCCTGATTCTGGATGTGGCGCATAATCCGCATGCCGCCGCCTATCTGGCGCAACGCCTGCAAGCATTGCCACGGCCTAAGCGGCTGCGGATGGTGATCGGCATGCTGAGCGACAAGGATATCGCCGGCACCCTGGCCTGCCTGACGCCGTTGGTCGATGAGTGGTACTGCGCGCCGCTAAGCGGGCCGCGCGGAGCGCCAGCGTCTGCATTGACGGCGCATCTGCCGGCTGGCGCACGCATATTCGCCGATGTCGAGCAGGCCTGGTGCCAGGCGATGGATGAGGCTGACGCCGAGGATACGGTGGTGGTCTGTGGCTCGTTCCACACGGTTGCGCAGGTGATGGCGGTTCTACCGTCAGGAGGACGGGGTGGCGAGTAAGTTCCAAAACCGACTGGTCGGGACGGTGATCCTGGTTGCGCTAGGGGTGATCGTACTGCCGGGCCTGTTGGATGGTCAGAAGAAGCATTATCAGGATGATTTCGCGGCGATCCCGTTGGTGCCCCGTCCCGGCGAAGATGATCCGACGGATGCCATTCCGCCGGTGACGCAGCCATTGGGCGAGGCGCCCAGTACGGCAGCGCATGGCGGCGTGAATAGTACGCCAGCTGGCTCGGCAACGGCGCCCTCGTCGGCATCTTCCGCTGCGGCCGCACCGACACGTGGCGCCGGTGAGCTGGTGGAGTTGAAACCGGTCGAGAGTCGCGCGCCGGAGCCGCGTCAGGTGGCGGAAGCGCCGACGATGGCACCGGCTCCGATGGTTGAGAGCCGTCCTAAACCGAGCGAGACGGCGCGAGCCGCGGAGAGCCATGCGAAGCCCGTCGAACCGGCGAAGCGGGTGACGCCGCCGCCGCAGGAGACGCGTCCGGCCCCGGCGCCCACACCGGCCCCGACGCCAGCGCCCACCCCGGCTCCACGCGCGGAGCAAGCGCCAGTCGGTCAGGCATATGTGGTACAGCTGGGTGCGTTGCGTAACGCCAGCAAGGTGAACGAAATCATCGCCAAGCTGCGCCTCTCCGGTTACCGGGCCTACAGCGTGCCTGCTACACCGGTTCAGGGGGAGATCACCCGGCTATTCGTCGGCCCGGAAGCCTCGCGCGCCAAGTTACAGGCGGCGTTGCCGGAGCTGAATAGCCTGAGCGGGCTGAATGGACAAATCCGCAATTACAGCGTGCGCTAAGCCACGCAGCGGAGAGGGATACGGCGCTGTCCGCCTTGGCGGGCAGGGCCGTTTTTTTGATGAAAACGGGGGTGTAGCAGGGCGGATTTATTTACGCCGAGCGCGGGAAATCTGCTACGCAAACGTTTTCTTTTTCTGTTAGAATGCGCCGCGAGTAGGATAGCGCGGCAATTCATGCTTTGGAATTATCATGGTTTGGATTGATTGGGTCATTATTGGCATCATCGGATTTTCTGCTTTAGTCAGCCTGATCCGAGGATTCGTGCGCGAGGCGTTGTCACTGGTTACCTGGGGGGCGGCGTTCTTTGTTGCCAGCCATTTTTACTCTTATCTGGCTGCCTTTTTTACCCGTTTTGAAGATGCGCTGGTGCGTAACGGTATTGCGATTGCGGTGTTGTTTATCGCAACCCTGATCGTCGGTGCTATCGTTAACTATGTGATCGGTTCCCTGGTGGAACGTACCGGCCTAAGCGGTACGGATCGGGTGCTTGGCGTCTGTTTCGGCGCGTTGCGCGGCGTGTTGATCGTCGCGGCCCTGTTGTTCTTCCTGGATACGTTTACGGCGATGGCGCAGAGCGAGGAGTGGCAGCAATCCCGGCTCATCCCGCAGTTCAGCCCTATCATCAGGTGGTCGTTTGACTATCTGCAAAGCACGTCGAGTTTCTTACCGGAGCATATGCCTGCCATGCCGCTCCGGTAACGCTGATGAGGAAATGACAACATGTGCGGTATTGTCGGTATCGCCGGTTTTACGCCGGTAAACCAGTCCATCTATGATGCATTGACGGTGTTGCAGCATCGCGGCCAGGACGCCGCAGGCATCGTTACCATCGATGATAACCATACCTTTCGCCTGCGTAAGGCTAATGGGCTGGTGAGCGATGTGTTCGAGGCGCGTCACATGCAGCGCCTACAGGGAAATATGGGGATAGGGCATGTGCGCTATCCCACCGCCGGCAGCTCCAGCGCCTCCGAGGCGCAGCCGTTCTATGTGAATTCCCCCTTTGGCATCACCTTGGCGCATAACGGTAACCTGACTAATGCCCATCAGTTGAAGCAACAGCTGTTCGAGCATGCCCGGCGCCACGTCAATACCTCCTCCGACTCCGAAATCCTGTTAAATGTGTTCGCCTATGAGTTGGATCGCTACGATAGCTATCCGCTGAGCGAGGAGAACATCTTTGCCGCCGTCGCCGCGACGCACCGCCAGATCCGCGGGGCCTATGCCTGCGTGGCGATGATCATCGGTCATGGCATGGTCGCCTTCCGCGACCCCAACGGTATCCGTCCGCTGGTGATCGGTAAGCGCGATCTGGCGGATGGCCGCACCGAGTATATGGTCGCCTCGGAGAGCGTGGCGCTGGATACGCTCGGCTTCGACTTTATCCGTGATGTGGCGCCGGGGGAGGCGATCTACATCAACACGCTGGGGCAGCTGTTTACGCGCCAGTGTGCGCAGGAGCCGAAGAATCACCCCTGCCTGTTTGAGTATGTCTACTTCGCCCGTCCAGACTCCTTCATCGACAAGATCTCCGTCTATAGCGCCCGGGTACGCATGGGGCAGAAACTGGGCGAGAAGATCGCGCGTGAGTGGGAAGATCTGGATATCGATGTGGTGATCCCGATCCCGGAGACCTCTTGCGATATCGCCCTACAAATCGCCCGTATTCTGGATAAGCCCTACCGTCAGGGGTTCGTTAAGAATCGCTATGTCGGCCGTACCTTCATCATGCCGGGTCAGCAACTGCGGCGTAAGTCGGTACGCCGTAAGCTGAACGCTAACCGTGCCGAATTCCGCGATAAGAATGTGTTATTGGTGGATGACTCCATCGTGCGTGGCACCACCTCCGAACAGATCATCGAGATGGCGCGTGAGGCGGGCGCCCGTCGGGTCTACCTGGCTTCCGCTGCGCCAGAGATCCGTTTCCCGAATGTGTATGGCATCGATATGCCGAGCGTCAGTGAGCTGATCGCGCATGGCCGTGAGGTGGATGAGATCCGCCAGTTGATCGGCGCCGATGGCTTGATCTTCCAAGATCTCGACGACCTGGTCGACGCGGTCCGCGAGGATAATCCCGACATCGAGCAGTTCGAGTGCTCGGTATTTAATGGCGTCTACATTACGCGCGATGTGGATCAATCCTACCTGGATTATCTGCAGTCGCTGCGCAGCGACGACAGCAAGGCGTTGAGCAATCAGCAGCAAGCCGAGGATTTGGAACTGTATAACGAAGGCTAACGCACGTTTCGTCTTCCTTTCCCGATGACGGGCCGCCGATGCGGCCCGTTTTCGCTTGCGCCATCTGCCGGCTTGCGGCAAAGTCGCAGCAGCAGAGTGAATGAGAGTGAGTAACGGGCGATGAAACGACTGATTATCGGTATCTCCGGCGCCAGTGGCGTGATTTACGGGATCCGTTTGCTAGAGGTGTTGCGTAGCCACCCAGAGGTAGAAACCCACCTGGTGATGAGTCAGGCGGCACGCCAGACCTTGGCGTTGGAGACGGATCGCAGCCTGCGTGAGGTCTTGGCCTTGGCGGATGTGGTGCATGACGTGCGCGATATCGCCGCCGCGATCTCCTCCGGCTCCTTTAAGACCGCCGGCATGGTTATCTTGCCTTGTTCCATCAAAACCCTCTCCGGCATCGTGCATGGTTACAGCGATACGCTATTGATCCGCGCCGCCGACGTGGTGTTGAAGGAGCGTCGACCATTGGTGCTATGTGTGCGAGAGACGCCGTTGCATCTGGGGCATCTGCGTATGATGACCAGTGCCGCCGAGTTGGGGGCGGTGATCATGCCGCCGGTACCCGCCTTCTACCACCGTCCACAGCGGATCGAGGAGATCATCGATCAGACGGTGAACCGGGTATTGGATCAGCTGGATATCACCCTGCCGCACGAGTTGTTTCCTCGTTGGCAGGGCGGGCATCGGACGCCAGATAGCGCGACCTGAGGCGCTTATTGGGCGGCGATATCGAATTGCGTGCCGTTGACGGCGGCGGCCGCCGGTGAACAGAGCCAGAGCACCAGATCCGCGATGCTGTGCGTCGTGGCGGGGCAACCGGGGATCTTCTCGTCACGCGTCGCTGTGAGCGACGGGAGTGGGGTTGTGACGCTGGGGATCAACTGATTGACCGTGATGCCTTGTGGCCCGAGATCTTGCGCCATGGCTCGGGTGAGGGCGCCCAGCGCGGCCCGTCCCATGGCACAAAGCGCGTCGCTGTGATCGGCCTCTTGCCGTGTGCTGCTGATATGGATGATGCGTCCCCCTGCCGGCATCTGGCGTGCGGCCAGTTGGCTGGTGAGAAACACCGCCCGGACATTGATCTCCATGCTCTGTTCAAATTCACGCAACTCGATCTCATCGAAGGGCTTGCAGATGATCACGGCGGCGTGATTCACCAGAATATCGATGCGCCCCCACAACTCCAACGTGCGGGTGATGGCGCGCACGCAGGTCTCTGGATTGCGTGCGTCGGTACGCAAGGCGACGGCTTCGCCCCCCTGCTGGCGGATCTGGGCGGTCAGTAACCGGGCTTCCTGCTCCGAGTGGTGGTAGGTCAGCGCGACGCGTGCGCCCGCGGCGGCGAGTGCGCGGACGATGGCCGCGCCGCTCCCCTGTGCGCCCGCAGTGACCAGCGCGACTTTATCGTGCAATAAGGCTTGGTTCATAGATGCTCCACTAATGGGGCGCCGTGCCCGAATCGGGTACCCGGGGGATCGTAGCCGCCGACACTTGTCGCCGCGGCTAGGTATAGCGCCAACTGTCGCGGGGACTCTGTACGGTCTACACCGTCTAGAGGCACCCGACCATCAGTGTAGTCAACGTGCTACATCGCTCCGGACGTCCGGTGCGCTCGCATGCACATTCGATGCTTTACCCGGCTATTTGACGATGTCATCCAATGCCTCGCGCAGATCGTAGTAGCGGAAACCGAATCCTGCCTCCTCCAGGCGACGTGGCAATACGCGCTGGCCGCCGAGCAACATCAGGCTTGCCTCACCCAATAGGGCGCGTAGCGCTAGCGCCGGTACCCGCATCAGGGTGGGGCGCCCCAAGACCTCGCCCAGTGTCGCGACAAACTGCTCATTGCGTACCGGGTAGGGTGCCGTCATATTAAACGGCCCATGCAGGGTGGGATTATCGAGCAAGTAAAGGATGGCATTGATCATGTCATCGATATGGATCCACGACAGATATTGATGGCCGCTGCCCAATTCGCCGCCGAGCCCCAGGCGGAATAACGGCAGCATTCGCCCCAAGGCCCCGCCATGCGGAGCCAGCACGATGCCGGTGCGCATCAGGCAGACCCGAGTCTGCTCGCTCTCGGCCTCGCGAGCCAACGCTTCCCAACGAACACACAGGCGATGGGTGAAATCGTCTACGGGTGCGTCATCTTCATTGAGTGGCGTATCGTCCTGATTGCCGTAATAGCCGACGGCAGATCCGGAGAGTAACACGCTGGGCGGACGTTGGCTGGCTCGGATCAGGCTGGCCAGGCG
Organism: Edwardsiella sp. A.80236; assembly: GCF_044540725.1. Classification (NCBI taxonomy): domain Bacteria; kingdom Pseudomonadati; phylum Pseudomonadota; class Gammaproteobacteria; order Enterobacterales; family Hafniaceae; genus Edwardsiella; species Edwardsiella sp. A.80236. The sequence goes on from NZ_JBIUCY010000006.1 coordinate 182,819, forward strand.
TTGCGTGATCTGCCAGCGGCTATCGCATAGCCGCTGTTTCTGCGCGGCACTCCAGCGTTTATCGACGATCGGCTCCCCGGCGAGGTTGATGACGGCGTCGTAGCCATCCAACGTGCTGAGGGTATCGAGCGAGCTCAGCAGGGTGACCGCCTCGCCGAGCCGTTGCCGGGCTCGCGTCACGTCACGCGTCAGGGCAGTCAGCTGATGGCCAAGGATCTGTAGTCGGGCGCAAAGCGCGCTACCGATAAGGCCGGTGGCGCCGGTGATCAAGATCTCCATAGGTAGGCTCCTTGCGGTGCACGCCGGTGCACCATCCGCGTCGCTTAATCCCCACGGCTATAGCGCATGGTCAGGGAGACCGAGTCGGCATAGCGCAGGGCGTAGAGTTTATCGACCTCTACTTCAGCATAGGTGACCCAGGGATGTTCACAAGCGATGGTTAACACATCCTGCGTCAATTTCTCTAGCAGCGCGAAACGGTTTTGCTCCACATGGGCGATGATCCGTTTGGTGATGGTGCGATAGTTGAGCGCATCGGCGATATCTTCGCTGTGGCGAGCCTGCTGGGCTGGGTAGTGGATCGCGATGTTGATCACCACGTCCTGGCGGTTGGCGATCTCCTCTTCCTTGATACCGATGAAGGTACGTAGACGCAGGTTCTTGATTTTAATGATGGCATCGGGAAAGTGTTGACTCATAAGACATCCTGGATGGTAACAACAACAGTGGGCGGTACGGGCCGCCCGTGCTCATAAATGTAGGCGGTTACGCCTGGGCGAGTCGGTAGGCGCGCTGGGTCGCGGGGCGCGCCTGGATAGCGTGGAACCAGCGCGTGACCGCCGGGTAATCGGCCAGATCGACCCGTTGGCGCGCATGCGGTACCACCCAGGGGTAGGTGGCCATATCGGCGATGCTGTAGTCCTCGCCCGCCAGGTAGGCATGGCGTTGTAATTGACGCTCTAGCACGCCGTACAGGCGTAATGCCTCCGTCTGGTAGCGCTCGATGGCGTAAGGAACCGGTAACGGGGCATAGTAGTTAAAATGGTGATTCTGCCCGAGCATCGGGCCGAACCCGCTCACTTGCCAGAACAACCACTGTAGGGTGTCGGCGCGCGTACGCAGATCGCTGCCGAGGAAACGCCCACTCTTCTCTGCCAGATAGAGCAAGATGGCCCCAGACTCGAACAAACTGAGCGGCGCGCCGCCATCGGCCGGTTGCTGATCGACGATCGCCGGGATCTTGTTGTTGGGCGAGATGGCGAGAAACTCAGGGGAAAACTGTTCGTCGGCATCGAGCGCGACGCGGTGTAAACGGTAGGGGAGATCGCACTCTTCCAGAAACAGGGTAATCTTGTGGCCATTGGGGGTCGGGGCATAATAAAGATCGATCATCATCTCTTCCTGCGAGTGGGGGGATGTCTGGCGACTATAGAGCAAATCGCAGGGGGAAAAAAGGACGATGTTAACAGATTGTTTTCTTATAGCACGGATTTAGCTTGTACGGCATTTATCGCCAATGAGCGGGTAAGCTGGCGTTTCGCGGCGGATGAAACATGGCATACTGTGTCCGAGAGGGCGCCGCTGTCGCCGGACGTTGCGTGTATGCCTGCCCGCTGTTGACTGCCATCAGGAGTGTTTATGAATGCCTCTGCGATAGTGCTCTATTCCGATAGCCGTTATCTGAGTCCCTATGTGATGTCTGTCTTCGTCGCCCTGCAAGAGAAAGGGCTGCGTTGCGAATTGATACCGGTCGATCTGGCCGAAGGAGAGAACCGCCAGGAGCCCTATGCGGAGATCTCGCTAACACGCCGTGTCCCTACCTTACTGGTCGAGGGCTTTGCCTTGTCGGAGTCTTCCGCCATCTGTGAATACTTGGATGAAACCTTTTGTGCACCGTACTATGCGCCACTCTATCCGCGTGAGCGGCAGCCTCGCGCATGGGCGCGTGAGGTGCAGGCCTGGCTACGCAGCGATCTGGCCGCGTTGCGCCGGGAGCGGCCCAGCGAGGTGGTCTTCCGCGCTCAGCGCTTTGCGCCACTCTCCGCCGAGGCGGAGTATGAGGCAGCTCGCCTGGTGGCGGCGGTGGAGCGTCTGTTACCGCCTGGGCGGCAGAATCTATTCGGCGAATGGTGCATCGCGGATACCGATCTGGCGTTGATGCTAAACCGTTTAGCGTTGCATGACGACGGCCTGCCCGAGCGCTTGGCGGAGTATGCGCATTTTCAATGGCAGCGAGCCTCGGTATGCCAGTGGCTGGCCTTGGGGCGGCGCGGCGCCTGAGGCTGGTGTCCGCTTCCCGGGCTGGGTACACTGTGCCTTAGCAGGATGCTCTCGGGTTGGGGGCAGGCTATGGTCGATTGTTTGTTGAGAATTCCACGATGAAACTGATGTTTATCTCCGATATCCACGGCTCGCTCAGTGCGACGGAACACGCTTTGTCGCTGTTCGAACGCAGTGGCAGCCACTGGCTGATCCTGTTGGGGGATGTGCTGAATCACGGGCCGCGTAATCCGTTACCGGATCGTTACGATCCGCCCGCAGTCGCCGAACGCCTGAACGGTTATGCGTCTCGCATCATCGCCGTGCGCGGCAACTGCGACAGCGAGGTCGATCAGATGCTGCTTAACTTCCCGTTGATGGCATCGTGGCAGCAGGTGCTGTTGCCGCAGCGGCGTTTGTTTCTGACTCACGGCCATCTTTATCATCCGCAACAGTTGCCGCCGCTGGCCGCTGGCGATGTGCTGGTCTACGGTCATACTCATCTGCCGCAGGCGCAGCGCCAGGGGGAGCATATTTACTTTAACCCCGGATCCATCAGCTTGCCGAAAGGGGGCAACGTGCCGAGTTTCGGGATGCTGGAGGGGAATCAGATGTGGGTTCAGGCCCTGCACGGTACAGAGAGACTGGCAGAGGTAAGATGGTAATTTGCTTTGGCGAGGGGCCATGCCACCGCAGGGTGCAGAGGCAGAGTGCGCGTGAGCGCGAGTGAGAATGAGTCATAGGGTAGCAGAGGATGGTGGATCAACAGGTTAACCGCGAGATCGAGTGGGTGGACATCGTCGATGAACACAACGAGGTGATCGCACAGGCCAGTCGGCAGCAGATGCGTGCGCAGCAGCTACGTCATCGCGCCACCTATATCGTGGTGCATAACGGTATGGGGCAAATCTTGGTGCAGAAGCGGACCGAGAGTAAGGATTTCTATCCCGGCTGGATGGATGCCACCGCCGGCGGCGTGGTGCAGAGTGGCGAGAATATGCTGGAGTCGGCGCGCCGGGAGGCGGAGGAGGAGCTGGGGATCGCCGGAGTCCCCTTCGCCGATCATGGGCTGTTTTACTATCAGCAAGCGGATTGCCGGGTGTGGGGGGGGCTATTTAGCTGCGTCTCTCATGGCCCCTTCGCCTTACAGGAAGAGGAGGTGGAGTCGGTCTGTTGGATGACGCCACAGGAGATCGCCGCTCAGTGTGATAGCTTCACACCCGACTCTATCCATGCCCTGTCGTTGTGGATGGCGCGTAACAGTGAGGGTGAGGCGCCTGCGTTATGTACGCGTTGCAGCGAGGTGGATGCGAGCCAGCCTCCGCTGGTTTCGACCCCGCGTCCTGCCGAGCAGGAAGCCGGCGATGACGCCGACCCCGTAGGTAGCGAACAGGCATGATCCTCGTGCTGTGCCGCGAATCAAGCCATCATCAGGCATAAGGCAATCATCAGGTTTATAAATGGCATTTGCTACAATTGTCACATCTATTTGTTATTTAAAAAGTTACCGTGAGAATGGGATTTTTACATAAGGAAAAATGATGAAACCTGTATTGCCTCTGGTCGCTGGCATGATGCTGGCCGCCCTTTCCTCTTTACCGGCTCAGGCGGGCTTATTCTCTTCATCCGAGGTGGATGCGGAAAAGCAAGCGGTACAACTGGCGCGCGAGACTGTAAACGGTGAGTATCAACTGCTGACGGTGCAGGAGCTGAAGCAGTGGATGGATGAGAAGAAGCCGCTGCTGATCGTCGACACCATGCCGTTTGCCGACTCCTATAAGAAACAGCATATTCCGGGGGCGGTGAACATGGCTTTCCCGATGAGCGACATGAACGTATGGGATAAGGCGACCATGGGGGCGACGACCCAGGCCGATTTCCTCCGTCTGCTCGGCACGGACAAGGCCCGTACGCTGGTGTTCTACTGCGGCTTCGTCAAGTGCGCGCGTTCACATAACGCCGCGTTGTGGGCTAAGAAGCTGGGCTATCAGCATGTCTACCGTTTACCGGGCGGTATCACCGCATGGAAAGAGGCGGGCTATCCGCTAGAGAAGGGCGGGACGGCGGCGCCGACCGGAACCGCACAGAGCGATGCGGCTAAGGGCGCGACCTGTACTCAGGGATGTTAGGCGCGGCGTTATGCCCTCATCTCCGCGCGTGACGCGTGCGACGCACGCTTTGATCGCCATAAAAAAGGCTCCCCTGAGGGAGCCTTTTGGTTGTCAGCTTTAAACCACCTCCTCGGGAGGTGGTGATTGTCCCTGTGAGGCTATAGCCTGAAGGAAGCCCATGCCAGA
>NZ_JBIUCY010000070.1:0-722 GCF_044540725.1 Edwardsiella sp. A.80236
GTAAACGGCGGCCGTAACTATAACGGTCCTAAGGTAGCGAAATTCCTTGTCGGGTAAGTTCCGACCTGCACGAATGGCGTAATGATGGCCAGGCTGTCTCCACCCGAGACTCAGTGAAATTGAACTCGCTGTGAAGATGCAGTGTACCCGCGGCAAGACGGAAAGACCCCGTGAACCTTTACTATAGCTTGACACTGAACATTGAACCTTGATGTGTAGGATAGGTGGGAGGCTTTGAAGTGTGGACGCCAGTCTGCATGGAGCCGACCTTGAAATACCACCCTTTAATGTTTGATGTTCTAACCTGGTCCCGTAATCCGGGATAGGGACAGTGTCTGGTGGGTAGTTTGACTGGGGCGGTCTCCTCCCAAAGAGTAACGGAGGAGCACGAAGGTTAGCTAATCCTGGTCGGACATCAGGAGGTTAGTGCAAAGGCATAAGCTAGCTTGACTGCGAGAGTGACGGCTCGAGCAGGTGCGAAAGCAGGTCTTAGTGATCCGGTGGTTCTGAATGGAAGGGCCATCGCTCAACGGATAAAAGGTACTCCGGGGATAACAGGCTGATACCGCCCAAGAGTTCATATCGACGGCGGTGTTTGGCACCTCGATGTCGGCTCATCACATCCTGGGGCTGAAGTAGGTCCCAAGGGTATGGCTGTTCGCCATTTAAAGTGGTACGCGAGCTGGGTTTAGAACGTCGTGAGACAGTTCGGTCCCTATCTG
>NZ_JBIUCY010000071.1:0-674 GCF_044540725.1 Edwardsiella sp. A.80236
ACCATCTCTACGCCTTCCGGCAGTTCGATGGTACCAGTCACGTCAGTAGTACGGAAGTAGAACTGCGGACGGTAGCCTTTGAAGAACGGAGTATGACGGCCGCCTTCATCCTTGCTCAGGATGTACACTTCAGATTCGAACTTGGTGTGCGGAGTGATGGTGCCCGGCTTAGCCAGTACCTGACCACGTTCGATTTCGTCACGCTTAGTACCACGCAGCAGAACACCAACGTTCTCACCAGCACGGCCTTCGTCCAGCAGTTTGCGGAACATTTCAACGCCAGTACAGGTGGTCTTGGTGGTCGGCTTGATACCAACGATTTCAACTTCGTCGCCTACCTTGATGATACCGCGCTCTACACGACCGGTAACAACGGTACCACGGCCAGAGATAGAGAATACGTCTTCGATCGGCAGCAGGAACGGCTTGTCGATGTCACGCTCAGGTTCCGGGATGTAGGAGTCCAGAGTTTCAGCCAGTTCGATGATCTTCGCTTCCCACTCGGCTTCGCCTTCCAGCGCTTTCAGCGCAGAACCGCGGATTACCGGCGTGTCGTCGCCCGGGAAGTCGTACTGAGACAGCAGTTCGCGAACTTCCATCTCAACCAGTTCCAGCAGCTCTTCGTCATCAACCATGTCGCACTTGTTCAGGAACACGATGATGTACGGAACGCC
>NZ_JBIUCY010000072.1:0-624 GCF_044540725.1 Edwardsiella sp. A.80236
TGTCAGCTTTAAACCACCTCCTCGGGAGGTGGTGATTGTCCCTGTGAGGCTATAGCCTGAAGGAAGCCCATGCCAGAAAATTCCAGCTTACTCACCACAAGTAAGAAGGAAATCACTGACATGAGCAGTTATAGAAGTTCAGCACATGTATTCTGGCGTTGCAAATATCACTTGGTGTGGACGCCAAAGTATCGCTACAAGGTTTTAACAGGGGCGGTAGGTAAAGAGCTTTATCGCTCAGTTTATATACTTTGCAATATGAAAGATTGTGAGGTACTTGAATTGAATGTTCAGACAGACCATGTTCATCTTGTCGTGATGATCCCACCGAAACTCTCGATCTCAACGCTGATGGGCGTCCTGAAAGGGCGCACAGCTATTCGTCTCTACAACAAGTTTCCGCATATACGAAAGAAGCTGTGGGGTAATCATTTTTGGGCGAGGGGATACTTTGCAGACACAGTTGGAGTGAACGAAGAAATTATCAGACGCTACGTGAGGCATCAGGATAAGAAAGATCAAGAATACGAGCAGCAAATGGCGTTATTACAGGATTAAAACGAACAAGGCCCCCTTTTAGGGGGCCCCATTTAAAGCCACCTCTTCAAGAGGTGGATTTTTACT
>NZ_JBIUCY010000073.1:0-621 GCF_044540725.1 Edwardsiella sp. A.80236
ACAGGAACCCTTGGTCTTCCGGCGAGCGGGCTTTTCACCCGCTTTATCGTTACTTATGTCAGCATTCGCACTTCTGATACCTCCAGCAGCCCTCACAGGCCACCTTCACAGGCTTACAGAACGCTCCCCTACCCAACAACACATAGTGTCGCTGCCGCAGCTTCGGTGCATGGTTTAGCCCCGTTACATCTTCCGCGCAGGCCGACTCGACCAGTGAGCTATTACGCTTTCTTTAAATGATGGCTGCTTCTAAGCCAACATCCTGGCTGTCTATGCCTTCCCACATCGTTTCCCACTTAACCATGACTTTGGGACCTTAGCTGGCGGTCTGGGTTGTTTCCCTCTTCACGACGGACGTTAGCACCCGCCGTGTGTCTCCCGTGATAACATTCTTCGGTATTCGTAGTTTGCATCGGGTTGGTAAGTCGGGATGACCCCCTAGCCGAAACAGTGCTCTACCCCCGAAGATGAATTCACGAGGCGCTACCTAAATAGCTTTCGGGGAGAACCAGCTATCTCCCGGTTTGATTGGCCTTTCACCCCCAGCCACAAGTCATCCGCTAATTTTTCAACATTAGTCGGTTCGGTCCTCCAGTTAGTGTTACCCAACCTTCAACCTGC
>NZ_JBIUCY010000074.1:0-612 GCF_044540725.1 Edwardsiella sp. A.80236
GATTATCCGTTTCAGTTTGCCATGATCGCATTCAATCACGTTGTTCCGGTACTTAATCTGTCGGTGTTCAACGTCAGACGGGCACCGGCCTTCGCGTTTGAGCAGAGCAAGCGCGCGACCATAGGCGGGCGCTTTATCCGTGTTGATGAATCGCGGGATCTGCCACTTCTTCACGTTGTTGAGGATTTTACCCAGAAACCGGTATGCAGCTTTGCTGTTACGACGGGAGGAGAGATAAAAATCGACAGTGCGGCCCCGGCTGTCGACGGCCCGGTACAGATACGCCCAGCGGCCATTGACCTTCACGTAGGTTTCATCCATGTGCCACGGGCAAAGATCGGAAGGGTTACGCCAGTACCAGCGCAGCCGTTTTTCCATTTCAGGCGCATAACGCTGAACCCAGCGGTAAATCGTGGAGTGATCGACATTCACTCCGCGTTCAGCCAGCATCTCCTGCAGCTCACGGTAACTGATGCCGTATTTGCAGTACCAGCGTACGGCCCACAGAATGATGTCACGCTGAAAATGCCGGCCTTTGAATGGGTTCATGTGCAGCTCCATCAGCAAAAGGGGATGATAAGTTTATCACCACCGACTATTTGCAACAGTGCC
>NZ_JBIUCY010000075.1:0-611 GCF_044540725.1 Edwardsiella sp. A.80236
ACACCTTCCTCCCTACTGAAAGTACTTTACAACCCGAAGGCCTTCTTCATACACGCGGCATGGCTGCATCAGGCTTGCGCCCATTGTGCAATATTCCCCACTGCTGCCTCCCGTAGGAGTCTGGACCGTGTCTCAGTTCCAGTGTGGCTGGTCATCCTCTCAGACCAGCTAGGGATCGTCGCCTAGGTGAGCCATTACCTCACCTACTAGCTAATCCCATCTGGGTTCATCTGATGGCATGAGGCCCGAAGGTCCCCCACTTTGGTCTTGCGACGTTATGCGGTATTAGCTACCGTTTCCAGTAGTTATCCCCCTCCATCAGGCAGATCCCCAGACATTACTCACCCGTCCGCCGCTCGTCAGCGGAGAAAGCAAGCTTTCTCCCTGCTACCGCTCGACTTGCATGTGTTAAGCCTGCCGCCAGCGTTCAATCTGAGCCATGATCAAACTCTTCAATTAAAAGCTTGATGCTCAAAGAAATTAAACTGTTTATTCGTAATGAATTAACTGCTGTCACTCTTCAAGACTTTAAATATTTTGGCATTCCGAGGAATGCTTAATACGAATCTTGCGAGTGCCCACACAGATTGTCTGATAATTTGTTAAAGAGC
>NZ_JBIUCY010000076.1:0-521 GCF_044540725.1 Edwardsiella sp. A.80236
CTGATGGATCCAACCCCTCCGCTGCTATAGTGCAGTCGGCTTCTGACGTTCAGTGCAGCCGTCTTCTGAAAACGACAATGGAGGTGGTAGCCGAGGGTGTGGAAACACCCGACTGCCTTGCGTGGTTGCGGCAGGCGGGTTGCGACACGGTGCAGGGTTTCCTGTTCGCCAGGCCGATGCCGGCGGCGGCCTTCGTCGGCTTCGTCAACCAATGGAGGAACACCACCATGAACGCCAATGAACCGAGCACCAGTTGCTGCGTGTGCTGCAAGGAAATCCCGCTCGATGCCGCCTTCACGCCGGAAGGGGCCGAGTACGTGGAGCATTTCTGCGGGCTGGAGTGCTATCAGCGCTTCCAGGCGCGGGCCAGCACTGCGACCGAAACCAGCGTCAAACCGGACGCTTGTGATTCGCCGCCGTCAGGTTGAGGCATACCCTAACTGGATTGTCATTTTCAGAAGACGACTGCACCAGTTGATTGGGCGTAATGGCTGTTGTGCAGCCAGCTCCTGACAGTTCAA
>NZ_JBIUCY010000077.1:0-469 GCF_044540725.1 Edwardsiella sp. A.80236
ACAGGATTAAAACGAACAAGGCCCCCTTTTAGGGGGCCCCATTTAAAGCCACCTCTTCAAGAGGTGGATTTTTACTGCGCCCCGTTATCTGCGTCTCGGGCGAGGTGAGGGATCATCTCGCTGGGGCCTGTAACCTGGCGCGCTAGCAGAGGATTCAGTAAAACCGGCGACTCAATTCGGTATAGCAGAGCGTTACTCCCTGATAGCTCACAAAAAGTAGATTTCTTCGTACGGTGAATTGCATCGTCTGGCGTCTGTGAGATAATTATTTGGCCGGTGAGGTTCGGCTAAAATCTCACTGTGTGCTTCCCGATTCTGACAGATTGGGGCCAGAAAGCAGAGCGGCTCTCCCCCTCTGCTTTCGCTTTTTTCCCCACGGTGATGTGCGACGTTGCCTCTGCCTCTGCCTCTGCCTCTGCCTCTGCCTCTGCCTCTGCCTCTGCCTCTGCCTCTGCCTCTGCCTCTGCCT
>NZ_JBIUCY010000078.1:0-399 GCF_044540725.1 Edwardsiella sp. A.80236
CGCTTAGTCACTTAACCTCACAACCCGAAGGTGTTTCACTTCGTGCTGCAAGCATTTGAGAGACTCTCGAATCACTTGTTAAAAGCAATTCGATTGTTTTCGAATTTTCAGCTTGTTCCAGATTGTTAAAGAGCAAAATATTGCAAACATGACTCGTAAGTCCGTTTTGCAATATTGTTGGCACCGTCTTTCACCCGATACCGCAAATGGCGTCCCCTAGGGGATTCGAACCCCTGTTACCGCCGTGAAAGGGCGGTGTCCTAGGCCTCTAGACGAAGGGGACACTGGGTCGACTTCGCAGACGCTTTGCTCGAACATCTATCAGACAATCTGTGTGAGCACTACACAATATTTCGTATCTTCAGGTAAGGAGGTGATCCAACCGCAGGTTCCCCTACG
>NZ_JBIUCY010000079.1:0-289 GCF_044540725.1 Edwardsiella sp. A.80236
ATCATCCGGGAAGGAGACAGCATCATCTTACGTCCCGCCCGTCCGACTTGGGGCTCATTTGCACAGCTAGAAAAAGCTGATTCGGATTTTATGGCCGATCGCGAAGACGTGATCAGCGATGAAGGACGCTTTACGTTATGAAACAGCGCCTAACCTATATGCTCGATACCAACATCTGCTCCTTCATCATGCGCGAACAGCCGGAAGCAGTGCTAGGCTGTGTCCCTTAATTGTATAATTTCTTGTAAAACAATCTGATACAACCCAACTTAACCATTGCCAGATAATT
>NZ_JBIUCY010000007.1:0-155892 GCF_044540725.1 Edwardsiella sp. A.80236
AGGATTAAAACGAACAAGGCCCCCTTTTAGGGGGCCCCATTTAAAGCCACCTCTTCAAGAGGTGGATTTTTACTTTTTTTCGGTCTGATTATCGCCCATTCGCGCGAGTCATCGCGTGGCGGCGAGGGCTGGCGGCGTCTCTCTTGCCGGGGGGGATGTGGCCCGTTGGCCGCTGACCATCGGCGCGTGCTTGATGCTGCGTGGCCTCGCGCCTCGCCTGATTGGTATCCTGTGGAATGAGGGCCGGGCGCTTATATCCCGTCGTTAGCCCTAGGATAAGGCGCCATCGGGTGTCGGCGTGGTTAGATCGGCGGCGCGGGGTGAAGAGGATCAATATGAAGCTTGGGGCGTCGTGAGCCGCGTGTCAGGGCGGAATAGGCGCTGAAAGTAGGAAAAGAGAAAGGCGGGAACGCGTCCCGCCTTTCTGCGTGGAGCCGCGACGTGCGCGCTTACTTCATCTTAGCGAAGCTGCGGCGGGCGGCATCGATGGTCTTCTGGATGTCTTCCTGGCTGTGGGCCAGGGACATGAAGCCCGCCTCGAAGGCGGACGGCGCCAGGTAGATGCCCTCTTCCAGCATCAGGTGGAAGAAGCGCTTGAAGCGCTCGGCGTCGCAGCGCAGCACGTCTTGATAGCCGGTTACACTGGGCTGATCGGTGAAGAAGATGCCGAACATGCCGCCGACATGGTTCACCACCAACGGAATGCTCTCCTCGCGCGCGGCGGCCAACAGGCCCGCGGCCAGGTTGTCGGTCAGCTCGCTCAGCTGCGGGTAGACGCCCGGCTGGTTGATCTCGTTCAGGCAGGCGTAGCCGGCGGCCATGGCGACTGGGTTACCAGACAGGGTACCGGCCTGGTAGACCGGGCCGGTCGGTGCCAGCGCTTCCATCACCTCACGGCGTCCGCCGAAGGCGCCTACCGGCATGCCGCCACCGATGATCTTACCCAGGCAGGTCAGATCCGGGGTCACGTCGTAGTACTCCTGCGCGCCACCCAGGGCGACGCGGAAGCCGGTCATCACCTCGTCGATGATCAATAGCGCGCCATACTGATCGCACAGTTCGCGTAAGCCTTGCAGGAAGCCCGGCTGAGGCGGAATGCAGTTCATGTTGCCGGCCACCGGTTCGACGATGATACAGGCGATCTCCTGCGGATATTGGGCGAAGGCGGCGCGTACCGACGCCAGATCGTTGTACTGGCAGGTCAGGGTATGTTTGGCGAAGTCGGCCGGAACGCCCGGCGAGTTCGGCTGACCGAGGGTCAGTGCGCCGGAACCGGCCTTGACCAGCAGGTGGTCGGCGTGGCCATGGTAGCAGCCTTCGAACTTGATGATCTTATCGCGCCCGGTGAAGCCACGCGCCAGGCGGATGGCGCTCATGGTGGCTTCGGTACCGGAGTTCACCATGCGCACCATGTCCATGCTGTCGATCAGCGAAGTCACCAGTTCGGCCATGCGCACTTCCATCTCGGTCGGGGCACCAAAACTCAGCCCGTGTTCGACGGCGGCGATCACCGCGTCGCGGATCGCCGGATGGTTGTGCCCCAAGATCATCGGTCCCCAGGAGCCTACGTAGTCGATGTAGGCCTTACCATCGGCATCATACAGGTAGGCGCCGTCGGCCCGTTCGATAAACAGCGGCGTACCGCCAACGCCGGTGAAGGCGCGAACCGGGGAGTTCACTCCGCCGGGGATTAGCGTTTTGGCCTGCTCATACAGTCGTTCGGACTTATTCATTCTCGGCTCCAGGCTGATAAAAAATAGAGAAATAACCCTATGCTATTCTAAAGAAGTCTGCCGCGAGATGAAATGCATCGTGATGCGCCATGGCATGGCGTGTCGATTTTGGCCGAGAGAAACATTGTCGAATAGTTTGCGGAGACGGCGCCCTTCAGAGAGAGTAAAATGCTCAACCTATTTGTACTATTTATCTATTCCTTGACCAACTTCACTGACTGAATTAACTATGACTACGCAACAAGACTCGATCTCTCAGCCGACGACGCCCCATCTACGGCGCAGTAACGTGCTGAGACGCGTAATACACCGGGATAAGACACCGCTCGCCACCTTGGTGCTGGCGGCGATCGTCGGAACCTTGGCCGGGCTGATGGGCGTCGCCTTTGAGCGCAGCGTGGACTGGGTGCAGCAACAGCGCCTGGCCAGTCTGGCCGAAGTTGCCAACTACTGGTATATCGTCTGGCCGGCGGCGATCTTGGGATCGGCGGTGTTGGCGATGTTTGGCTACTATCTGGTGCGCCGTTTCGCGCCAGAGGCGGGGGGCTCGGGGATCCCGGAGATCGAGGGGGCATTGGAAGATCTGCGCCCGGCGCGCTGGTGGCGCGTGATCCCGGTGAAGTTCCTCGGTGGCATGGGCACGCTCGGTGCCGGCATGGTGTTGGGGCGTGAGGGGCCGACGGTGCAGATGGGCGGTAACCTTGGGCAGATGGTGTATGACCTGTTCCGCCTGCCTAAGCGCGACAACGAGACGCGCCATACCCTGTTGGCCACCGGGGCGGCGGCGGGTCTGACCGCGGCGTTTAACGCCCCGCTGGCTGGCATCCTGTTTATCATCGAAGAGATGCGCCCGCAGTTCCACTATAGCCTGGTGTCGATCAAGGCGGTGTTTATCGGCGTGATCATGTCGTGTGTGGTGTTCCGCTTCTTCAATGGCGAACACTCGGTGATCGAGGTGGGGCGTCTGGGCGTGGCGGAGATCAACACCCTGTGGCTCTACCTGGTGTTGGGCATGGTGTTCGGCATCGTCGGCGTGCTGTTTAACCAAGGGGTCTTTCGCACCCAGGATATGTTCATGCGGATGCATGGCGGTGACTGGCGTAAGCTGATGTGGATCGGCGCGGCGCTGGGCGGTCTGTGCGGCGCGTTGGGACTGATCCAGCAAGAGGCGGCCGGCGGCGGCTTTGCCCTGATCCCCATCGCTGCGGAGGGGAACTACACCGTTGGCATGCTGCTGTTTATCTTTATCGCCCGAGTGGTGACCACGCTGCTGTGCTTCAGCTCCGGTGCGCCGGGCGGTATCTTCGCCCCGATGCTGGCGCTCGGTACGCTGCTCGGGACCGCCTTCGGTATGGCGGCGGCCTATCTGTTTCCCCATTACGGCATCGATCCGGGCACTTTCGCCATCGCCGGCATGGGGGCGCTGTTCGCCGCCACGGTGCGTGCGCCGTTGACCGGTATTGTGTTGGTGCTGGAGATGACCGATAACTATCAGCTTATTTTGCCGATGATCATTACCTGTCTTGGCGCTACACTACTGGCGCAGTTTTTGGGCGGCAAACCGTTGTACTCCCGTATCTTGGAGCGGACGTTACACCGCCAGATGCAGGAGCAGCAGGACGCACAGAAACGGGCGGAGCAGAGTGGGCAATAAGCGCACAATACTTGAATGGATTAGTCGGGTATCGGATAATCGCCCGATGAGTCAGTATGCCCGACGCCAAGCGGCATTCTGATATGTACACTGGCTGGAGCAATCAATGAGTGACGAAATGGCAGTGCCGTTGCAATTTACCGATGCGGCGGCAAACAAGGTGAAATCGCTGGTCGCGGATGAGGATAACCCGAACCTGAAGCTGCGTGTGTACATTACCGGCGGCGGTTGTAGCGGCTTTCAGTACGGTTTTACCTTTGACGATAAGATCAATGATGGCGACATGACCATCGAAAACCAGGGGGTTGCGCTGGTGGTCGATGCGATGAGTCTGCAATACCTGGTCGGCGGCTCGGTGGACTATACCGAGGGGCTGGAAGGGTCACGCTTCATCGTGAATAACCCGAACGCCAAGACCACCTGTGGTTGTGGATCGTCGTTCAGCATCTGAATCATTGGGTTAACGGCAAATAAAAATGGCGCCTCCCTCGGAGCGCGCCATTTTTTTATGCGTATCACCGCGTGTGCCCGTGGCGGTAGCGTGTATCCTGCATGCACGTCAGGTGCCAGGCGTCTGCCTATTCGTGCCTGCGGTAGAGAAAGCAGGCGTCAGTCGAGGCTAAACGTGGGGAGTTTCAGGTGCCAGCGGATGGCGGCCAGACGGATCCCCAGGGTGATGATCATGCCTAACATCATCGCTTGTTGCAGCGGCATCGCGAAGATCACGTAACCGGTCACATGAACGATACCGCCGATGATACAGGCGGTGGCGTAGATTTCGGTGCGCAGGATCATCGGGATTTCTCGTGCCAGTACATCGCGGATGATGCCGCCACCGACGCCGGTGATCACCCCCATACAGACGGCAATCATCGGCCCCGCGCCAGCGGCGAAGGCCTTATTGACACCGATGCCGACGAAGACCGCCAGGCCGACGGCATCCAGCACCGGCAGGACCCAGCCCGGTAGGCGGCGGGGCTGGCGTATTAAGACGATGGTTAACAGGCAGGTGACCATCGCCACCACCAGATCCGTCGGATCGCGAACCCAAAACGCGGGGCCATTATCCAGCGCCATGTCACGAATGGTACCGCCCCCCACGGCGGTCACGACCCCCAGCACCAAGACACCGAAGGGGTCCATACGCAACTTCCCCGCCAGCAGGACGCCGGAGATGGCAAAGACGGCGGTACCCAAAATATCCAACCAATAAACCAGCATAACCTTTACCTCGTTAATGCCGCCGACCCCCGGCAGAATTGCTTATGTCGATAATGATTTGTGATCTTATTGTTTTTGTTAGGAATCACCTTCCAGAGGCGGCGCATAAGATAGCGTGAAAATCGTGGCGTTGCTATGTCGACGAGGCGAGTGGTCGCGGGCTTTTCGCTATTCTGTGCGGTGGCTCGCGCCGATGGCCGATCCCACCGAATCTGGCGGCCTTTTGTCTGACAAGGGGAGATGGGCGGAGGGGGAAAAATGGGGCGCGCGGCGGCGCGCCCCGAGGCACTCAAGTGGCGGGGTGCGCGCGGGATAAGGCCTGTAGCTGGCTGCAGAGCGACTCGGCAGCCAGCAGGATGCGTGGCCCGCTGCGATTGAGCCAGTCGCGCTCGACGGCGATCACCGGCACCGTCAGTTGCGGGCGCCAGAAGTCGGCGACGCTGGCTGCCTGCTTGGCGTCGCCGCCGATGACGATCGCCTGGGGATGGCGCGCGATCACCTGCTCACGACTCACCTGTGGCCAGGGTACCGGGCTCTGGGCGAAGATATTCTGCGCGCCACACAGCGCCAGCAGATCGCTTTGTAACGTCTGGCCGGAGGTGGAGAACAGGGGTTGGCTGCCAAACTGCATCATCACCCGCAACGGCGCCCCTTGCGCATAGCGCTGGCGCAGCTCAGCCAAACGCTGGCGAAACGCGCTCGCGGCGCGGTGCGCCTGCTCCGGGTGGGGGCTGTAGGCGGCGAGCCGGTCGAGATCGTCGGCGATCTGCTCGACCCGCTGCGGATCGGCGTAGAAGATCGGAATGCCGAAGGCGGTGAGCTGATCGATCGCCCGGCGCGGGTTACCGCCATGCCAGGCCAGGATCAGATCGGGCTTCAATGCCAGGATCCGCTCCAGATTGATCCCGTTCCACGACGCCACCTTCTCCAGCTTGGCGGCGGCCGGGGGATAATCGGAATAGGCGCTGACGGCCACCATGCGATCGCCCAGCCCGGCGGCATAGGCCAGCTCGGTGGTATGCGGCGAGAGGCTGATGACCCGCAGCGCCGCCGCCTGCAGCGGAGCGCACAGACTGGTGCCGAGCAGCAGGGCGGCCAGGGCGATGGCACCTTGTCTGCGTCTGCCGCGACGGCCTAGCCGACGTAGGGCGAACATGGCTTACTGCTGGGCCAGTTCGCGCAGCATCGCTTCCACCATCAGGGTGGAATGCTCGGCGGCGACTTTGAGGAACTCATCGAAGCTGAGGTGTGAGACGTGATCGGCCACATCGGAGATGGCGCGAACGACCACGAAGGGGGTGGCGAAGGCATGGCAGACGTGGCCGATGGCGGCGGCTTCCATCTCGACGGCCGCCACCTGTGGGAAGGTGTGACGGATGCGGGCCAGCGGCTCGGCGCCGTTGATGAAGGCGTCACCGCTACAGATCAAGCCGCGTACCGCGTTCAGTTGCAGTGCGCCGATGCAGCGTTCAGCCAGGGCGATCAGTGCCGCATCGGCGCTGAAGGCCGCCGGGCAACCCGCCATCTGACCCGGTTGGTAGCCAAAGGCGGTGACATCGGCGTCGTGGTAACGGACTTCGTCGGAGACCACGATGTCGCCGACGCGTAGGGTGCTGGCCAGGCCACCGGCGGAGCCGGTGTTGATCACCAGGTCAGGCTGGCAGTGATCCAGCAACAGGGTCGTGCCCATCGCGGCTGCGACCTTGCCGATGCCGGACTTCAACAGCGCCACCTCGACACCGTGCAGGCGGCCGGTGTAGATCTCGCAGCCGGCCAGGGTGAGGGTCTGGCAGTTTTCGATGCGTTCGCGCAGCAGGGTGACTTCCTGCTCCATGGCGCCAATGATGCCTACTTTCATATCAATACCTATCTTGGATGGAAAAACGAGGGATCGTCTCGGCAGTCTACCATAGCCGCGTGGCGGCTGCTGAGGCGCGCGGCGCGGCAGGATATCCCCGCGGCAGGGGGCGGGGCGGCAAGATGGGTAAATATCTGTTAGGCTGTGAAAAAACGGTGACGCGTCGCGTCACCTGCCGCGCCCACGATGATAGGAGGTTAGCCATGCGTATCGATTTCGCCGCCAAACTCAGTTACCAGCGTCCTTCACGTTCGGCGGGCGAGGCGCCGCTCCTGCACGATGCCTATGACATCAGCCGTCAGTTCGAAAGCGATCGTGGGCGTATCATCAATTCGGCGGCCATCCGTCGCCTGCAACAGAAGACCCAGGTATTCCCGTTGGAGCGTAATGCGGCGGTGCGTTCGCGTCTGACGCACTCGATGGAGGTCCAGCAGGTCGGGCGCCACATCGCGCGCGAGATCCTGCATTGCCTGGCCCAAGAGGGGCGTATCGATGCGCTGGGTCTAACGCACTATACCGACGCCTTCGAGAGCTGCGTCGAGATGGCCTGCCTGATGCACGATATGGGCAATCCGCCATTTGGTCACTTCGGTGAGGCGGCGATCAAGTCGTGGTTTGGCCGCGAGTTGGGGGTGAGCGCCGACGGCCATAATCAGCTGGATGACGAGGCCTGCCAGGTGCCCTTCCTGCGTCCTGATGGGCGCGATGCGGCGTTGGATCGCCTACGCGCGCAGTTGCGCATCGATCTGAGCAATTTCGAGGGGAACGCCCAATCCATTCGCCTGATCCATACCCTGCTGAAACTGAATCTGACCTATGGTCAGACGGCTTGTGTGTTGAAGTACACCCGCCCGGCCTACTGGCAGGGG
This sequence comes from Edwardsiella sp. A.80236, assembly GCF_044540725.1. Classification (NCBI taxonomy): domain Bacteria; kingdom Pseudomonadati; phylum Pseudomonadota; class Gammaproteobacteria; order Enterobacterales; family Hafniaceae; genus Edwardsiella; species Edwardsiella sp. A.80236. Next base: position 7,336 of record NZ_JBIUCY010000007.1, read on the forward strand.
TCGCTGCCGCAGGGCTTCGACTATTTGATGAAGAAACCCGGCTACTACTGGGCGGAGGAGCGTTTTGTCACGCAGCTACGCGAGCAGGTGGCGATGCCCTTGTACCAGCGTTTTCCGCTGACCTACATCATGGAGGCGGCGGATGATATCTCTTACTGCGTGGCGGATCTCGAGGACACGGTGGAGAAGCATCTGCTGAGCGTCGAGCAGCTGTATGGCTACCTGAAGGATGAGTGGGGGACGGTGAACGACGGCGATCTGTTTAGCATCGCGGTGCAGGACGCCTTCGATCGCTGCAATAAGAAATATGGGCGGCGCGGTGCAGACGATCTCTTTTTTATGTATCTGCGGGTGAATGTCATGAAGCTGTTGGTGCCCCATGCCGCGGCGTGCTTTTTAAATAATTTGCAACAGATTTTTATTGGCGCATTTAATGGTCCGTTACTCGCAGCCGGATCGGAAGAGTACCGCCTGTTGAATATATTTAAGCAGGTGGCGTTGAAGCATGTATTTAATCATTTCGAGGTGGAGCAATTGGAGTTGCAGGGGTATCGGGTGATTAAGGGGCTGCTGGATATTTATAGCCCGCTGCTGGCGATGCCGTTAGAGGACTTCCAACGGCTGGTCCGTGATGACCGCCACGGTGACTATCTGATTGAAACGCGGTTGTTTCATAAGCTCTCGGTCAAGCATCGTCTGGCCTACCGTGAGGCGGTGGATGGCCTGGCGCCATTGGGGGAGGCGGCGCTGAGGGTACAGGAATATTATTACCGCGCCCGCCTGATTCAGGACTATATCAGTGGCATGACCGATTTATATGCCTACGATGAGTATCGCAGGCTGATGGCGGCAGAATAATCACCTATTAGCGTAGGTGTGCAGGGTGGGGGTTTTGTAAATGTGGGTGTATAAATATTTACGCTTCCTTGACCTTATTGTGGTGAACTTCATTTCCGTTTCCTACTCTTAGTAAACATAATATCACTGTCGATGTATCGCGGTGATAGTAGCTCTACGAAAAGTAAGACTACTGAATGAATCCGTTTTATCGTTGCTAAATACGAGAGAAAATCGTGCTATGAAAAAAACCACTTTAGTATTGAGTGCCGTCGCATTGAGCCTGGGTATGGCGCTGAGCCCGATGTCTGCCAGCGCGGCAGAGACTTCTTCCGCCACCACCGCTCAGGCGTTGCCGAGCCTGGCGCCAATGCTGGAGAAAGTGATGCCGTCCGTGGTCAGCATCAACGTTGAAGGCAGTGCGACGGTGAATAACAACGTCCCGTCACAGTTCCAACAATTTTTCGGTGAAGACTCCCCGCTGTGCCAACCGGGCTCCCCTTTCGGCGGTTCCCCGATGTGTCAGGGCGGCGGCAATGCACCGTCTAAAGAGCGCTTTAAGGCGCTGGGCTCTGGGGTGATCATCGATGCGGCCAAGGGCTACGTGGTGACCAATAATCACGTTGTCGCGAATGCCGACAGCATCAAGGTGCAGCTGAGCGATGGTCGTCGCTTCGATGCCAAGGTGATCGGCACCGATCCGCGTACCGATATCGCGCTGATCCAACTGAAAGACGCTAAGAACCTGACCGCCATCAAGATGGCCGACTCCGACAAGCTGCGCGTCGGCGACTATGCGGTGGCGATCGGTAACCCGTATGGTCTGGGTGAGACGGTAACCTCGGGGATCGTCTCTGCGTTGGGGCGTAGTGGCTTGAATGTCGAGAACTACGAAAACTTTATTCAGACCGACGCGGCGATCAACCGGGGTAACTCCGGTGGCGCGCTGGTGAACCTGAACGGGGATCTGATCGGGATCAACACCGCGATCCTGGCGCCGGATGGCGGTAACATCGGTATCGGCTTCGCTATCCCGAGCAACATGGTGAAAAACCTGACGGGTCAGATGGTCGAGTATGGCCAGGTGAAACGCGGCGAGTTGGGCATCATGGGGACCGAGTTGAACTCCGAGCTGGCCAAGGCGATGAAGATCGATGCCCAGCGTGGTGCCTTCATCAGCCAGGTGCTGCCGAAGTCGGCGGCGGCGAAGGCGGGCCTGAAGGCCGGTGACGTCATCGTCTCGCTGAATGGCAAGAGCATCTCCAGCTTCGCCTCCTTCCGGGCAGAAATCGGCACCATGCCGGTCGGGAGTAAGTTGTCGCTGGGGATCATCCGTGACGGCAAGCCGATGACGGTTGAGGCGACGCTGGAGCAGAGCAGCCAGAGCCAGGTCGCGTCCGATAATATCTTCAGCGGTATCGAAGGGGCCGAGCTGAGCAATGCCGCCGGTGGCAAGGGTGTGAAGGTGGATAACGTGAAGAAAGGCTCCACCGCCGCGCGCATCGGGTTGCAGAAAGGGGATGTGATCCTCGGGGTTAACCAGCAGGCGATCGCCAATATCGGCGAGCTGCGTAAGATCCTGGATGCAAAACCGCCGGTTCTGGCGCTGAACATTCAGCGTGGCGACAACACCCTGTATCTGTTGATGCAGTAACTCGGCGAGTTCGTCTTATCCAACGTCAATCGCCCGGCTTAGGCCGGGCGATTTTTTTGTCTATGGAAAACCCCCAGCTAGGCTGGGGGTTCCGGAAAGCTTTCAGCTTTGAGCCAGTTATTAAAACCCCTTTTGATTTGTTAAAACGTCTTGCGGTCTGGCAACTGCAAGCGTTCAACAAGAAATCAAAAGGGGGTCCCAATGGGGGACGAGAAGAGCTTAGCGCACACTCGATGGAACTGTAAATATCACATAGTTTTTGCGCCAAAATACCGAAGGCAGGCGTTCTACGGAGAGAAACGCAGGGCAATAGGCAGCATCTTAAGAAAACTGTGTGAGTGGAAAAACGTACGGATCTTGGAAGCGGAATGTTGCGCAGATCATATCCATATGCTCGTGGAAATCCCGCCCAAAATGAGCGTATCTGGCTTTATGGGTTATCTGAAAGGGAAAAGCAGTCTGATGTTGTATGAGCAGTTTGGGGATATGAAGTTTAAATACAGGAACAGGGAGTTCTGGTGTCGTGGATACTACGTAGATACGGTGGGTAAGAACACGGCGAAGATACAGGAATACATAAAGCACCAGCTTGTGGAGGATAAAATGGGAGAGCAGTTATCGATCCCTTATCCGGGTAGCCCGTTTACGGGCTGTAAGTAACGAAGTCTGATGCAAATGTCAGATCGTATGCACCTGTTAGGGCGTGGCTGGTAACAGAGCCTTATAGGCGCATCCGAAAAACCTCCGGCTATGCCGGAGGATATTTATTGTCTGGGGCGACGTTGAGCGCCGTGGTCGTCTGGCTTACGCCGCCTCGGCACAGCCGATGGCGCGTCCCTGGGCGATGTGCAGGATCGGCCCGCCCATCGTGCGCGCCTCGTGGACGCTATGGGTCACCAGTAACGCGGTCTGACCGGCGGCGGCGAGGATGGCACGCACCTCCTGACCGAGCCGCTCGCGTGTCGCCTCATCCAGGCTAGAGAAGGGCTCGTCCAGCAGCAGGATATCGGGTTGCGGAGCCAGGGCGCGCGCCAGGGCGACGCGCTGTTGCTGGCCGCCGGAGAGCGCATGGGGATAACGCTCGCCGATCCCCTCCAGCTCGATCAGCGTCAGCAGTTCGTGCACCCGAGCCTGCTGTTGCTGGCGCGACTGACGTCGAAGGCCGAAGGCGATGTTCTGCGCCACGTTCAGGTGCGGAAACAACGCATAATCTTGGAAGACCATGCCGACGCGGCGCTGCTCTGGTGGCAGATGGTGCTGTGGCGAGGCGACACAGCGTCCGGCGATGTGGATGCTGCCTTGGCTGAGGCGTTCAAAGCCGGCGATGGCCCGCAGCACGGTGGTCTTTCCGCTGCCGGAGGCGCCGAGGAGGCTAGCCAGTTCGCCCTGCTGTAGGCGTAGATCGAAGCCGTTAAGTACCGCCTGGGCATGGCGTCCTTCGCCATAGCTGACGTGTAGATTATCGAGGCTGAGGGCCAGGCTATGCATCATCATTCTCCCACCTGTTTCAACTGATTACGAACTAACAAGGCCATGGGTAACGTGCCGGCCAACACGATCAACAGCGCGGCGATGGCGCCGTCTTCATAACTGCCGCGCGCCGCCTCGGCGTACAGTAGGGTCGCCAAGGTTTCGACATTCACTGGACGCAGCAGCAGGGTGATCGGCAGCTCCTTCATGGTGTCGGCGAAGACCAGCAGGGCGCTCCCGATCAGCGCCGGACGCAGCAGCGGCAGGTGTACGCGCCAGAAGGTCGCGCGCTCGTTGGCACCGAGGGAGCGGGCGGCCTGCTCCAGACTGGGCGGGATACGCGCCAGTCCGGCGTCTAATGCCCCCAGGGTGATGGTCTGGAAGCGCAGGGTACAGCAGAGCACCAGCAGCAGGCCGCAGGAGAACAGCGGCAGGCCGCGTATCTCCAGCACGCCAGCCAGCCAGCGATCGGCGTACAGCGCCGGCGGCATAAAGCCGATGGCGAGGATCGTCCCCGGTACGGCATACCCCAGCGAGGCCAGGCGCAGGCTCAGACGGCGCAGCGGTGAGCTAGCCGGCGCCAGCGCGCGAATGCGGGCGTACCAGGCGAGAGCCAGACTGATCGCCACGGCAAGCAGAGTCACGCTTAGCGCCAGGATCAGGGTGTTGCTCAACGCGGACAACAGTTCGCCCGATGGCAAGGTTTGGCTCTCTAGGCGTTTTATGCTTTGCCCGATCAGATGCAGCAGCGGGACGACGAAGCCCAACAGCAGCGGCAGGGCAGTCACGGCCGTCAGCAGCCAGGCGCGCGCGCCATGCAACGGTTGAGGCTGGAGGGTGCGCAGACCACGCCCCGCGTAGCGCTGGCGGCGGCGGCCATACATCTCCAGCGTGAGCAGCAGGAAGATAAAGCCTAACATCATGCAGGCGATCTGGGCGGCGGCGGCGATATCGGAACGGGTGATCCAGGTGGTGTAGACGGCGACGGTCAGCGTCTGGACACCGAGAAACTCCGAGGCACCGAGATCGTTCAGGGTCTCCAGCAGCGCCAGGCTAATGCCGACGGCTAACGCCGGGCGGGCGAGGGGCAGGACCACGCGCCAGAAGGTCGTGCGTCCATTCTCGCCCAAGGTGCGCGCCGCCTCCAGCAGATGGGCCGGCTGGCTGATGAACATCGCCCGCATCGTCAGGTAGACGTAGGGATAGAGCACCAGGCTGAACAATACGATGGCCCCGCCAACGGATCGGATGTCCGGCAGACGGAACTGGCGCGGGCTGTCGTAGCCGAGTAGCAGGCGCAATGCGCTCTGTAGCGGGCCGATGGGATGCAGCAGATCCAGCCAGGAGAAGGCGACGATGTAGGTCGGCATCGCCAACGGGAGCAGCAGGCCCCAGGTTAATAAGCGTCGACCGGGAAACTGGAAGGCGCTGACCGCCCAGGCGCAGCCGACGCCGATGGCACCGGCCAGCAGCGCGACGCCGAGCAACAGCAGTAGGGTGTTGAGCGTGGCCTGCGGTAGGACATAGCGCAGCAGATTAGTCCAGTGGGCCACGCCGCCGTCCAGTGCCAACCACAACAGCGAGAGCAACGGGGTGACGGCCAGCAATGCCACCAAGATGGCGCCGGGCGCCAAGGGAGAGCGGAGCGGGCCGCCCGCCGGTATAAACCGGCGGGGAAGGGATTTACTGATCGAAGCCAACTTTATCCACCAACAGGCTGGCCTGTTTACGCTGTTTAACGATTTCGGTCAACGGCAACGGGTCGGGCGTGATGGTACCGATAGTTTGGGCGATGACCGGATCCAGATCCACCCCCTGGCGTACCGGGTACTCATAGTTGGCACGGGCATAGCGCTGTTGCGCCTCGGGCGAAACCAGATACTCCATCAGTTGTACCGCCGCCTGGCGGTTGGGGGCATGGCGGGCGACGGCGGCGCCGCTGATGTTAACGTGGGTGCCACCCGTGGCGAAGGTCGGTTTGATCACGTTGATCGCCTCGCCCCATTGGCGTGCGTCGCTACCCGGTTTGGCATTCTTCAAGTGACCGACGTAGTAGGAGTTGGCGATGCCGATGTCGCAGATGCCACCGAGGATATCGCGCGCCACGTCGCGATCGCCGCCGGTCGGTTTACGCGCCAGGTTGGCCTTGATCGCGCGCAGCCACTGCTCGGTCTTCGCCTCACCCTGGTGGGCGATCATCGCCGCCACCAGCGCGGTGTTATAGGGATGCTGACCGGAACGCATACAGATCCGCTTGCTCCACTCCGGCTTGGCCAGATCCTCATACTGGATCGCGCCGTTGGGAAGATCCTTGGCGATATACAGCACGCGAGCGCGCATCGACAGCGCGAACCACTGGTTATCGCTGCCACGCAGGTTGGCCGGAATGGCCTGGATCAACGTCGCGGAGTTGACGGGCTGCGTCACCCCAGCCTCGACCAGATCCAGCAGGTTGCCAGCATCGACGGTCATCAGCAGATCGGCGGGGGAGTTAGCCCCTTCGGCCTTCAGACGCTCCAACATGCCATCTTTGATATAGACCGTGTTGACCTGGACCCCACTCTGTTGGCTCCATCCTTCGAGCAGCGGCTTGATCAGCCCTGGCTCGCGGGTGGTATACAGCGTGAGCGATTCGCTGGCTGCGCCGGCAGGCAGGGCGCTCAGGCCGAACAGCAGGCTGGCTGCACCCAGTCGTAGCCAGGTGTTTATACGAGAGGATAGAGTGCGCATCATCAATTATTCTCCAGATCAACGGGGGGCGGCGCGCGACCGGCGGCGCCGTTCCAAGTGAATTGAATTGTAAATGATAATGACTTTTAATTTCAATTTAATTCTTTTTACTACAGCCGATGCCCGCGACAGATCAGCAGGCCGCTGAGTCGCCGCTGTGACGAGCCAGCATAATAATGGAGGGGGCGTTTGGCGCGAGGCGGGGAGAGGCCGCGTCCCCCTGGAGAGGAGGACGCGGCAGATGCTTCGGCGTGGCGCGGGATTAGTGGGCGCCGCCGCTGTCACCGGCACTGGAGAAGGGGGGCTTAGCGAACCAAATCAGCACCAACAGCACCAGGAAGACGCCAGCCGAGGCCCAGAAGATCTCGTTGGCCGAGATGATCAGACCCTGGGCGGTGATGTCCTGGGCGATCAGGGCGGAGGCCTGGTGACTGCTCAACCCCAGTTTCTCCATCTCGCCATAGGCCTGCTGGGCGACGGGGTTGTAGGGCGTGATCGATTCGGCCAGGTGCGTGTGGTGTAGCGCCTCGCGCCGCGTCCACAGCGTGGTGGTGATCGAGACCCCGATCGAACCGGCGAGGGTGCGGCAGAAGTTGCTCAGGCTGGAGGCGGCGGCGATGCGATCCGGCGGCAGACCCGACAGGCTAATGGTGGTCAGCGGCATAAAGAAACAGGCCACGGCGAAGCCCTGCACAAACTGCGGCCAGGCCGAGGCACCGAAGTCCATGCCCGGTTCGAAGCTGTAGGCGCGCCAGTAGAAGCCGATGGCATACATGATAAAGCTAAAGGTAACCAGGCGGCGCATGTCGAGACGCGCGCCGAAGCGGCCGATGATCGGCGACAGCAAGACCGGAATGAAGCCGACCGGCGCCGAGGCCAACCCGGCCCAGGTGGCGGTGTAGCCATACACCTCCTGGAGCAGCTGCGGCAACAGTACGATCGCGCCGAAGTAGAGCATATAGGCCAGGCTGATGCACAGCACGCCGATGGTAAAGTTGCGGATCTTGAACAGCGACAGATCCACCACCGGATGCTCGTCCGTCAGCTCCCAGATGAGCAGGAAGACCAGCGCGACCACCGCCACCACCGTCAACAGGATGATTTCCGGTGAGTTGAACCAGTCCAGCTCCTTCCCCTTGTCCAGCATCACCTGTAGGCAACCGACGCCCAACGCCAACAGCACCAGGCCGACGGTATCGATCGGCTTCTGTTCGATGCGGGTCTCGCGTCCCTTCAGGGTCGACATACTCACCAGCACCACCCCGATACCGAGCGGTACGTTGATAAAGAAGATCCAGCCCCAGTGGTAGTTGTCGCTGATGTAGCCGCCGAGTATGGGCCCACAGATCGGGGCGACGATCACCGTCATCGACCAGAGGGCCAAGGCCATGTTGCGCTTGGCGGGAGGATAGTTGCCAAGCAGCAGACTCTGAGAGAGCGGGATCAACGGACCGGCCACCAGGCCTTGCAGCACACGGAACAGGATCAGCATCTCCAGGCTTTGCGAGATCCCGCATAGCCAAGAGGTGAGGGCGAACAGGCCGGTCGACCACAGGAATAGCCGGACCTCGCCGAAACGCTTCGCCAGCCAGCCGGTGATGGGGATCGAGATGGCGTTCGCCACCCCGAACGAGGTGATCACCCAGGTCCCCTGGGAGTTGGAGGCCCCCAAGTTACCCGAGATGGTCGGGATGGCCACGTTGGCAATGGTGGAGTCCAGCACCTGCATGAAGGTCGCCATCGATAGGGCGATGGTCATCCAGGCAAGCTTGGCTCCTTCAAGCGGTTTTTGTTGCACGGGCACCTCGGCGCGGATTAAGCGGCATTCGCCTGGATGATCTCGGCGATCACGCGGTTCACCGGCGCCAGATCCAGCGTCAGCACGTTGCTCTGATAGGCCGGGGTCTTACGCACCTGTTGGGCCAGCACCGCACCATGTGTATCGGCGGTGTTAACCGTGACCAGCGTGGAGAGGCCGATACGCAGTGGGTACTGAGCCAGTTGCTGGGCGTTCAGCTCAATGCGCACCGGCAGACGTTGTACCACCTTGATCCAGTTACCGGTGGCGTTCTGTGCGGGCAGCAGGGAGAAGGCGCTGCCGGTCCCCATATCCAGGCCGACGACCTTACCCTGGTACACCACCTTGTCGCCGTACATGTCGCTGACGACGGTGGCGGGTTGGCCGATGCGCATATTGGCCAGTTGCGTCTCTTTAAAGTTGGCATCTACCCACATCTGATTGGCGGGGACGACGGCCATCAATGGGGTATTCGGCGAGATCTGCGCGCCGACCTGAACGCTACGCTGTGAGACATAGCCGGTCACCGGGCTGCGGATCTGGGTCCGCTCCAGCGCCAGCCAGGCATCGCGTACCTGTGCCGCCGCCTGCAAGACGGCCGGTTGCTTCTCTAGCGGGGTATTCAGGATTAGCGCCTGGTTGGCGTTGTATTGTTGGATGGCGACATCCAGCGCGGCGCGGGCGCTCTCCATGGCGTCCTGGGCGTGTTGTAACTCCTCACGGCCGATGGCACCGGAACGGCTCAGCGCCAGACGGCGTTGATAGTCGCTGCTGGCCTTACTCAAGGCGACCTGATTCACGACTATGTTGGCCTGGTACTGCTTGGCGTTGACCATCAGCTGGTGGGTCTGGCGTACGCTATTGGCTAAGGCCGTCTTGGCACGCTCGTAGGCTTGTTGGGCATCGGTCTTATCCAGGGTGACCAGCACGTCGCCAGCCTTCACCAGATCGGTCCCTTCGAAATTGACTTGCGTTACGCTGCCGGAGACTTGGGCGTTAATCTGCACCAGGTTGCCGGTGACATAGGCGTCGTCGGTATCCTGGTGGTGACGTAGCACGATGAACCAGTAGGCTAGATAGGCGAGGGCGATCAGAATGAACACACAGGTCATCGCCAACATCCAGGTTTTACGCTGTCTCTTCTTATTCGGGGCGGGGGCTTGCTGAACCTGTTTCGCCACATTGTCACTCATGGTGTATCTCCGAGTTTCTTCTTGATTCTATAGAGTTTAATTGGTTTTTTTATGCTGCATGTATTCCTCCCGCCATGGGCCAACGCCCAGCGATTCCCGCAGCCTGAAATAGGCGCAGGAGAAGAGTCGCGGAGGGAGTCAAACGGTAAAGAGTCTTAGACGCGCATTGAAACAGACCGTCATACCCATCGTCTGGCGGATACGTGCGCTATATCGTCGGATGCGGAGAAATTCGGCAATCGGGACAGGATTCGGATCGCGCGCAAAGGAACCCCGCCACCGTAACGCTCGGGAACCAGCGAGTCAGGGCAAAGGGGCGGACGCGCGATCGTCTACATAAATAAGGGGTGCTATCGGCTCACCGGCTTACTGTGTCAATCCTGACTGCTCCATCTCTTCAATGCGCGATAACAGCTTACGTGTCAATACTTCCAATTGTTGTTGCTCTTCCTGTGTTAACGTAGACCATAAGAAGTGTAGACACTTATGCTGTGGCGGGATGATTTCGGCTAAAAATGCCTTCCCCGCTTCCGTCAGATGCAGATGGAGGCAACGACGATCATTGTCGCTTTCGCGCCGCTCAATCCAGCCACGTTTTTCCAACTCATCGGCAATGCGAGTCGCATTGGTACGCGATGACCCTAATGCCGCGCTGAGTTCGGAAGGTTGAATACTATAGTCCTCTTGCGCATCCAGCGTGATCAACGCCATAAACAGCGTCTCATTAATTCCTTGTTCTTTCAGCATCTTGTTGCGGTTTTCCAGCAACTTATTCTGCATATGCATGCACAGGCGGGTCAGCAGGATCTCCTGGTAAGGAAAATCGCTCTGTCGCTTTGCGCGTTGCTTCAGCATTTCTTCGATTTGAGTGATAGAACGTGGCATTGAGTAATGACCTCATTAGTTTCATTGATTATAGTAACTTCGGTTATCAGTTTTGTAAACGATGTTTCTGAGAAAGCGCTAACCGGTGTGGTAATAAATTTACTGAGGAAATTATAATGGAGTAATTTATTGTTTTTAATGAATTATTTATAGTGGGTCGAGAGACGAGATCGTCGCAACGGAGATATGGCGGACAGTCGCAGTGAACCAACGGGCAGCGACTGGCGATGCTTACTGAAGCGTGCAGGTGTGGGCTATACATTTTTTCACTATTATCGAGTTAGGCCAGTAACTCTTTATTTTTATAAAAAATGTCCTTACTCGATGGCGCCGGGATTCCGATCCGGCACAGGTCTCCGCCGTGGACACCTGCTTATACCGCCCGTCGATGGCGCTGGACGTGGCGGGGTTCAAGGGACCCGCGCGACCCACTCACATGATGCCGCAGGGACGATCTGCTGAGGCGGATGGTGGACGAAGCGCATGGATTGAACCATTTCGTTAACTAATTAGAGTGAGAATAAAAAGTTATGCATACTAATATGCAATAAATCACATGTCAGATTTGTGACATACACTACAAGAAACGTTAACGGTGCTTATTATAGTTATCTGAAATGGTCAAGGATATAGATATTATCACCCTTTTCGCCTATTTCTTCGCTCGCTGGGGCAAAAAGCTGCTGGTAACGTAGGCGAAAAGCGAGCATCTCTGCGGGATCAGGCTCTAACTCGCATAGAAAATCGAGAGCCAATCTTACTTGTTGTGGGCTGATATCGGCATTTAACCCGGCCTTACGTATTAGCGAACGCCAATAATTCAGATTGTCATCAGACCCATTAACGATGAAAGTCTGATAGATCAATAACACCATCGCCGCATTATTGAGATGCGATTCCGTGCCATTGAGCAGATAACGCACAAAGGCCTCACCTTGCTGTTTCCCCATCTGACTGAGTAAGGACTCGACATGTACCGGCTCGATGTTGAGACGCTGAGTTAAGCGTTGGCACGCCCGTCGGGTGGGGGTATTAAGCACACGAAAGCCGGCGATAAACACCAATGCCAGCGTGGCGAGCATTAACCAGATCATGCCGCTCTCCGCAAGTAACAGAGGGGACATCATACGGGCAAAGCGCGCGATCGGCCAGCGTGGCGGCGCGATCTCGCCGTCGGCAGCACGGAATAGGAAGGGGATGAGTGGGGAGATTGGCGCGGGAGAAAGAAAACGGCGCCCCTAGGGCGCCGTGAGTCACGATTATGAGCGACGGCAAGCCTCGAACAGGAACCAGACACGACGTTCAGTTTCGTCGATCCAGTTCTCAATCAGGCTAGCGCTGGAGATATCGTGGTATTCGTCGCAGACTGCATGGGCGGCACGCAGTTCGGCGGCAATCTGTTTGTTGTCTTCGCACAGCTCGGCCAGCATATCGAGCGGATCGACATATTCAGCATCATTATCTTTGATGCGTTGGATGCGGGCGATTTCACCGATGGAGTGCAGGGTAGTGCCGCCCACTTTACGTACGCGTTCGGCAAGGTCATCGGTCATGGCAAACAGTTGTGCGCTTTGCTCGTCTAGCAGCAGGTGGTAGTCACGGAAATGTGCCCCACTCATGTGCCAGTGGAAATTCTTGGTTTTCAGGTAAAGGGCAAAAATGTCGGCCAACAGTGCATTCATTGCTGCGCTGATTGCTTTGGTTGCCTCATGACCCAGATCGGTCGGGGTAGACAGGGGGAGACGTTGGCGTGCTTGGACGTCGCTTTTCTTAACCGTGCTCATCTTGATCTCCTTAGAATTAGATAATCAAAGCAGCAGTAGTGCTCAGTACCCAAGCAGTATAGATCATCCTTCGTTAGTAGGGGTTTATTTATAATACATAGCGTTTCAAACAGATGCGGCCAGTAATCGTTACAGCTCGGTGTTATGTGCGCCAATTACGACAAAAATCCAGCCATAGGTTGAGGGTGGGAGAGAGATACTTACTGCGTTGCAGACAGAGCGAGAAGTGGCGGCTAAAACGCTGCTCGCAAGGCAGGGTACAGAATTGGCCGGCGTACAGCGGCTGCTCCAACATGCGGCGTGAGATAAAGGTGATGCCCAGATTGTTTTTGACACAGGCCAGGATGGCGTCGAAGGCGTCCAGCGACAACACCACCTGTGGATTATCCAAGCATGGCGCTAACTGGTGATCGAAGAAGGCGCGGCTGGCGGAGCCCGCCTCGCGCAGTAACCAGCGTTCCCGACTGAGTTGCTCAAAGGTCAGCGGCCCGCTCCCCGCGAGTGGGTGTGCCAGACTGGCGACGACCACCATCTCATCTTCGATCCAAGGATGGCAGAGCAAGGCGGGATCGGTGACCGGCCCCTCAAGGAGCGCGACATCCAACTCGAAGCCGGCCACCATACCGGCGATGGCTTGGGTATTGGCGATGATCGGCAGAGGCAGCCAGCCATAGCGCTGCTGAAAGGCACAGAGCAGATCGGGTAATAGGTAGCTGCCGATGGTCTTGGTGCAGCCGACCAGCAGGCGTGTGTCGCCGTTACCGTTGTCGAACAGGGCCTCCACGCCCTGCATACGCGTCAATAATTCGTCGGCGACCGGCAGTAGGCGCTGCCCCTCGTGGTTTAACAGGAGGCGGGCGTGCTGACGCTCGAACAGCCGTACCCCGAGTTGGCTCTCCAGTTCACTCAGGGTCTGGGAGAGGGCGCCCTTGGTCATAAACAGTTGGGCGGCGGCCTGCGTCAGCGTGCCGCCGCGCGCGATGGCGACGAAGACGCGTAGCTGTTTGAAGGTGATGTTCATTGTTTAGTTTCTCTAAACCAATGGTAAGATATTTATTGATTTTTTAAATAATATCCTGTGGCTATAGTATGAGCCATAGAAACAATGAAAAACATATGAGGTGTTCAGGTGTTGAGATTAATTCATCGCAAAGTTCGTAGCATGCCCACCCCGGCAGCCGGGCTGGCTCTGGGTATCGCGAGTATCGGTTGGTGTTTGGAGAATGCGCTGCCGCTGAATGGTATCGGGCAGAACATTGGGGCACTGATCGCCGGCGCGATCCTGCTGGCATTAACCGTGCGCTTTATTTTTCACCCAGACACGCTGATGCAAGACATCAAACATCCGGTGGTGGGCAGTATCGTGCCGACCTTCGCCATGGCGACGATGGTTGTCTCCGTTGCCGTTGGGCATTATCTGCCACGAGTCGGCATGGCCTTGTGGCTGGGCGCGGTGGCGGTACACCTGATTGCGCTGGCGCTGTTTTTCTTCCATCGTGCCCGTGAACCGCGTATGCACCATATGGTACCGAGTTGGTTCGTGCCGCCGGTGGGTATCATCGTCGCCGATGTCTGCTGTCCGGGAGCGCCGTTTGTCGGTTTTGCCCAGTGGCTGCTGGTGATCGGGATGGTGAGCTACCTGATCATGCTGCCGCTGATGATCTACCGCTTCATGTTCTGTAACGAAGTACCGGATGCGGCGAAGCCGACCATCGCCATCATGGCGGCACCGGCAAGCCTCTCTCTGGCGGGTTATCTGACCGTGGTAGAGCAACCCTCTCTGCTGATCTGCGCCATCCTGTTGGGTATCGCGTTACTGATGACGGTGGTGATTTACTGCTCCTTCTTCCGTCTGTTGCAGTTGCCGTTCAGCCCGGGTTATGCGGCCTTCACCTTCCCGATGGCAATCGGTGCTACCGCGCTGTACAAGATGTCTCATCTGGTCGCGCAGTATCCGGGGGCGGAAGAGTATGCCGCTCAACTGCACCTGATGGCGACGGTCGAGGTGGCGATTGCCACGGTGATTATCGCTTACGTCGCCCTGCGTTATGCCCACAACTACTGGCTGCCGGGATTGCGTCTGAGCAATAAGCATGACACCTCATGTAAACCGATGGCTTGATGGAGAGTGATGTTAATGAATAGTCGCGCCGTCTCTGTTGCACCGTTACTGGCCGTATTGCTGTTCGTCGTGTGTAGCGTATGGGCCCTGTTTCTCTAAAGATGTAATGACTCTGTAATCGTTGTATCGCTTTCCCCGGCCCGTCGGCCGGGGGTTTTTTATTTCTCCCACCCCGCACCCTGCATCCCGCCTCCACTGTTCTATAGTAATAACGTCAGGCTGCTTGCGTTGTCGCCGCTTGATGCCCTAGCCCGAGAAGGAGAGACGCCGTGAACGACCCCGATCCGTCGCCGACCCATGCCATCCCGCCCGTGTCGACCGCATCTCCCGCGGGCGATGATGAGGTATACCGCGCCATCCTGCGGATGGGGCTAGCGAATTTGCATATGCAGTTAGGGGTGATCAGCCGGGTCAGTAACAACATCGCCAGCGTCCTCTATTGCTATCCCGTGTCGGCGGCCTTTCCTCCCGGTAGTCGATTGAGCCTCAGCGCCGATTTTAGTCGACGGGTGATGGATGAGGATCGTCTGGTTGTGTATGTCGATCCGCCCGCCGAGGCCGTTCAGCCGCTGCCCGCGGCCTATCGGGCGCAGCCGTTGGGATGTTATATCGGGGTACCGTTGTGGCTGGGGGCGGAGCGCTACGGCCTACTGGAGTTACTCTCCACCCAGGCGCCGATGGCGCCGTTCAGTGAGGCGCAACTGGCCGATGTCGCGCTGTTAGCGCGTAGCATCGGTTACCTGCTGCATCAGGCGCAACTACGCCAAGCGAACCAGCAACTGATACGCGAGAATCAACGCATCAATACGGTCATCGATAAGGCATTTAAATATGCGGCGATCGGTATGGCGCTGGTGGCACCGGGCGGCTATTTCCGTCGCGCGAATCGTACCTTCTGTAAGATGCTGGGTTACAGCGAGACGGAGATGCGTAGTATCTGTTTTCAGAGCATCACGCACCCGGACGATTTGGCGTTGGACTTGCAGAACCTGGAGGCGTTGGCGCAGCGGCACATCGACTTCTATACCGTGGAGAAGCGCTACCTGATGAAGGCGGGGACCTACCTCTGGGTGCGCCTGAGCGTCTCGGCCATCTACGACGAGGAGGCGGTGCTGTTTTACATCTCGCAGATCCAGGATATTCAAGCCGAGCGTACGGCATTGCGTGAGCTGGCGGCACAGCGCGAACAGTTGGAGCGCCTGAATCAGGCGTTGACCCTCCAGGCGAATATCGACTACCTGACGGGCATCCGTAACCGGCGCAGCCTGATACAACAGTTCGCGGCGATGTTAGCGCAGTCGGGCTCCTTGGTGGCGCTGGCGTTGTTCGATCTGGATTACTTCAAACACTACAACGACACTTATGGCCATCAGGCGGGCGACGAGGCCTTGGTCTATTTTGCCGACGCGTTGCGCCACCATTTTCGCGAGCCGGAGAGCCTGATTGGCCGTTTCGGTGGCGAGGAGTTCATCGTCTTGTGCAGTGCCGAGCATGCCTGTGGTGCGTTGGCGCGCTTGGATAGCTTGCGTGAGACGCTGGATTACGGCAGCGATAAGGCATTGCAGGGGCATCTCACCGTGAGTATCGGCTGTGTGCTGCTGCCACGGCAGAGTGTGACCCCCAACGACTTCGATGCCTTGGTACACCATGCCGATGAGATGCTGTATCAGGCGAAGAATAGTGGCCGTAACCGATTGAAACATCGTGAATTGAAGACGCTGTAAGGTGGGCTGGCGCGAGGGCGCCTCCGTGCGCCGCTCTGCAATCGGGCTTGGCTAGCCCGGTATGCGCTTCTCGCCGACTGACCTGATGTTAACTGAATATCGGCAACAGGTTGAACGCCTTACCGAACCAGCAGGCGATGACCAACAAGCCAAACACCATCACCCAGATCGGGATGATCTTGCCGCCCCAGACGGTAAAGCGCTGCTGGGGGAACTTCTGACGTGATTTCAGCCCGAGGATCGCCGGGACGATGACCGCCCAGATGGTGGCGCATAGTCCGGCGCCGCCGATCCCATAGATGAAGCCGTTGGGGAACAGCAGATAGAGCAACGCCGGCGGGATGAAGGTCAACAGCACCGTCTTGAAGCGGCCGATAGGCGAGTTATCGATGTTAAACAGGTCGGCCAGGTAGTCAAACAGCCCCAGGGTGACGCCAAAGAAGGAGCTGGCGACGGCGAGGTTAGAGAACACCAACAGGAAGAATTCGATCACCCGGCCCGGTGTCGTACCGATAAAGGATTTCACTAGCGAGTCGACGTTGCCGCCCGAGGCGATGATGCCCTTAAACGCCTCGCGGGGAATGTTACCCATGGTGCAATACAACCAGAACAGGTAAACCACCAATGCCAGGAGCGATCCGAAGACCAGGCTCTTGATCAGTTTATCCTTGCGCTTGCCATAGCAGATGATCAGGCTGGGAATGTTGCCGTGGAAACCGAACGAGGCGAGGCAGACCGGCAGCGCCATAAAGATATAGGGGAAGTAGTGGTTGCTCTGGCCCATCCCGGCGCTGGCGTCGGTCAGGGTGGCGTAGTCGACGCGGAAGAAAAATGAGCCGAAGACGATAACGAAGGCGAGGATCTTGATGCCGAGAAACAGCGAGGTGATCCGGCTGGCCGCTAACGAACTGAACCATAATACCGCGCCGACGAACAGTGCCGTGGCGATGCCGACCAGGCGAGGATTAACCTGATGGCCCAACTGCATGGCGATGGTTTCGCTGAGGATCGCGCCGTTGGCGGAGATATAGGCGTAGGTCAGAATATACAGTACGAAGGCGACGGTAATACCGTTAATGATATTCCAAGTGTTACCCAGGAGATCTTTGGTGATGGTGTTAAAACTGGAGCCGATAGGGTAATTTAAGTTTGCCTCAAGTAATAATAGCCCGGAATGCAGCATGGAAAACCAGGTGATAATTAAAATAAATGCACCCCAGAAAAACCAACTACCGGCCAGGTCGACGGGCAGCGCAAACATTCCTCCACCGATGACGGTACCGGCGATAACCATAATGCCCCAAAACGCAGAATGTTTATTTTTAAACTCCGGCTCCATAAGACTCTCCTCTTATTCAGAGCGTGATGATTTCTTGTGGCGGAGAGGAGCCTGCGGCGAGGCGCAGGCTCCTATTTTCTAGGGTTAAACTTCTTTTAATTTGGCGGTGAAGTGGCGGAGAACCTTCGGCTCGTAAATAAACTCCAGTCCCTTAATATTCTTGGCATTCTGTTTGATCTGTTGGAATGCCTCGATAATAAAATCCATATGCGTCTGGGTATAGGTCGCGCGAGGAATGGTCAGACGCAGCAATTCGGCTGGGCAGGGTAGTTGTTTACCGGTCTTCGGATCGCGGCCGAGTAAGAAGGAGCCGATTTCGACGGCGCGGATTCCGGCCACTTTATACAGTTCGCAGGCCAATGCCTGGGCGGGGAATTGCTCGGCGGGGATATGCGGCAACAGCTTACCGGCATCGACGAAGGCGGCATGTCCCCCGGCCTGCTGGCAGGTGATGCCGATCGCCTCCAGCCCATCGACCAGGTATTGCACCTGGGCGATGCGGTAGGCGAGCCAGTCCTGGTTCATGCCATCGTGCAGCCCGACGGCTAGACGCTCCATGGCTCCGCCTTCCAGGCCGCCATAGGTCGGGAAGCCCTCTTGCACCACGCACAGCGTGCGGCATTCGGTGTAGACGTCGAAGAAGTGCTCATCCTTAAAGCACAACAGACCGCCCATCGGCACCATGGCATCTTTCTTCGCCGACATGGCCAGCATATCGGCAAACTTGTAGGTTTCGCGAGTGATCGCCTCAATGCTCCAATCGCGATATTCCGCCTCGCGTTGCTGGATGAAGTAGGCGTTTTCGGCAAAACGGGCCGAGTCCATCACCACCGGGATGTCGTACTTCTGGGCGACGGCATACATCGCCTTCAAGTTAGCGATGGAGACCGGCTGGCCCCCCGCCGAGTTACAGGTGATGGTTGCCACGATATAGGGCACATTGTTGGCCCCGACCTCACGGATACCTTGCTCCAGCTTGTCGATGTCGAAGTTGCCTTTAAAATCATGGCGTGCGGCGGTATCGAAGGCCTCTTCGATGTAGACGTTACGGATGGTACAGCCGTTAATCTGGCTATGACCCTGGGTGGTGTCGAAGAAGTAGTTGGAGAAGGCCACCATCTTGTTTCTATCCAACCCCTTCTCTTGTTCACGCTTCCTGATCAATACCGGGATGTAAATCTGTTCGGCACCGCGTCCCTGGTGGGTTGGAATGGTGTATTGATAGCCAAAGATCTGGTTAACGGCA
Source organism: Edwardsiella sp. A.80236 (assembly GCF_044540725.1). Lineage (NCBI taxonomy): Bacteria > Pseudomonadati > Pseudomonadota > Gammaproteobacteria > Enterobacterales > Hafniaceae > Edwardsiella > Edwardsiella sp. A.80236. The sequence continues at coordinate 26,118 of NZ_JBIUCY010000007.1, forward strand.
TCGGCCAGCGCGTAGTAGCTACGGCTACCGCTATAGGCCTCGTCGCCACGCATCATGGCGGCCTGCATACTCTGCGTGACGGCGCCGGTGCCGCTGTCGGTGAGCAGATCGATAAATACGTCTTCGCTATCCAGCAGGAAAGGGTTCATCCCCGATTTGACGATCGCCAGCTCGCGATGTTCACGCGTGGTTCTTTTCACTGGCTCAATAACACGAATACGGAATGGTTCTGGTAAATGTTTAAAGTTATCCATGGTGCTTACCCTTTTAGCTATACAGGTAGGGGGTTCTTTACCGGCGATAAAGAACGCTATAGATAAATAAAATATAGGGCGAATGCGCGTGAATATAACGAAATAGTTATATCGTAGAGCGCATGTCTATAGAGCAAATCCCGCAATACGTTATCCTATGCGAGTTTGTCAACGGTGTAAGTGTCGCGGATGAGATATTAAGAAAAGAATTCGACCAGGATGGTGTCGAGATTAAACCACTTGCTAGGAATGTATGTTTCACATAGCTTTTTCATGATATGCAAACATCCTTAGTGACTTTTGTAAGTATAAAATGCACACAGCCAATTTATTTGTCTATTGCTATATTAGTTAATTGTGATGGAATTCACGCGCCACAATTTAACTTCATCATTTCTCAGATAAAGTTAGATATTATTTTTAACGTTAGTTTAGCGAGGTAATACCCCGGGTGATAATTCTGACGAGCAAAGGATTAAGGATGAGGTTAGCGCCGCCTTGGCCGGGCAGCGCGTGTATTACATCATGTTCATCTTGGTAAACACGATTCCCATTCTGTTAGTGACGGGGGCATGGGGGGCGTCCCCTTAACGCTGTTGCCGATATTGCCCAGGGGTGAGGCCAAACTACTGGCGGAAACGGGTGATAAAGGCGCTGATATTGGCGTAGCCGAGTTGGAGCGTGACGGCGCTGACCGCGTCGCCCTGGGCTAACAGCGGCAAGGCGTGTAATAGGCGCCGTCGCTGCCGCCAGGCGGTAACGTGCATCCCGGTCTCCTGCACGAAGCGGCGGCTGAGCGTGCGGCGGGAGAGGCCGACCACATGGGCCCACGCCTCGGCGCTGCGGGGATCTGCCGGTGTCTGTGTCAGGGCGTAGGCGATGCGTTGCAGGCGGGGAGCGCTAGGGTAGGCCAGGGCCAGAGGTGTGGCAGGAAGCGTCACGATCTCATCGAGGATCACCGCCGCCAGGCGTTGTTGCTGTGCGTTGAGCCGTTACTCGTCCCATGTCAGGGCGCGTTGGAGCACCACTTGTAACTTGGATGGATCTGACGTATGAGCTCGCTGCTTGGCCGCCATGCCACGCACTGACAGCCGTGGGGGTGAGGAGGGACGGGTAGGTGGCGAGCTCTGTTCCATCGTGTGCATCTTGCGCGCTAGGCGCGGATCGCGGACGCGCCAGGGCGGTGGGAGAGATTAGTCGATCAGCCCCTGGATCGTCGCGGCACAACGGCTGGCCTCGAAGGGGATGATGTCACAACGGGCCAAGCCGTGCTGTTGGAACGGATCGCGCTGTAACCGAGCCTGTAAGGCCTCTAGCGACTCGCTACGCGCCAGGATCACGCCGCCATTGCGCGGAATACGTCGCCCGGAGCTCAGGAACACCCCCTGCTCATAGCCTTGATTTAACCAGTCAATATGCGCCGCCAGGTGCGCATCGATCTCGGATAGGGGTTTGATATAGGTAAGGACTACAACGTAAATAACGCTCATCGGATGATCTCGTGAAAAGAGGACAACGTGTTGCTCGGCCCACGGTGGTGCATAGTGGCGTGCTCCGTTAGGCCAGGCTTACCCGGCACCAGCGGCACCGTCGTTAAACGCTAGCACGTTAGCGCGGCAGCGTCGAATCGCGATGAGCGTTATCGGGGCTTCGGGAGGCATACGTGTGGGGCGCCGTCCCAGTGGAACAACCGGCTTGCGTGGCATTTTTAACGTTAGTCCTCCTGTCGGGGACACTATTCTCAATATCTTTTGATTTTATCATCGCGGATGATAGAAACTCTCATTATGAGAATATATTGCGTCGGTTCAGGCTCAATGATTAGAGATAGTTATCTTATGCTGATTTTTTCCCGTCAGCATTTATTTTTATTTGGGATAACCATCACAGGTATTAACCATCTGTTAATATTATCATCCAAATAAATAACATCTGGCATGATAATTGGATGTAAAAACTTTCCATGCATAGGACACTCTTTAATTTATTTATAAATAATAGTGAGGAGCGGAATAATGGGAAGCATTCCTTCAGCCTTATCAGGATGTAAGAATATTTACAATGAATACACCAAACCCGTGGTAAAGCGAACATGGGGTATCGGGAGTTTCGCCTCGCTGTGGATTGGCATTATGGTGTCGATTCCTGCCTTGATGTTAGGTACCGGTATTATACAGGTTGGTATGTCATGGTCGCAGGCACTTTTCACCGTCGTGTTGGGGCATACGATAGTGATGCTCCCCGCTGTTTTGCTGGGTCATCCTGGCGCCAAATATGGCATTAATTTCCCTCTGTTATCTCGGGCCGTATTTGGCATAAAAGGAAGTATCATACCGACCTTGGTTAGGGCTATCTTGGGTTGTTTCTGGTTTGGGGTGACGGCGTGGATTGGCGGTCAAGCCATTACTAATATTATCTCTATCTTTTTCCCAGCGTATTCCTCGCTAGGCTTTGTTTCAGCGTTTCTGTCTTTCTTTTTGTTTGTACTGCTCAATATTATCGTGGCGTTTAATGAAAACGCTGGGGTTAAATGGTTGGCAGATAAATCAGCGGTCATTTTGATTTTCCTTTCTTTACTGGTTATTCTTTGGGCGTTATCGGTGTCAGGTTGGAGTGTGAGCGAGCTTTTATCTCAACCGGCCGTCTCCGGGAAGGAGGATCTAGAAAATTTTTGGATAATATTTTTCCCTGCCTTATCATCATTTATTGCATTTGATAGTACCATTGCCTTTAACATGTCAGATTTTACCAAGAATGCTAAAAATCAACGTTCTCAGTTTTTAGGGCAAATAATTTTTGCGCCGTTAGCTACCGCCTATATCGTGTTTGTTGGCGTAGCCATGACTGCCGGGTCATCCATTGCCTTTAACGAAGTAATCTGGGATCCTGTCGTTTTAATATCAAGATTTGAAAGTCCATCCTTGGTTATTATCACTTCAGCATTTATTCTACTGGCTACACTGACGACAAACGTACCGGCAAACTTAATACCGCCAGCTAATGTGTTCAACACCTTAATATCAAACAAGGTAAAAGCTTTTAAATATTGGTATGCAGTGGTGCTGGTTGCCTTACTTTCCGTTTTTGGCATGCCTTGGAAGGTGTTGGCGGATCCCGACAATCTTATTTTTGTGGTTCTTGGTATGTTGGGTGCGCTGCTGGGACCGATTACCGGGATCTATCTGGTCTCCTACTGGATCGAGAATAAGACCAAAATCGACATGGTGGATCTCTACAAAGTGGATAGTGGCAGGTATCAGGGCGTCAATAAAAATGCGGTCATCGCCTTGCTGAGCGTTTGGGGCGGGATAATGCTATCAAAAAATATAGACGCTCTGGCTTGGCTGTATGATTCATCGTATGTTTTTGGCCTATTCTTAGGCGCGTTTGTCTATTTTGCATTGAGTAAAGTTAGCGCTAATGCGGCGAATCGGTAATCGTCAGTGATCGGCGGGAGCGTGCCATGTCGCGCTTTACGTCGAGAGATGGCCATTGATGGCAGAATGAGTCTGCCGGAGGCATGCTAAACGTAAAGCGCGCAGGGTAATGCTAGGCTGAACGGGTAAAGCCGCTTGCCGATCCTGATGCAGTTGCAGGCTTCTGACGGTGGGTTAATGGGGTCTGTTGTTGATTGCCAATTTTGAAAAAGTGGGTGGTCAATTAACCGCATGAAACGCTAGGTGGGGTGGCGTCAAAACGGTGTGGTTGCATCACATGAGGCAATTCATCACAAGAGCTGACACCTGTTTTTACTTCAACGTAATGCCTTCCGGTATGCGTTCGCACCGCTCCTAAGTGAGGTAGCGAATGCCCTGCACGCTTACTAGCGTTTGCAAGATCTGGGGGCATACTGCTTTCACGGTGAATACCTGTCTCTCGTGATATGCCTCGCCTCCCAGCGCATACCAACGCCCTTACACCCTTCATCCCAATATTGTCCAACCACATTGGGAGTGGATGGTACTAAGGTGCAGCCCTTGATAACGACCCTTACCGTGTCTTGATATACCCCGACCCTGGTATCAATAAATGAGGCTTTGTCGCTATCAAGCGCCAAAGAAGAGCGCGCAATCAATAACGAGGCGGCTCGTTGGGTCGGTCTGGCATAGGTTCACTACCAGCACGTTTTTATTATTCATTTTTACTCTTTTCTAGCGATGAATTAAGCGCTGCTTGAGATAAGACATCAGGTAAGGGAGCCTTCCACCAGTGACTCGGCTAAGGGTAGCAGGGGTTGTTGGCTGGTTTGCCGACGAGATTGGGTTCGTAAGAGGGGCGTGTGACGCATACCATGCCTGCCGGTGCCTGGCCATAATGGATATACGCTTAATCGGCTACAGTATCGCGTATACCTAAACATATACCAATAATCATCGGATTCAGCCGGATCGCCTCGGGCGATGACAAACGATAGATACAAAAAAGCCCGCCAGACTTGCGCCGGGCGGGCTTTTCACTTTCCAAATTTGGTGGACCTGGCGGGAGTTGAACCCGCGTCCGAAATTACTACGCTGTCGGTACTACATGCTTAGTCTGGTCTTTACATTCGCTTGCCAGCTGCGGACAGACACGCCACTAACAAACTAGCCTGATTAGTTTTAACGCTTCACCCCCAGGCAGGAGCTCCACGCGATCTCTTTTGGGTTTGACCTCTCTTGATCCCCGTCCTAAGAGCGGAGGCTAGGGAGAGAGGGCTCTGCGCAGGTTATTAAGCTGCGAGTGCGTAGTTTTCGTCGTTTGCGACTATTTTTTTGCGGCTTTTTACGAGGCAAACCGCCCCTCGGCATGCACCTTGAGTTTCGCAAATCCCGTCGAATCCAGAATCAGGCCCAAGTGTGTAGACGGCAGTATACCAGAGTTTACCGCCGTTGTGCCAGCCTTAGCGGTTGGCGTGTTTCATAATTCTCGCTTTGTCCTGCTTCCACTCGCGATCTTTGATGTCATCGCGTTTATCGTGCTCTTTCTTACCCTTAGCCACACCGATCTTCAGCTTGGCCCAGGCGTTCTTCCAGTACAACGACAGGGGAACGATGGTGTAACCGTCGCGGTTGGCGCTACCGAACAGACTCGCCAGCTCGCGCTCCTTGAGCAGCAGCTTACGAGTACGCGTCGGATCGCATACCACATGGCTGGAGGCGACGTTCAGCGGGGAAAAGGTGGCGCCGAACAGAAATGCCTCGCCGTTTTGCAGCAAGATATAACTTTCGCTGATGTTGGCCTTACCGGCCCGCAGGGATTTGACCTCCCAGCCTTGCAGCGACAGCCCGGCCTCGAACTCATCCTCGATGAAGTATTCGTGGCGCGCGCGCTTGTTCATGGCAATGGTTGCCGAACCCGGTTTATGTGCTTTTTTCTTTGTCATAGTAGCGTCATTATACTGTTACGACCGGCGCCTGAATACCCTTCGCCGCGGCGGGCCGCAGATTTATGGTCGGCATCCAGTGTGCGTAAGCCAATTCTCTCTGTCTAGCAATAAATGGTATTATGCCTAGGTTTACGTCGTCCAGGAATCGATATGCCCCAGATTAGCCGTTCCGCGCTGGTACCGTTCAGCGCCCAGCAGATGTATCAGTTGGTCAATGATGTTACCGCCTACCCGGACTTTTTGCCGGGCTGCGTCGGCAGCCGCATTCTGGAGAGCACGCCGCAGCGTATGACCGCCTCGGTGGATGTCTGTAAGGCGGGCATCAGCAAGACCTTCACCACCTGTAATACCCTGGACGACAGTCGTAATATCCAGATGCGCCTGGTCGAGGGGCCCTTCCGCCGCCTGATGGGGGACTGGCGTTTTACCCCGTTGAGCGAGGAGGCCTGTAAGGTCGAGTTGCATTTGGAGTTTGAGTTTACCAACAAGCTGGTCGAACTGGCCTTCGGCAAGGTGTTTAAGGAGTTGGCTGGCAGTATGGTGCAGGCGTTTACCCTGCGGGCCAAAGAGGTTTACCGTGTCTGAGATGAATATCGAGGTGGTGTACGCACTGCCGGAAAAACAGTATCTACAGCGTTTGACGTTACCGCAGGGCAGTAACGTCGAGCAGGCCATCGAGCGTTCTGGGTTGCTGAATCTGCGTAGCGAGATCGATCTGAGCAAGAATAAGGTGGGGATCTTTAGCCGCCCGGTGAAGCTCAACGATCCGTTGCATGACGGCGATCGGGTGGAGATTTACCGCCCGTTGATCGCCGATCCGCGCGAGTTGCGCCGCCAGCGAGCCGAGCGCGCCAGCAAGAAGTAACGCGGCCCTCCTCAGCGGTATAAAAAAGGCGCCATCGGCGCCTTTCTCATTATTTTTTAAACGGCTAACGATCAGTCGTTGTCGCTGTCCGCATCCGGCAGTTTCTTGCTGTTGTCGATGCCGGTCAGGATACCGTTACCGTTGAAGGTCAGGGTTAACGTCTGCTGGCTGATGCCCTCATGGCTCGGCTCTTGGCGGAAGACGTAATACCAGGTGCTGCTGCCGAAGGGATCCTGCAACAGCGGCGTACCCAGGGTATAGGCAACCTGCTGCTGCGTCATGCCACGGTGGATTTTGGCAACTTCGGCTGCCGTCAGATAGTTGCCCTGATTGATATCGGGGCGATACACCACTTTTTCCACGGTGGAACAACCGGCGGTCAGCATCACCAGAACCACGGCGGCGGCAGTCAGCATTTTACAACGCATAGTTCATTCATTCCTTTTGGACACGAAGCCAGGGTAGCTGCGGCGCAACCCTGCATCTCGCTGCAGGATTCTCTGGGCGTCGAGATTACCACGCCGACGGGAGTATAGGCAACGGCGCGGCGGGATGGTTCCCTGATTCTCGGCCTTCCCGGCAGGCGAGAGCCACGCGCCGCCGGCCGGGGGAGCCAAGCACTACCGCTTAGGCCGCCAGCAGTTCGCGTGCGTTGGCCAGCGTGTTACGGGTGACGGCGCTGCCGCCCAACAGACGCGCCAGCTCTTGCAGCCGCGCCTTCTTGTTCAACGGCTGCATGCGCGTCTCCGTCTCTGCACCGTCGGTCTCCTTGCTGACGAAGTAGTGTTGGTGGCCGCAGCCTGCCACTTGGGGCAGGTGGGTGACGCACATCACCTGGGTCGACTCACCGAGTTGGCGTAGCAGACGCCCGACGATGGCGGCGGTCGGGCCGCTGATCCCCACGTCGACTTCATCGAAGATCAGCGCCGGGGTATCCATCTTCTGCGCGGTGATCACCTGGATGGCCAGTGCGATGCGAGACAGTTCGCCGCCGGAGGCGACCTTACCCAGCGGTTGTAGCGGCTGGCCGGGGTTGGTGGTGACGCGAAACTCGATGCGATCGGCCCCCTCGGCACTCAGCGCATCCGGGGTAAAGGTGACATCGATGGCGAAGCGGCCATGGGGCATCGACAGCTCCTGCATACGGGCGCTGATCTGGCTGCACAGCTCTTGCGCATAGGCGCTACGCTGCTGGTGCAGGGATTGCGCCAGGCTGAGGGCCTGCTGATGATAGTGGCGTACATTCTCCTCCAGCAGTGCCTCGTCATCCTGTTGGCGATCCAGCGCCTGCTGCTCATCCAGCAACTGTTGATGCAGATGCGGCAGGGTTTCCGGCGCCACCTGATGCTTGCGCGCCAGGGTGATCTGGCGCGACAGACGTTGCTCCAGCTGTTGCAGGCGGGCGGGATCCATCTCGATACTGTCGCCATAGTGGCGCAGTTCGTTGCTAGCCTCATCGATCTGAATGGCGGCCTCCTCCAGCATCTCCAGCAGCGGGGCGAAACGTGCATCGTAGCTGACGAGTTCGTTCAGGCTGTGGCGCGCGCCGTGCAACAGGCTGAGGGCATTGCCATCCTCGCCGTCGGCGAGCGCCGCCAGGATCTGCTGGCTCAGGCTCAGTAGCTGGCCGCTGTTGGCCTGGCGCTTGTACTCCTCATCGATCTGCTCGAACTCGCCGGGTTGCGGGGCGAACTCGTTCAGTTCTTTCAGCTGGTACTGCAACAGTTCGCGGCGCGCCTCGCGCTCGCTGACTTGACGCCGGTGGTCGGCCAGCAGGCGCACGCTGTGGTGCCACTGGCGATAGGCCGCGCGCATCTCCTGCAGCAGCGTCTGTTGCTGACCGTAGGCATCCAGCAGGTGACGCTGATGTTCCGGTTTTAGCAGCAGCTGATGGGCATGTTGGCCGTGGATCTGGATCAACAGCTGGCCGAGATCGCGCAGCTGGGAGAGTGGCACCGCGGTGCCATTGATAAAGCCACGTGAGCGGCCATCGGCGCTGATCACCCGACGCAACAGGCACTCGTTGCTGTCGTCCAGTTGGTTTTCCTCTAGCCAGGCGCGCGCCGAGGGGGTGTCCGCCAGCGAGAAGCGGGCACAGATGTCGGCCCGAGGCATATTCATCCGCACCATGGCGGCCTCGCTGCGCCCCCCGAGGCAGAGGGTGAGGGCGTCGATGGCGATGGATTTACCGGCGCCGGTTTCCCCGGTAATGGCGGTCATCCCGCGCTGGAAGTCGATCTCCAGTTCCCGCACGATGGCAAAGTTGGATATGGTGAGCTGCGTCAGCATGGCTATTCCCCTGTACGGAATCACACTACTGTATTTAATGCCAGTATAAACTGGTTTTTTATCCAGTAAAGTGAGCGACGCAAATTTTTACCTGCCGCGCCGTGGTGTGACGCGACGGCGGGGTTAAAACAGCTTTTTCGACCAACCCAGTTTGCTACTCAGCGTGTTGAAGTAGCTGTAATTCTTAGGGTGAATCAGGTTGAGGTGATATTGGCTGCGCTGGATGAGCACCTCCTCGCCGTGCTGGATCGGCAGGGCGATCTGGCTGTCACAGCTGATCTCCAGCTCACTGCTAAAGTGGGAGAAGCGCAGGTGGATTTTGCTGTTGCTGTCGATCACCAGCGGCCGCGCCGAGAGGGTGTGAGGGAACATCGGCACCAGGGCGATGGCATCCAGGGTCGGTGCCAGAATCGGCCCGCCGGCAGAGAGTGAGTAGGCGGTAGAGCCGGTGGGGGTGGAGATGATGAGCCCATCGGAGCGTTGCGAGAAAGCGAAGGTGTCATTGATATACACCTCGAACTCGATCATATGCGCCACCTTGCCGGGGTGTAAGACCACCTCGTTGATGGCGGTGCTGCGCCGATGCATCTGCTGTTCGCGGCACACCTGGACCTCCAGGAGGAAGCGGCGCTCGTGGTTGTACTCCCCCTCCAGCACGCAGGAGAGCTGTTGCTTGGCGTTGTCGGGATCGAGATCGGTCAGAAAGCCCAGGTTGCCACGGTTGACGCCGATGACGTTGATGTCGTAACGCGCCAGGATGCGAGCCGCCCCCAGCATGTTGCCGTCGCCGCCGACCACCACCGCCAGATCGGCCCGTTGGCCGATGTCTGCCAGGGTGCCGGTCTGTGCGTTCTGTAGCTTCAAATCGCGGGCGATCTGCTGCTCCACGATCACCGAGTAGCCTTTACCCACCAGCCAGTGAAACAGCATCTCATGGGTGGCCAGCGCGGCGGGATGGCGCGGGTGCCCGACCAGCCCGATGGATTCAAAGCGTTTGTTCATGTTCCGGTTTTCCTGGTACGGACGACAGAATGACGCCCATTATGCCTGGCTCTCTTGAATCGCCAACTTTCATCCCCATAATAAGCCAAGTAGCGAGATAAATGCCAAAAACCGCGGAGAATTCCATGAGCAGTGAACAACAAAACATGACGCAAGAGCCGGCCAACGCAGAACAGGTTGAAAACGCAGAGCTTCAGGCTGAGACTCAGGCTTCCGGGGCAGAGCCGGATGCGCGTGATGCCCGCATCGCCGAGCTGGAAGCTCAGTTGAAGGCCATGGGGGACAAGGAGCGCGACATCATGCTGCGTGCCCGTGCCGAGATGGACAACGTCCGTCGTCGTGCCGAGCAGGACGTGGAGAAGGCGCACAAGTTCGCCCTGGAGAAATTCTCCAGTGAACTGCTGCCGGTGATCGATAACCTGGAGCGCGCGCTGGAAGTGGCCGACAAGTCCAATAGCGAGCTGGTATCGATGATCGAAGGCGTGGAGCTGACCCTGAAGTCCCTGCTGGACGTGGTACGTAAGTTCGGCGTTGAACAGGTGGCCGAGGTGAATGTTCCGTTTAACCCAGACGTTCACCAGGCGATGACCATGCTGCCGTCCGAGGAGCATGCGCCGAATCAGGTGATGATGGTGATGCAGAAGGGCTATACCCTGAACGGTCGCCTGATCCGCCCGGCGATGGTGGCCGTCTCCAAGGGCTAATCCCGCCCTCCGATTCAGCCTGTCCCGCCGCTATCGGGGACAGGTATCGCGCTTAACCAGCCCTCGGGCTGGTTTTTTTATGCCGGTACATCGTCCGCTTGCGGCAGCTGGGGTTGCCAATCGATGGGTGCCAGGCCCTGTTCTTGGAGCAGGCGGTTGGTGGCCGAGAAGTGGCCGCAGCCGAGGAAGCCGCGATGCGCCGACAACGGGGAGGGGTGCGGCGCCTTCAGGACATGGTGACGCTGGCTATCGATGATGCGCCCCTTCTTCTGGGCATGCGCGCCCCAGAGCAGGAAGACGATACCCTCACGTTGGCTATTCAGCGCCGCCACGACACGGTCGGTAAACTGCTCCCAGCCGAGATGGGCATGGGAGTGAGCCTGGCCGCGTTCGACGGTCAATACGGTGTTGAGCAGCAACACCCCCTGATCGGCCCAGCTCTTCAGATAGCCGTGAGGTGGGATGGTGAAGCCGGGGATGTCGTTCTGGAGCTCTTTATACATGTTTTGCAGCGAGGGCGGCGTCGCGACACCGGGGCGGACCGAAAACGACAGGCCATGCGCCTGATTCGGACCGTGGTAGGGGTCTTGCCCGAGGATCACCACCTTGACGTCGTTAAACTCGGTGAAGCGGAAGGCGTTAAATACATCCTGCTGCGGTGGGTAAATGGTCTTACCATTTTGCCGCTCGGCGGCGACAAAGGCCAGGGTGTCGCGGAAATAGGGTTGCTCTTTTTCGGCACCGATTACGTCATGCCAGGTGAGTGACGGGGTCATCTGCGCTTCCTTTGTCATTTATTCATAGCTTATCAAATAGTTGCCACTTATTCCCGCCACGCTGATTGCCTGCGTATGGCGTGGAGAGGCCATGTGGCTAGCTTACCTTGTCGCCGCAGGGAGGGAAACCGCCGCGCCGCGCATTTCTCTGCCGCTTCTTGGCGTGTGGCCGCCGCCCGGCGCTCCGATGGCGAAAAATTTACCCTTTTTTAATTATGCGTGTTTTTATCTAAATTGATGTAAAACATAAAATTGCTGATATGGTAAAAATGACAGACCGAATAAAATTGATTTAGATCAAAGAATGCGGCTGTTTTAACTGGTATATAACACATCAAGACAACATTGGTTTTACCAAATGGCCCATGATGGGGCCGCAACCCTGACCGAATTAGTGGATTTTTGCTCTATCTCAATTGGAGGCAACAAATGATTAAAGGTATCCAGATCACCCAAGCTGACAACGCCGATCTGCTGAACTCATTCTGGCTGCTGGACACGGAAAAGGGCGAAGCCCGTTGCCTGTGTGCCAAGGCGGGCTACGCTGACGATCAGGTCGTCGCACAGAGCGAGCTGGGCAACTTCGAGTACCGTGAAGTTGAGCTGGACGTCGCCCCGACCGTGCGTGTCGAAGGCGGTCAGCATCTGAACGTGAACGTGCTGCGTCGCGAGACGCTGGAAGATGCCGTGAAGCATCCGGAAAAGTACCCGCAGCTGACTATCCGTGTCTCCGGTTATGCGGTGCGTTTCAACTCCCTGACCCCGGAACAGCAGCGCGACGTTATCGCCCGTACCTTTACCGAAAGCCTGTAAGGGCGGCGGCGTAAGCCGCACGGTGGGACGCGTTGAACACAAAGGAGCCGAAAGGCTCCTTTGTTCGTTTTGCGTTTCGTCGCCGGCATTGGCCTGAGCCCGGTTGCGGCGTAATAAAAAAGGAGCCGGGTGGTTCCTTGTTGTCGTGGACGCGCGCGTGCAGCGCTGAGGGGAGCGGGCGATTATGCGCCTTGCTCCTCGCCGCCCTCGGTCGCCGGCTGGTGGCCGGTACTAGGCTGACGGCGCTTACCGACGTTCTTACTGTCGCGATGGCGCACCTTCGTCTTGCCCTTCTTCTTCTGCTCATCGAGCTTCTTCTGGGCTCGCTTGGCCAGCACCTTCTTCGACGGCTTGCCCTTGTTCTTCAGGCTGGGAGCCTTGGTCTCGGGGCGTAGCTCATCGACGACGCGTGACTTCATCGGCTCCTGCACGTAGCGGCTCACCTTGCCGAGCAGCAGCTGGTCGTGCGCCTCGATCAGCGAGATGGCGGTACCCTTGCGCCCGGCGCGAGCGGTACGGCCGATGCGGTGTAAGTAAACGTCGGCGCTGCGCGGCATGTCGAAGTTAAACACGTGGCTGATGTCGGGAATGTCTAACCCGCGTGCGGCCACGTCGGTGGCGACCAGCACGTTGACGCGCCCGTCTAACATCCGTTTGATGGCTTCGTTACGCTTGGCCTGTACCAGTTCGCCTTCCAGGAAGCAGGCCTGAATGCCGGCCTGGTGCAGCCAGGTGACCAGCTCATGGACGCGCTCGCGTTTACGGACGAAGATTACCGACTTGGTGACGTCCGGCTGGCGCAGCAGGTGGCACAGCAGGGCGGTCTTATGCTTCAGGCTGTCGGCACGGTAGTACCACTGCTGGATCTTCTTGCGCTCGCGGCGCGGCGGTTCGGCGCTGACATCGACCGGATCCTCGAGCAGACGATCGGCGAAATCATGCACCGCGTCCGATTCCAGGGTGGCGGAGAACAGCAGGGTCTGCTTACGCCAGCGGGTCTCGGCGGCGACGGTCTCGATGTCTTTGGCGAAGCCCATGTCGAGCATGCGATCGGCTTCATCCAGGATCAGGGTCTCTACCGAGCGGCAGTCGAAGTTCTCTTCTTTAATATATTGCAGCAGACGGCCAGGGGTGGCGACCACCATATCTTGGTTGGTGCTAAAGATCTCGGCGTGGTTGATATAGGAGACGCCGCCGGTGATGGTGGTGATATCCAGCGTGGTATGACGCGCGAGTTCTCGGGCCTGATCGGCCACCTGCATGGCCAGCTCACGCGTCGGCGTTAAGATCAGGATGCGCGGCGGGCCGGACTTCTTACGTGGGAAGTCGAGCAGGTGCTGCAACGCGGGCAGCAGGAAGGCGGCGGTCTTGCCGGTCCCCGTCGGCGCGGAACCCAAAACGTCCCTCCCGTCCATGGCGGGCGGAATGGCGGCGATCTGGATGGCGGTTGGGCGCTCATAGCCTTTATCGCGCAGGGCGTCGAGCAGGCGCTCGTCGAGTTCGAGTTCGGAAAAGTTGGTTGCTGTCATGGTCTACCTCTGCTTGGGGCGCAGATTATAGACGGGTTGGCGGCGATCTTCACCCATTAAAGCGCATGGCGCGCGTTCATCGTCATCTGCGCTCGGGTCAATACCCCATTCGCAGCCTGTCACGGCGCGCTTTTCGCGCATTTCCTTTTTATAGCCGGGCAGGTATGGTATGCCGGTGATCGAACTCGTTCCAAGGAGCCCGCTGTGCCGTGTCCGACCCCAGCCGACCAACCCCTGCCACGTAATGGATTTACCCTGAAGCGTTTCTTTGTCGCCCACGATCGTTGTGAGATGAAAGTAGGCACCGACAGCATTTTACTCGGCGCCTGGCTAACGCTATCGGGCGACGAGCGCCATATCTTGGATATCGGTAGCGGTAGCGGGGTCCTGGCCCTGATGATGGCGCAGCGGAGTCGTGCACAGATCGATGGCGTGGAGATCGAGCCGCTGGCGGCGGGGCAGGGGGCGGAGAACTTTCTCGCCTCACCCTGGCCGGATCGGCTGACGATGCACCCGCTCTCCTTACAGGCGTTCGCGGCAGTCACGACGCGGCGCTACGATCTGATCGTGAGTAACCCGCCCTATTTCTCTCCTGGCGTTGCCTGCCGCACGGCCGCCCGCGCGACGGCACGCTATACCGACTCCCTCGATCATCAGACGCTGTTGCGTCAGGCGGCGGCCTTGAGCTCCGCGCAAGGGCGACTGGCGTTGGTACTGCCGATTGACGCCGCCGAGGCGGTGATCCGCCACGCTCAGGCCTGTGGTTGGTTTCCGCTGCATCAGACGGCGGTACGCGACCGGGCGGAGAAGCCGGTACGCCGTGCCTTACTGTTGCTGGGACGTACTCCGGGGCCCTTTCAGTCAGATACACTGGTTATCCGCGATAATAGTAGTGAATACTCCTGTATTTTTCGCTCACTCACGAAAGATTTTTACCTTTTCTTCTAACGCTGTTGCTTTAGTCAGCACGTTATTCCAATATGCCCCTTAGGGCAGGGATGATCCTGCCTGCTATCCCACCAGGAGGGTGGGATATTTCAGGGATTCAGGGAGTGATCCCCTACGCACCTCTACGAGAGAGCGCGACACCTGAATTTACCTTTGGACAGACAGCGTTTCGATGCGGTACCCCCGTGCGTTTCTGCGGCGTATGCGGCGGGTAAAAAGAGATAAGAGGGCAGAATATGCAACAACGTTTATCTATGGCGGATACATTAGGATTAGGGTTGATGACCTTTGCCTTCTTCCTGGGCGCCGGCAACATTATTTTCCCCCCGTTAGAAGGTCAGATGGCCGGTGAGAACGTGCTGTATGCCATGAGCGGCTTCCTGCTGACCGCCGTCGGCCTACCACTGGTTTCCATTATTGCCGTCGCCAGTGCCGGTGGTGGTCTGCCGGCGATGACCCGTGACCTGCCGCGCGGCACCGGTACCTTCGCCGCCGTGCTGCTGTTTATCATCATCGGCCCGGCCTTCGCCGCGCCGCGTACCGGTTTGGTGGCCTTTGAGATGGCGATCAAGCCGTTGCTGGGCAGCCAGGGCGAAAGCCCGTTCCAGTTGGCGGGTGTGACGCTGGACGGCGTACAGATGGGTGTCACGGCACTGTTCTTCCTGCTGACCCTGGCGCTGGCCTGGAGCCGTGGCAAGCTGATCGATAGCGTGGGTAAGCTGTTGACACCGATGCTGTTCCTGCTGCTGGTGGTGTTGGCGTTGGGCGTACTGTTCCGTCCGCAGGGCGAGATCGCCGCTCCGGTCGAGGCCTATCAGACGATGGCATTTAGCAAGGGCTTTATCGGTGGTTACAACACCATGGATACCTTCGCCGCGCTGATGTTTGGCATGCTGTTGGTGGATGTGCTGCGTGGCAAGGGGGTGACCTCACCGCGTGCCTGCTTCCGTTACCTGAGCATCGCCGGGGTGATCGCCGCTATCGGCCTGGCCTTTGTTTACGTCTCGCTGTTCTGGTTGGGCGCGACCTCTTCCACCATCGCCGCTGGGGCGAACAATGGTGGGGTGGTGTTGGCGGCCTATGTTCAGGCGCTGTTCGGTCAACCGGGGCAGTGGATCCTGTCGCTGGTGGTGCTGCTGGCCTGTCTGACCACTGCGGTCGGCCTGGTGAGCGCCTGCTCCGATTATTTCTCGACCCTGACGCGTCTGAGCTACCGTCAGTGGGTGGTGGTACTGAGCATCACCTGTGCGGTGGTGGCTAACGTTGGTCTGAGCCGTCTGATCGCGCTGTCGGTGCCGGTGTTGATGGCGCTCTACCCGCTGGCGATCGCCCTGGTGGTATTGACCTTTATCCGCCGCTGGTTACGTAATCCGGTGCTGGGTTATCGCCTGGTGATGTTGGTGGCACTGCTGTGCAGCCTGATGGATGGTGCCCGCGCCGCCGGTGCCGAGAGCGGCTGGTTGGGCGAACTGCTGGCTTGGCAGATGCGCACCATGCCGCTGGCCGCCGATGGCATGGCTTGGGTTCTGCCTTCCGCACTGGCCTTACTGGTGGCGTTGATGCTGCCGGGTGCGCGTGATGCCGGGGCGCCGCAGGCGGCGTAAAACCGAGCACGCATCCTCCCCTCATCGCGGGCGTCCTTATGGGCGCCCGTTTTTTCTGGCGCGCTTCCACCATGCCTGCCGATTTTTTAGGGCAGGCCCGTCTGAGTGCAGCCGAATGAGAAAAATCGTGTTAGCCTATGGCCGGTATTGGGGATGGCATCTCGGGGTGTGAGCTGCCGCCGCCGGACTGTCTGCCTGTATGGAAAAATAACGGGCAGGGAACTTTTGGGCGCGTATGAACTCTAACTTAATGCTTGCTCAAGTTTTTGTGACGACTGGCAATCTATTTCATACGTGGAGACAGATTTGGGGAGACATTACCTCGGATGAGCGAGCAGTTAACGGATCAGGTATTGGTCGAACGCGTCCAGAAGGGGGACAAGAAGGCGTTTAATCTGCTGGTAGCGCGCTACCAGAATAAGGTTGCGAGTCTGGTATCCCGTTATGTGCCGTCGGGCGATGTGCCGGATGTGGCGCAGGAGTCGTTCATCAAAGCCTATCGCGCGCTGGATTCCTTCCGCGGTGATAGTGCGTTTTATACCTGGCTCTATCGTATCGCCGTGAATACGGCAAAGAATTATCTGGTTGCTCAGGGGCGCCGTCCGCCATCCAGCGATGTGGATGCCGGCGAGGCCGAAAATTTTGAAGGTGCCAGCGCGCTGAAAGAAATTTCGAACCCTGAGAACTTAATGTTGTCAGATGAGCTAAAGCAGATCGTTTTTCGCACCATTGAGTCGTTGCCGGAGGACTTACGCATGGCAATCACGCTCAGGGAGCTGGATGGGCTGAGCTATGAAGAGATAGCGGCCATCATGGATTGTCCGGTGGGTACGGTGCGTTCGCGCATCTTCCGGGCGAGGGAAGCGATCGACAATAAAGTTCAGCCGCTGATTCAGCGTTAGTCATGCGGTCACAGCAAAGGGTATAAGGCATGCAGAAAGAAAAACTTTCGGCTCTCATGGATGGCGAATTGCTGGATAGCGAGCTGATTGGTTCGCTGGTCAAGGATCCCGAGTTGCAACAGACCTGGCAGCGCTACCACCTGGTTCGTGACACGCTGCGTGGTGACGTCGGCGAGACGATACAGATCGACCTTACCGATCGCATCGCCGCCGCGTTGGACGCGGAGCCGGTGCGCCTGGTTCCCAATGCGATCCCCGAGTCTCAACCCCAACCCGCCCAATGGCAACGCATGCCTTTCTGGCACAAGGTGCGCCCGTGGGTTGGTCAACTCTCACAGATGGGCATCGCCGCCGGGGTTTCGCTGGCGGTTCTGCTCGGTGTGCAGCATTACAACGCGCCGCAGGAAGGGGTGGCCGAGCCGGAATCACCGGTGTTCAACACCCTGCCGTTAGGCGGGCAAGCGTCGCCGGTCAGCTTCGGTGTACCGAACGAGGGTAACAACGCCCAGCAGCAGATCCAGCAGCAGCGTAAGCGCATTAATGCTATCCTGCAGGACTACGAGTTGCAGCGTCGTCTTCACGCCGAGCAATTGCAGGCCGAAGATAACAATGCACAGGCATCGATTCAGGTGCCCGGTACGCTGTCATTAGGAACCCAGCAGCAGTAATGAAGCAATTTTGGTTTGCCCTGACTCTGTTGACCGGCAGCCTGTTTATCTCTACCTCAGCCCTGGCCCAGGATACTGCGCCGGGGCTGATGTTGCAGCAGATGAACCAGGCCAGCCGCTCACTCGATTACGAACTGGCCTTCATCAATATCACTAAGCAGGGCGTTGAGTCGTTGCGCTATCGCCATGCGCTAGAGAACCAACAGACCTTGGCCCAGCTGTTGCAGATGGACGGTCCGCGCCGCGAGGTGGTGCTGCGCGGCAATGAGATCAGCTACTTCGAACCCGGTCTGGAACCGTTCACCCTCAACGGCGATCATATCGTCGATGCCTTGCCGTCGGTGATCTTCGCCGATGTTAAACTGCTCGCCCCCTACTATAACTTCATCTCCGTGGGCCGCACGCGGGTGGCCGATCGCCCCTGCGAGGTGATCCGCGTGGTGGCGCGCGATGGCATGCGTTTCAGCTATATCGTTTGGATCGATGAGGACTCCAAGTTGCCGTTGCGCGTCGATCTGCTGGATCGCGACGGTGAAACCCTGGAGCAGTTCCGCGTAATCGCCTTCGATGTCGGCCAACAGGTCGCCAATGAGATGCGCAGTTTCTCGCGTCTGACCTTGCCGCCGTTGCTGCGCCTGCCACCGAACGACAGTGTTAGCTTCAACTGGCGCGCCGGTTGGGTGCCGGATGGCTTCAAAGAGATTTCACGCAGCCGCCGTACTCTGCCCTCGGTGGCCGAGCCGGTCGAGTCCCGCCTCTACAGCGACGGCCTGTTCAGCTTCTCGGTCAATGTGAGTCCGGCCCGCGCGAGTAGCGGTGACGGCCAATATCTGCGCCAAGGGCGGCGCACCATCCATACCGAGGTGCGTAATAACGCCGAAATCAGCATCGTCGGCGAGTTACCGCCGATGACCGCCAAACGGGTGGCAGAAGCCGTCCGCTTTAATCGGTGATGCCGGCATGATGCGTGAATGGGCGACGGTGATCAGCTGGCACGCCGGCGAGGCGCTATTGCAGTGCGAGGCGCATGCCGGTTGTACGGGGTGCCGGGCGCGTCAGGGCTGTGGCACGGCGGCCTTGGCTGAGCTGGGGCCGCAGACACGTCATCAGCTACGCCTGGCGGTATCACAACCTCTCCAAGTCGGTCAGCGAGTCGAGATTGGCCTGCAGGAGGCGAGTGTGCTGCGTTCGGCGCTGTTGGTCTACCTGACGCCATTGGCCGGCTTGTTAGGCGGTGGCGCCATCGGGCAGCTGTGGCTGGCATCGGATGGCGCCAGTGCGTTGGGGGCCCTGTTGGGGGGCGTGGCCGGTTTTGCGCTGGCGCGTCGTCAGGCCCGCAGCATGGCACGGGGTATCGACTATCAACCGGTGCTGTTGCAAGTCGCCTTGCCGTCCAGTCAGTTGCGTAGCGTAACGAATCCATCCGATCGCGAGTGAAGAGCGCTAGGTTTTGACCGAGGGGCTGTGTAAAATGCAGCGATTCGGCGCCTGGCGCCACAAACCCAAAATCATCGCTTTGAGCCCGTCCGCGTGTCCTTAGGCGAGTCATTCAGAAATCATCAGGCAAATATATTAATAATGAAGAACATACGTAATTTCTCCATTATCGCGCACATTGACCACGGTAAGTCGACGCTGTCTGACCGTATCATCCAGCTTTGCGGTGGCTTGTCCGACCGCGAAATGGAGGCTCAGGTATTGGACTCCATGGATCTGGAGCGCGAGCGCGGCATCACCATCAAGGCGCAGAGCGTCACGCTCGATTACCAGGCGCAGGATGGCCAGGTGTATCAGCTGAACTTTATCGACACCCCGGGGCACGTGGACTTCTCCTACGAAGTCTCCCGCTCGCTAGCCGCCTGTGAAGGGGCGTTGCTGGTGGTGGATGCCGGGCAGGGGGTTGAGGCGCAGACGCTAGCCAACTGCTATACCGCCATCGAAATGGATCTCGAAGTGGTGCCGGTACTGAACAAGATCGACCTGCCAGCCGCCGATCCGGATCGTGTCTCCCAGGAAATCGAAGATATCGTCGGCATTGATGCCACCGACGCGGTACGCTGCTCGGCGAAGACCGGCGTGGGCGTGGGCGATGTGTTGGAGCGCCTGGTGCGCGACATTCCGCCGCCGGAAGGCGATCCAGAGGCGCCGTTGCAGGCGTTGATCATCGACTCCTGGTTCGACAACTACCTGGGCGTGGTGTCGCTGATCCGTATCAAGAACGGTAGCCTGCGCAAGGGCGATAAGATCAAGGTGATGACCACCGGGCAGACCTATAACGCCGACCGTCTGGGGATCTTCACCCCGAAACAGGTTGACCGCGACGTGCTGAATTGCGGCGAGGTTGGTTGGTTGGTGTGCGCCATCAAGGACATTCACGGTGCGCCGGTGGGCGATACCCTGACCCTGGCGCGTAACCCCGCCGACGCGGCGTTGCCGGGCTTCAAGAAGGTGAAACCGCAGGTATATGCCGGTCTGTTCCCGGTAAGCTCCGACGACTATGATGCGTTCCGTGATGCGTTGGGCAAGCTGAGCCTGAACGATGCCTCGCTGTTCTATGAGCCTGAAACCTCGACGGCGCTGGGCTTCGGCTTCCGCTGCGGCTTCCTCGGCCTGCTGCACATGGAGATCATCCAGGAGCGTCTGGAGCGTGAGTACGATCTGGATCTGATCACCACCGCGCCGACGGTTGTGTATGAGGTGGTGACCACCCGCAATGAGGTGATCTACGTCGATAGCCCCTCGAAGCTGCCGGCGGTGAACAACATCCAAGAGTTGCGCGAACCGATCGCCGAGTGTCACATGCTGTTGCCGCAGGAGTTTCTGGGCAACGTGATCACCCTGTGCGTCGAGAAGCGTGGCGTGCAGACCAACATGGTCTACCACGGTAATCAGGTGGCGCTGACCTATGACATCCCGATGGCCGAAGTGGTGTTGGACTTCTTCGACCGTCTGAAGTCCACCTCGCGTGGCTATGCCTCGCTGGATTATAGCTTCAAGCGCTTCCAAGCCTCGGACATGGTGCGTGTCGATGTGATGGTGAATAGTGAGCGGGTGGATGCTCTGGCGCTGATCACCCACCGGGCGAACTCGCACACGCGTGGTCGTGAGTTGGTGGAGAAGATGAAAGAGCTGATCCCGCGTCAGCAGTTCGACATCGCCATCCAGGCGGCGATCGGTACCCAGATCATCGCCCGTTCGACCGTGAAGCAACTGCGTAAGAACGTCTTGGCGAAGTGCTACGGCGGTGACGTCAGCCGTAAGAAGAAATTGCTGCAGAAACAGAAAGAAGGTAAGAAACGCATGAAGCAGATCGGCAACGTCGAGCTGCCGCAAGAAGCGTTCCTGGCCATTCTGCACGTCGGCAAGGATTAACAGCGATGCAGACGGGCGCGGTCGATTCCGCGCCCGTTGTGTTTCTGCCTGCTTGAGTCATGTTAGGTATTGAGTGTAAGGAGTGATGGACATGGCAAATATGTTTGCCTTGATCCTGGTTATCGCCACACTGGTAACCGGTATCGTGTGGTGTATCGACCGTTTCAAACTGGCGCCGGCGCGGCGTGCCAAACTGGCGGCGATCAATAGCCAGACCGAACAGGGGCTGGATGTAGAAAATGCCCGTCTGGCGACCAAGGCACCCGGTTGGATCGAGACCTGTGTCTCGGTATTCCCGGTGTTGGCCCTGGTATTGGTGATCCGTTCCTTTGTCTATGAGCCGTTCCAGATCCCTTCGGGATCGATGATGCCGACCCTGTTGATCGGTGACTTTATTCTGGTGGAGAAATTCGCCTATGGCCTGAAGGATCCGGTGACGCAAACGACGCTGATCCCGACCGGCCATCCCAAGCGCGGCGACATCGTGGTGTTTAAGTATCCGCTCGATCCGCGTCTGGATTATATCAAGCGCGCCATCGGTCTGCCGGGCGACAAGGTGGTGTATGATCCCTATAGCAAGGAGTTGACGGTCTACCCCGCTTGCCAGCAGGGCGAGCGCTGTGATCGCCTGCTGCCGATCACCTATAGCCCGTCGCGTCCAAGCGAGTGGGTGCAGACCTTTAACCAGATGAGTAGCAATGAGCCGAGCAGCGGCTTCCACCAGTATCCGATCGACGAGAGCGTGCCGAACGGTTATCGCATGGATCAGCGTCAGGAGACGCTGGGCACGGTGACCCATAGCATCCTGACGGTGCCGCAGGCTCAGGACATGGTTTCGCGCTACTACCGTCAGCCGGGTCAACCGCTGGGGACCTGGGTGGTCCCGGCCGGTCACTACTTCATGATGGGGGATAACCGCGACAACAGCGCGGACAGCCGCTATTGGGGTTTTGTGCCGGAGAAGAACCTGGTCGGTAAGGCGACTGCCATCTGGATGAGCTTCAAGAAGCAGGAAGGCCAGTGGCCGACCGGCGTACGCCTGGAGCGGATCGGGGGAATTCATTAAATAACCCCCCTATTTACGCAGCATTCTCCCTCCAGTCGTTGTAGAATATTCCGCGTGACATGTTTGGCCCCCTCTAGTGGGGGCCACTGCAAACGAAACAGCTTTGGATTGGCTAATGGCAAGGCAGGCCTGTTCCGTATGCTGCGGTTTTTGACGCATTCTGAATTTATTGGTATCTCATGAACCCCATCGTAATTAACCGGCTGCAACGCAAGCTGGGCTACACTTTTAGACAACAGGATCTGCTGATGCAGGCGCTGACTCATCGCAGTGCCAGCAGCAAACATAATGAACGGCTTGAGTTTTTGGGCGACTCGATTCTGAGCTTCGTCATCGCCAATGCCCTGTATCACCGCTTCCCGCGCGTGGATGAGGGCGACATGAGCCGCATGCGTGCCACGCTGGTACGCGGCAATACCTTGGCGGAGATGGCGCGCGAGTTCGATCTGGGCGAGTGTCTGCGCCTGGGGCCGGGCGAGCTGAAGAGTGGCGGTTTTCGCCGCGAGTCGATCCTGGCGGATACGGTTGAGGCGCTGATCGGCGGCATCTTCCTCGACAGCGACATTCAGACCATTGAACGCCTGATCCTCGCCTGGTATCACTCCCGTTTGGAGGAGATCAGCCCGGGGGACAAGCAGAAAGATCCCAAGACGCGCTTACAGGAGTTCTTGCAGGGGCGTCATCTGCCACTGCCTTCCTACCTGGTGGTGCAGGTGCGCGGCGAGGCGCATGATCAGGAATTTACTATTCACTGCCAGGTCAGCGGGCTGTCCGCGCCGGTAGTCGGCGTCGGCTCGAGCCGACGTAAGGCCGAGCAGGCCGCCGCCGAGCAGGCGTTAAAACAGTTGGAGCTTGAATGAGCGAAGAAAAAAACTACTGCGGCTTTATCGCCATCGTTGGCCGTCCCAATGTCGGTAAGTCAACGCTGTTGAACCAGTTGTTGGGGCAGAAAGTCTCCATCACCTCACGTAAGCCGCAGACCACCCGTCACCGCATCATGGGCATCCATACGGAAGGCCCCTACCAGGCTATCTATGTGGATACCCCGGGGCTGCACATCGAGGAGAAGCGGGCGATCAACCGCCTGATGAACCGTGCGGCCAGCAGCTCCATCGGCGATGTCGAGTTGGTGATCTTCGTGGTTGAAGGCACCCATTGGACGCCGGACGACGAGATGGTCGTCAACAAGCTGCGCGATCTGAAGTGTCCGGTGATCCTGGCGATCAACAAGGTGGATAACGTGGTCGACAAGACCGCGTTGTTGCCGCACATTCAGTTCCTCAGCCAGCAGATGAACTTCTTGGACGTGGTGCCGATCTCGGCGGAGAAGGGCACCAATGTGGATACCATCGCGCGCATCGTGCGTCAGCGCCTGCCGCAGGCGGAACACCACTTCCCCGAGGAGTACATCACCGACCGTTCCCAGCGCTTCATGGCCTCGGAGATCATCCGCGAGAAGCTGATGCGTTTCCTCGGTGAGGAGTTGCCCTATTCGGTTACCGTGGAGATCGAACGCTTCGCCCCTAACGAGCGCGGCGGCTACGATATTCACGGCCTGATCCTGGTGGAACGCGATGGCCAGAAGAAGATGGTGATCGGTAACAAAGGCAGCAAGATTAAGACCATCGGTATCGAAGCGCGCCAGGATATGGAGGCGATGTTCGACGCCAAGGTGCATCTTGAGCTGTGGGTGAAGGTGAAATCCGGCTGGGCGGACGACGAACGTGCGCTGCGTAGCCTGGGTTACGTCGACGATCTGTAAGTCAGATGATGGACGGCTGGCAACGCGCCTTCGTGCTGCACGCGCGGCCCTACAGTGAAACCAGCTTGCTGCTGGACACCTTCACCGAGGGGCAGGGGCGGGTGCGGCTGCTGGCGAAAGGCGCGCGGAGCCGTCGTTCTCAACTGAAGGGTGCCTTGCAACCCTTCACCCCCTTGCTGATCCGCTGGGGCGGTAAGGGGGAGGTGAAGACCCTGCGCAGCGCCGAGGCGGTTTCGCTGGCGCTGCCGCTGAGTGGCATCACCCTCTACAGCGGGCTGTATGTCAACGAGCTCTTGGCCCGAGTGCTGGAGCAGGAGACCTGCTACAGCGCGCTGTTCTTCGATTACCTGCATTGCATCCAACAACTGGCCGGGCACAGCGGTTCGCCGGAGCCGGTGTTGCGGCGTTTCGAGTTGGCGCTGTTGGCTCAGTTGGGCTACGGCATCGACTTCCTGCACTGCGCCGGCAGCGGCGAGCCGGTGGCGGATGGTATGACCTACCGCTACCGTGAAGAGAAGGGCTTTATCGCTAGCCTGGTGGTGGATCAGCACAGTTTTACCGGGCGCGATCTCAAGGCGCTGGCCAGTCGTGAATTCCCCGATGTCGCCACCCTGCGCGCCGCCAAACGCTTTACCCGCATGGCATTGAAACCCTATCTGGGCGGTAAGCCGCTCAAGAGTCGCGAGCTGTTTCGCCAGTTCGTCCCGCGTCGCCCCTCGGCGACCTC
This sequence comes from Edwardsiella sp. A.80236, assembly GCF_044540725.1. Taxonomy (NCBI): domain Bacteria; kingdom Pseudomonadati; phylum Pseudomonadota; class Gammaproteobacteria; order Enterobacterales; family Hafniaceae; genus Edwardsiella; species Edwardsiella sp. A.80236. The sequence goes on from NZ_JBIUCY010000007.1 coordinate 50,764, forward strand.
CTCGGCCTGAGCCGAGCGCACTGTCCCCCTGTTTGCCTCATGGCTGTCCCACTCGTTGTGGCTGCGCTGAGGGTAGACTAGTCAGATGGCTGGTCGCCGCTTGTCTGCGCGCGACGGCTGGGTAATATGGTGTCTGATAACCGGGTTATCCCGACCGATCATCCTTGAGGAGCTGTCATGGCCGATATTCTGCTGGGCGTTAACATCGATCACATCGCCACACTGCGTAATGCGCGCGGGACTCTCTACCCCGATCCGCTACAGGCGGCCTTCGTCGCCGAGCAGGCCGGCGCCGACGGTATCACCGTTCACCTACGTGAGGATCGTCGTCATATCACCGACCGCGACGTGCGCCTGCTGCGGCAGACCATCCAGACGCGTATGAACCTGGAGATGGCGGTGACCGATGAGATGCTCGACATCGCCTGTGAGCTGCGCCCGCACTTCTGTTGCCTGGTGCCAGAGAAGCGCCAAGAGGTGACCACCGAAGGGGGGCTGGACGTCGCCGGTCAACGCGACAAGATGGCGGCGGCGGTGGCGCGCCTGAGTGCGGCGGGGATCCAGGTTTCGCTGTTTATCGACCCCGATGAGCGCCAGATCGAGGCCGCGGTCGCCGTCGGCGCGCCCTACATCGAGATCCACACCGGCGCCTATGCCGATGCCGAGAATGCGTTGGTTCAGGCGGCGGAGTTGGCGCGGATCGCCGTCGCGGCACGTTTCGCCGCCGGGCGTGGGCTGAAGGTCAACGCCGGTCACGGCCTGACTTACCACAACGCCCAGGCGGTCGCCGCCCTGCCGGAGATGCATGAGCTGAATATCGGCCACAGCATCATCGGTCGCGCGGTGATCGATGGGTTGAGTACGGCGGTGCGTGACATGAAACAGCTGCTGCTGGAGGCGCGTCGCTGATGGCGCTACGGGGGCTGGGTACCGATATCGTCGAGATCGCTCGTATCGCGGCGGTGGTGGAGCGCAGCGGCGACCAACTGGCGCGGCGCATCCTGGCGCCGGCGGAGTGGCAGCAGTACCAGGCGCATGCTCAGCGTGTTCGCTATCTGGCTAAGCGCTTCGCCGTCAAAGAGGCGGCGGCTAAGGCGCTGGGCACTGGCATTCGCCAGGGGCTGGCCTTCGCCCAGTTCGAAGTGGTCAATGATGCGTTAGGCAAGCCGGGGCTGGTACTCCATGGCCGGGCCGCCGAACTGGCCGCCGAGCTGGGGATCCGCACGCTGCATGTCTCGCTGGCCGACGAGCGCCGCTACGCCTGTGCCACGGTGATTGCGGAGGGGGAGTAATCCTCCTCCGCCAGACCATACGCCGCCTGCTGGCCGTGCGGGTGGCGTTAAGGCGTCGTCTCGCTGGGCCCGTGGGCCGCGCCGCTGTCGGCTGAGGCCTGCGGCGGCGTCGCCTTCAGATAGGGCTGGGCGCTGCGGATGACATTATCGATCTCGTCCAACAACTCCAACCATTCCGGCTCCAGATCGCTGGCCGGCGTGCCGTCGCGGAGCTGCTGCTCCAGGTAGTGGCACAGCCGCCGTAGACGCGGTACCCCACTGTAACTACTGCTTCCGTGCAGCTTGTGGATCAGCGCGCACAATTCCCCCGCCGTCTCCTCGGCCTCCCCGGCCAGTTGGCGCTCGATGCGCTGGCGAACTTGCGGCAGAAACTCGATGAGCATCTGTAGCATGTCACGCGCCAGATCGGCCTTGTTCGCCGCCTGACGCAGCGCCAAGGCCCAGTCGAAGGAGTGATCGCTGGCCGCCGCCGCCGTCGACGCCGCGCTCGCCGTGTTGGTGCTTCCCCCGGCGCTGTAGCGGGTGAGCAGTTGGCGCAGGCGATTCTCGTCGATCGGTTTCGCCAGATAATCATCCATCCCGGCGCGAAGTAAACGCTCACGCTCACCATTCAGCGCGTGTGCGGTGACGGCGATGATCGGCGTATGGGCGTGGATCGGCTGTTGGCGTAGGCGTTCGGTGGTGCGAATCCCATCCATCTCCGGCATCTGGATATCCATCAGGATGATGTCTAACGGGCGATCGCGCGCGGCGGCCAGCGCCTCTTCGCCGCTGTGGCAGAGGAGCGTGTGTTGCACTTGTTCGCCGAGTAGCGCGCCGATCAGCTTCAGGTTGGCCGGGTTGTCATCCACCGCCATCACCGTTAAGGGCAGACGATCCCCCGATGGGGAGATCACCTGCGGCGCGCGGGGTGGTAGGGCGTTGTCCAGCAGAGCGGGTAACAGGCGGCTGCTGGCGAGCGGCTTGAACAGACAGCGGCGGATGCCGCGCGCCTTCAGGGTGTCGCTGTCGTGCAGCGTATGGCTGGGCAGGGCCAGGATCACCCGATCGGCCAGACGCAGCGCCCGGCTCAGTTTCTCCTGCATGTGCTCCGACGTGAGGGAGGTCTGTACCGGCAGGCCGAACAGCAGGATGTCGTAGTGACTGTCCGGGATCACCTGGGCAAACTGCGGGCAGTAGGTGACCTCCAGCGGGGTGACCTTCAGCATGTCGAGGGTACACTGTGCGGCGACGGGGTTGCTCTCGATATACAGCAGCGTCTGGCCGTCGAGCCGCTCCAACGGCAGTGAGGCCGGGGGCGCGTTGTGGTTCAACTCCAGACGGATGTGGAACCAGAAGGTCGACCCCTTGTGCGGCTGGCTGTGGAAGGCGATATCGCCGCCCATCTCGTTGATCAGTTTCTGGGTGATCACCAGCCCCAGCCCGGTGCCGCCGTGACGGCGGGTGATGCTGGCGTCCGCCTGGCGGAAGGCTTGGAACAGCTGCGACTGTTGGCGTTCGGAGATCCCGATGCCGGTATCATGCACCTGCACCTCCAGCTCCACGGCTTGTGTGTTCAGGCTACGCTGTTCGATGCGGATGTCGATGTTGCCCTTCTCGGTAAACTTGATCGCATTGCCTAACAAGTTGGTGAGTACTTGCTGTAGGCGCATCGGGTCACCCAGTACGTGCTCCGGGACGTCGTTACGCACGTTCAGTGTCAGCTCTAACCCCTTATCGTGGGCGCTAGGCGCCAACAAGGTCGCCACCTCGTCGATGGTCTCGCGCAGCATGAAGGGAATATGCTCCAGCACCAGCTTGCCCGCCTCCAGCTTGGAGAAATCCAACACGTCGTTGATGATACTGAGCAGGTTGTTTGCCGAGCGTTCAATGGTATGCAGGTAGTCTATCTGGGTGGCACTCAGCGGCGTCTTCAACACCTGGCGAGTGAAGCCGATCACCCCATTGAGCGGGGTGCGCAGCTCATGAGACATGTTAGCCAAGAACTCGGACTTGATGCGCGCCGCCTCCTGGGCGCGCTTCTTGGCCAGATCTAGCTCGACGTTCTGGATCTCCATCTGTTCGAGGGTCTCGCGCAGATCCGAGGTGGCCTGGTCGATATTCTGCTGCATCTCCTCGTGATAGGCGGTGAGCGACATGGCCATCGAGTTAATTCCGTTCTTCAGCATGTCCAGCTCGCCCAGCATATGGCCCTCGACGCGGCTGTCGAGTTGGCCGCGCCGGATGCGGTCGACGGTGTTGACCATGTTACGGATCGGGCCGGTGACGTCGCGCATCAGCCGGTAGGAGAATAATAGGGCGATGCACATGCTGATCAGCAACAGCAGGGTGGCGACGAACACCTCTTTATACTGCTGTAATCGCACCGAGCGCAGATCCAGCTCGATGGCGATGTAACCCAGCGAGTCGGCACCGTTGGGCGTCTGCGCCTGACTATTCTCCGAGATGATCGGCGTGCGCAGGATCAGCGCGTCACCCTGCTTGCTGAGCATCAGATCCGTCGGTGGCGGGCTGTTCTCCGGTAGCTGTAGCGGGGCATAGTTATGGTGGTAGTTCGAGGTGACGAACAGCTGGTTCTGGCCATCGAAGACGGCGATGGCGCGCACGATGTCGGAGTGGCGGCGATGTAGCAGGCCGATTAATTGACGCACCGCCTCACGATTACGCGAGGTCATGCCATATTCGCTGGCGACGGCCAGCGGTTCGATGATGCTGGCGCCGGCATCGACCAGTTGATCCTGGAGTTCGTTATAGCGGTGCACCACGAAGAAGGTGCTGAGCAGTAATCCGATCAGGAGCGTCGGGGCCAGCGTCAGGATCATCATGCGCGCCCGCAGGCTATATTTGGTCATGGCGTTCCGATGTGGGAGAATTGGCGGTAAACACAGACTCGGTTAAGCCTAAGCTTAACCCACCGCACAGATAAGCAATCGACATGGCTCAATTTTACACACCGGGGCGCCGTACTGCGACCCGGAAAACCCTGATTGTGACCGCCAACGATCTGGATGCCTTCGGCCAAGGGGTGGCACGCGATCACGGTAAGACGCTGTTTATCAGCGGCCTGTTGCCCGGCGAACAGGCCGAGGTGATCCTGACGGAGGATAAACGCCAGTTTGCCCGTGGGCGCGTTAAGCGTCTGCTCAGCCAGAGTCCCGAGCGGGTGGCGCCGCGTTGTCCACACGCTGGCGTATGTGGCGGGTGCCAGCAGCAACATGCGTCAATCGCGTTGCAGCAGCAGAGTAAGTCGCAGATGTTACAGCGTCTGATGGCGCGTGAGACGGGCGTCACCATCACGCCGTCGGCGCTGATCGCCGGCGAAGCTTATGGTTATCGGCGGCGCGCCCGCTTCGGCCTGCAATTCGACGCCAAGCGTCAGCGGGTGATTTTGGGCTTTCGCCAGGCGGCCTCGAACGATCTGGTGGCGTTGCGCGCCTGTCCGGTATTGGCGCCACCGTTGGAGGCGTTGTTGCTGCCGCTGGGGGATTGCTTATCGGCGCTACGCGCTCGCCGTCGTCTGGGCCATCTGGAGTTGGTGCTGGCCGACAACGGGCCGCTGATGGTATTACGCCATCTCGACCCGTTGCACTCCGCCGATCAGGCGGCACTGGAGGCGTTCGCGCGTCAACATGGCTTGGCGCTCTATCTGAGCGACGGCCAAGGGGCGCCGCGGCGCCTGTTCGGCGAGGCCCCCTATTATCAGGTGGCCGATGTCCGCCTCGCCTTCGATCCGCAGGACTTTATCCAGGTTAACGGCCAGGTCAACCAGCAGATGGTCGCCCGCGCCCTCGATTGGCTCGATGCGCGTGCCGACGAGCGTGTGTTGGATCTGTTCTGCGGCATGGGGAACTTTACGCTACCGTTGGCCCGCCAGGCACAGTGGGTCGTGGGCGTCGAAGGGGTCCCCGAGCTGGTGGCCCGAGCGCAGAATAATGCACGTCACAACGGGCTGAGTAATGTAGAATTCTTCCATCAGAATCTGGAAGAGGACGTGACGTGTCAGCCTTGGGCGGCGCAGGGGTTTGATAAAGTCCTGCTCGATCCGGCTCGTGCCGGCGCTCCCGGGGTGATGCAGCATATCGTCCATTTGGCACCGCGTCGGGTGGTCTATGTCTCCTGTAACCCGGCCACACTGGCGCGGGATAGCCGGGTGTTGTTACAGGGCGGTTATCAGCTGACACGATTGTGCCTGTTGGATATGTTTCCCCATACGGGGCATTTGGAGTCGATGGCGCTGTTTGAGTCTACGGCGCCATAGACAGTGGATTAGCGGTTAAGCAGTCAGAGGGAGAGTACCATGGTCGCGGTAAGAAGCGCTCATTTGAATACGGCTGGTGAATTTGTCCCTGAGCAGTGGGTGGCAAGCTTAAATATAGCCAGCCCCGAGTCGTGTGAGCGTCTCACCGCCACCTGGCGCTATTGTCAGGAGAAAACCGCCGGTAATGCGTCGGCGCCGCTGTTGCTCTGGCGCGGCGTCGAGATGGTCGAAATCCTCTCGACCCTGAGCATGGATAACGACAGTCTGCGCGCCGCGCTGCTGTTCCCGCTGGTGGATGGCGCCGTAATCGACGATCAGCAGGTGCGCGACGACTTTGGTGGTGCCATCGCTGATCTGGTGCGTGGGGTGATGGAGATGGACGCCATCCGCGAGTTGAAGGCGACCCAGAGCGGGGCGGCCGGGTCGGAGCAGGTGGATAGCATCCGCCGTATGCTGCTGGCCATCGTGGAAGATTTCCGCTGCGTGGTGATCAAGTTGGCGGAGCGCATCGCCCACCTGCGCGAGGTGAAGGATGCGCCGGAAGAGGAACGCGTGCTGGCGGCCAAGGAGAGCTTCAACATCTATGCGCCGCTCGCCAACCGCTTAGGCATCGGCCAGCTGAAGTGGGAGCTGGAGGATTATTGCTTCCGCTATCTGCACCCGGAGGAGTACAAGCGCATCGCCAAGCTGCTGCACGAGCGGCGCATCGATCGCGAACAGTTTATCGACGACTTCGTGCATGATCTGCGCAAGGCGATGGCGAAAGAGGGCATCAAGGCGGAGATCTATGGCCGTCCCAAACATATCTACAGCATCTGGCGCAAGATGCAGAAGAAGTCGTTGGCCTTCGACGAGCTGTTCGATGTACGCGCGGTGCGCGTGGTGGTCGAACGGCTACAAGACTGCTACGCGGCACTGGGGATAGTACACACTCACTATCGCCATCTGCCCAGCGAGTTCGACGACTACGTAGCGAATCCTAAGCCTAACGGCTACCAGTCGATCCACACGGTCGTGCTGGGCCCGCACGGCAAGACCCTCGAGATCCAGATCCGCACCCGTCAGATGCATGAGGATGCCGAACTGGGGGTGGCGGCGCACTGGAAGTACAAGGAGGGGCCGCAGGCGGGGGGACGCGCCGGTTACGAGAACCGCATCGCCTGGCTGCGTAAGTTGCTGGCTTGGCAGGAGGAGATGGCCGACAGCGGTGAGATGATCGACGAGGTGCGTAGCCAGGTGCTGGATGACCGGGTGTATGTCTTCACGCCCAAGGGGGATGTGGTCGATCTGCCCGCCGGCTCTACGCCGCTCGACTTCGCCTATCACATCCACAGCGATGTCGGTCACCGCTGCATCGGCGCCAAGATCGGCGGGCGCATCGTCCCCTTCACCTATCAGTTACAGATGGGGGATCAGGTGGAGATCATCACCCAGAAACAGCCCAACCCGAGCCGCGACTGGCTCAACCCCAACTTGGGCTATGTCACCACCAGCCGCGGGCGCGCCAAGATCCATAACTGGTTCCGCAAGCTGGATCGCGACAAGAATATCCTGGCCGGGCGCCAGATCCTGGACGATGAGTTGGCGCGGCTGGGCATCAGCCTGAAGGAGGCAGAGAAGCTCCTGCTGCCGCGCTACAACGTGCATAGCCTGGATGAGGTGCTGGCCGCCATCGGTGGCGGCGACATTCGTCTCAACCAGATGGTTAACTTCCTGCAGGGTAAGATCAACAAGCCCAGCGCGGAGGAGGCGGATCGCGCGGCGTTGAAGCAGCTGACGCAGAAGGGGACCTCCAGCACACGCAGCGATAAGAGCAGTGGCCGGGTGGTGGTCGAAGGGGTCGGTAACCTGATGCACCACATCGCCCGTTGCTGCCAGCCGATCCCCGGCGATGAGATCGTCGGCTTTATCACCCAGGGGCGTGGTATCTCGATCCACCGTGCCGACTGTGACCAGTTGGATGAGCTGCGCCGCCATGCGCCGGAGCGCATCATCGACGCGGTGTGGGGGGAGAGCTACTCCAGTGGCTATGCGCTGGTGGTACGGGTGACGGCCAACGATCGCAGCGGGTTGCTGCGTGACATTACCACCATCCTGGCCAACGAAAAGGTGAATGTGTTGGGGGTGGCCAGCCGCAGCGATACCAAGCAGCAGATGGCGACCATCGACATGGAGATCGAGATCTACAACCTCCAAGTGCTGGGCCGAGTATTGGCCAAGCTGAATCAGTTGCCGGACGTGTTAGACGCGCGTCGGCTGAATGCCGGGCGCGGCAGCGCCGTGTGACCGGATGACCCTCTGCCCGGGGTGGCCTTCGCCGCACCGGGCTTCTCGCCGCCTCTGCGGCGGCTTTTTTGTGAGTGGAACGACTGCGATGACCCCCCCAGCCCTACAACGCCTCTTGACCATCATGCGCACGCTACGCGACCCACAGCGTGGCTGTCCATGGGATCTACGTCAAACTTTTGCCACAATCGCCCCCTATACGCTGGAAGAAACTTATGAAGTGCTTGACACGATTCAGCGCAACGATTTCAATGGACTGAAAGAAGAGCTAGGCGACCTGTTATTTCAAGTCGTGTTTCACGCACAGATGGCCCAGGAACAGGGGCTGTTCGACTTTGACGCGGTATGCGACGGCATCTGCGACAAGTTGGAACGCCGCCATCCTCACGTGTTCGACGCGGACTACGACGAGAGTGCTCAGGCTTCCGTGGCGCGTTGGGAACAGCGTAAGCAACAGGAGCGAGCGCAGAAGGCGATGGACTCGCTGATGGATGATATCCCGTTGGCGCTGCCGGCGCTGATGCGCGCCGATAAGATCCAACGGCGTTGCGCCTCGGTGGGCTTCGACTGGGACACCTTGGGACCGGTGCTGGACAAGGTGTACGAAGAGATCGACGAGGTGATGGAGGAGGCGCAGCAGGCGGTGGTGGATCAGGCGCGACTGAGCGAAGAGGTCGGGGATCTGCTGTTTGCTACGGTCAATCTGGCGCGTCACCTCGGTTGCCGCGCGGAGAATGTGCTGGAACAGGCCAATCGTAAGTTTGAACGCCGTTTTCGTGCGGTAGAGCAGGCGGTGATCGCCGGGGGAAGCACCCTGGAACAGGCCTCGCTCGCCGAGATGGAAGCGGTATGGCAACAGGTAAAACAGCAAGAAAAACAGTAGGGTGGAGCGCCTTGTTCGGTGAGTTTTCCACTTTATTTTACCGGGTTGACATAAATTGATAGGCATCAATGGGATTTTTTGGAGTTTTTTCCATTTATCTTTTTGATTAATAAGTAAAAGCAGAATATTGCGGGCGGTGTTTTAGCGCAGTAAAGGGCGCGGGTGGGATCAGATCGTTTGTGGCAAATAAAACCTTCGGGTATACTACTGTCCCGTCCTGGTTCTTCCATCGTCTTTAAACCTAACTCTCAGGTTCAGCATGACAACGAATTATATTTTTGTGACCGGCGGGGTCGTATCCTCTCTGGGTAAAGGCATTGCCGCAGCCTCCCTGGCGGCCATTCTTGAAGCCCGTGGCCTCAATGTATCCATGATGAAGCTCGACCCGTACATCAACGTCGATCCGGGTACCATGAGCCCGATCCAGCACGGGGAAGTTTTCGTCACCGAAGACGGCGCGGAAACCGATCTGGACCTGGGTCACTACGAGCGTTTCATTCGCACCAAGATGTCCCGCCGCAATAACTTCACCACCGGGCGTATCTACTCCGATGTGCTGCGCAAAGAGCGTCGCGGCGACTATCTGGGCGCCACCGTGCAGGTGATCCCGCATATCACTAACGCCATCAAAGAGCGCATCCTGGAAGGGGGCGAAGGCCACGACGTGGTTCTGGTCGAAATCGGCGGTACCGTCGGTGATATCGAATCGCTGCCGTTCCTGGAAGCCATCCGCCAGTTGGCGGTCGATGTCGGTCGTGAACACACCATGTTCATGCACCTGACCCTGGTGCCGTATATGGCGGCGGCCGGTGAGGTGAAGACCAAGCCGACCCAGCACTCGGTGAAAGAGTTGCTGTCCATCGGTATCCAGCCGGACGTGCTGATCTGCCGTTCCGACCGTGCCATCCCGGCGAACGAGCGCGCCAAGATCGCGCTGTTCTGTAACGTACCGGAGAAGGCGGTCATCTCCCTGAAGGATGTGGACTCCATCTATAAGATCCCGGGTCTGCTCAAGTCTCAGGGCCTGGATGAGTTCATCTGTAAACGCTTTAACCTGACTTGCCCGGCGGCCGATCTCTCCGAGTGGGAACAGGTGATCTTCGAAGAAGCCAACCCGGCCGGTGAAGTCACCATCGGGATGGTCGGCAAGTATGTCGAGCTGCCGGATGCCTATAAGTCGGTGATCGAAGCGCTGAAGCACGGTGGGCTGAAAAACCGTGTTAGCGTGAACATCAAATTGATCGATTCGCAAGATGTGGAAACGAAAGGCACCGAGATCCTGAAAGATCTGGATGCTATCCTAGTACCGGGTGGTTTTGGCTACCGTGGTATCGAAGGGAAGATCGCTACCGCGCGTTACGCGCGTGAAAACAACATCCCGTATCTGGGCATTTGCCTGGGTATGCAGGTTGCCCTGATGGAGTTTGCTCGCAACGTCGTGGGCATGGAAGGCGCCAACTCAACGGAGTTCATGCCGGACTGTAAATACCCGGTCGTGGCGTTGATCACCGAGTGGCGTGACGAAGAAGGTAATGTTGAAGTGCGTGACGAAGCGAGTGACCTGGGCGGTACCATGCGCCTGGGCGGTCAACAGTGCAACCTGGTGGATGGTACGCTGGCCCGCCAGCTGTACGGCGCCCCGAGCATCGTTGAGCGTCACCGTCATCGTTACGAAGTGAACAACATGCTGTTGAAGCCGATCGAAGCCGCAGGCCTGCGTGTCTCCGGTCGTTCAGCGGACAACAGCCTGGTGGAGATCATCGAGCTGCCGAATCACCCGTGGTTCGTCGCCTCGCAGTTCCACCCGGAGTTCACCTCCACCCCGCGTGATGGGCATCCGCTGTTCTCCGGCTTTGTTAAAGCGGCGGCGGAATACCAGAAACGTCAGGTGAAATAAGTGATTATGGGCAGGCGCGGGACTTTTGTTCCGCGTCTGTCGTCTGGAGTTTTAGTTTAACTTGTATCGAGGAAAACCTAATGTCCAAAATCGTTAAAGTCATCGGTCGCGAAATCATCGACTCCCGCGGTAACCCGACTGTAGAAGCCGAAGTTCATCTGGAAGGCGGTTTCGTCGGTATGGCTGCTGCGCCGTCAGGTGCTTCTACCGGTTCTCGCGAAGCGCTGGAACTGCGCGACGGTGACAAGTCACGTTTCCTGGGTAAAGGCGTCCTGAAGGCGGTTGCCGCCGTCAACGGCCCGATCGCTGAAGCCATCATCGGCAAAGACGCGAAAGACCAGGCTAACATCGACCAGATCATGATCGAACTGGACGGTACCGAAAACAAATCCAAGTTCGGTGCTAACGCCATCCTGGCGGTTTCCCTGGCTAACGCGAAAGCTGCCGCTGCCGCTAAAGGCATGCCGCTGTACGCGCACATCGCCGAACTGAACGGCACTCCGGGCAAATACTCCATGCCGCTGCCGATGATGAACATCATCAACGGTGGTGAGCACGCCGACAACAACGTCGACATCCAGGAATTCATGATCCAGCCGGTTGGCGCTAAGACACTGAAAGAAGCGGTACGCATCGGTTCTGAAGTGTTCCACAACCTGGCTAAAGTTCTGAAAGCCAAAGGCATGAACACCGCTGTGGGTGACGAAGGTGGCTACGCGCCGAACCTGGAATCCAACGCCGCTGCGCTGGCTGCCATCAAAGAAGCCGTTGAGAAAGCCGGTTACGTGCTGGGTAAAGATGTTACCCTGGCGATGGACTGCGCCGCTTCTGAGTTCTACAACAAAGAAACCGGTATGTACGAACTGAAAGGCGAAGGCAAATCCTTCACCTCTAACGAGTTCACTCACTACCTGGAAGGTCTGACCAAAGAGTTCCCGATCGTCTCCATCGAAGACGGCCTGGACGAGTCTGACTGGGACGGTTTCGCTTACCAGACCAAAGTGATGGGCGACAAGCTGCAGCTGGTCGGTGACGATCTGTTCGTAACCAACACCAAGATCCTGAAAGAAGGCATCGAGAAAGGCATCGCTAACTCCATCCTGATCAAGTTCAACCAGATCGGTTCTCTGACCGAAACTCTGGCGGCTATCAAGATGGCGAAAGATGCTGGCTACACCGCTGTCATCTCTCACCGTTCTGGCGAAACCGAAGATGCCACCATCGCCGACCTGGCGGTAGGGACTGCGGCAGGCCAGATCAAGACCGGTTCCATGAGCCGTTCTGACCGTGTTGCCAAGTACAACCAGCTGATCCGTATCGAAGAAGCGCTGGGCGCGGCTGCACCGTTCAACGGTCTGAAAGAAGTGAAAGGTCAGCACTAATCGCTGCCGTTTCACCGATGCAAAAAACCCGCCATATGGCGGGTTTTTTTATGTCCGTGGTGTAACGATCAACTGACCGCCTCCTCACTGCGCAGGATCTGGTACAGCTCATCCTTGATCCTCAGTTTTTCGCGCTTCATGGCGGCAATCTGCTCATTGAATAGCGCGCCGGGTCTGTTTTCGGCCCTTCTGATTTCATGATCCAGCTGGTTATGCTCATGGAACAGGGTGGCAAATCGGACGTCTTCGGTTTTCAGACGGGAGATCAGATCACGATACTCTGGGAACATAAGCCCTCCTTTTGGTCAGAACCCATCGTTAACTATGGCACAGAAATGGTGGCGAGTTTGTAACCAGGCTCTCAGCTTGTCGCTTCGCCGCGCAGGATCAGCGCAGGGAGGGGAATAAAAAAACGGAGGCCGTGCCTGGCACGACCTCCGGGTCTTGTTGCGGGAGATTACAGGCCGGCGATCACTCGGCGCAGCAGGCGTACGCGCGGGGCGATGCTCTCCAGTTCCAGGTACTCCGCCGGGCTGTGGAAGCCGGCGCCGATCGGGCCAAAACCATCCAGCGAGGGGATACCCAGCGCGGCGGTGTGGTTGGCATCGGAGCCGCCACCGACCGCCTGCCAAGTGATGGCGATCCCCTCTTCACGCCCCGCCTGCTCGACGCGCGCCATCAGGGCTTCGGTATCTGCCGACGGTGCCATGGCTGGCGTGTGTGCGTCCTGATGCAACTCACAGCTCACGCCTTCCAGGAAAGGCTGCTGGCAGCGCGCCTGTAACGCCTGGCTGACGCGCTGGTATTCGTCGTTGCACCAGAAACGCAGATCGACCACCGCCTGGGCGTGATCGGGGACGATGTTCGCCGCGTCGCCACCGCTGATCACCCCGACGTTGAGGGTGGTGCCTTTAGCGCTATTCGCCAGCTGGTTGATGGCGATGATGGCGTGAGCCAGGGCGGTGATGGCAGAGCGCCCCTTCTCCGGATCGTTACCGGCATGGGCGGCGACGCCGTGGAAGTCGAGGCGATAACGGGCCATGCCCTTACGCGCCTTGACCAGCGAGCCGTCGGCTCGTGCCGCCTCGCACACCAGCACGCAGCCGCTGCGCTTAGCCAGCTCACCGATCCACTGATGAGAGTGCACCGAGCCGGTCTCTTCGTCTGGGTTCATGGCGACGGCGATACGCAGACGCTGACGATCGGTCTCTTCCAGGCCACGCAAGGCCCACAGGATGTTGAGGAGCCCGCTCTTCATGTCGGAGACCCCCGGCCCATAGGCTCGCCCGTCACGCACGCTCAGCGGGCGTTCGGCGGCGGTACCCGGCGGGAAGACGGTATCCATATGGCCGACCAACAACACATCGTAGTGTTCGGCCTGCGGTTGGTTGGTGACAAAGACCCCCGGCCCGACCTGCTCGCCGAGATCGACCTGCTCGGCGTGCCAACCGGCGTCGCGATACAGGCGGGTGAAAATGTCGGCGATCTGGGCCACGCCCTCACGGGTCTGAGTGCCACAATCGACGTTGACTACGCTACGCAGTTCGTCCAGATACTGTTCCATTTGCATCGTCTTATCTCTCCGTGACGTTACAGGATGACGCGCATGATCAACATGGCGAGGAAGGCGTTGACGACGGAGATCCCGATCATCAGCGGAATACGTTTCGCGGCGGTACCGATCACCCCGAGGATGCGCCCGGCGTACTGGATCTGCGAACCCATCAGGTAGATGGCCGGTGCCAGGATCGCCAGATGGGTCCCGGTGAGCATGCCCTGGTCGAACAGCGCCACGGCGACGCCGACGCCACCCCCCATCGACATCCAGCCGCCGATCAGGACGGCGGCAGCCTCACCCGGCAGGCCGAATAGCCCCATCAGTGGGCCGAAGACCAGCGCCAGTCCCTTCAGGGCGCCGGTGATCTCCAGCGCCTTGATCAGCACGAAGGCCATCAAGACGTTGGGCAGGGTACTGGTGGTCGCGATATTCCAACCTTTGCGCGCGCCGGCGACAAAGACATCGGTGATCATCGGATTTGAGGTCGGTGCAGACATTAGGCTTCTCCCTGTGCCGGAGTGGTATCAGTTTTAACGCGGTTACGCTCGGTGAAACGCAAGATCAGGCGTAGCAGGTTGGCGCCGAAGATCTTCATCACGAACATCACCGCCACGCACAGGCCGATGGAGGCCGGTACCGCCGGGGTGCCGTCGATGGTCATCAGGGTGAACAGGACCGCGCCGGAGGAGAAGAAGTTGGTGATCATCGCGCCGGCAGAGAACTGGAACATGGTGAAGACATCGCGCTCATGTTCGGCGATCTGCCCTTCATCGGACAGATTACGGGTCAGCGAGGCACCGACGTCGGTGCTTTGCAGGGAGCCGATCATTGCCAGGCCTGCGGAGCCCGGGATGCCCAGCAGCGGACGCAGCAGCGGGGTTAACAGCTTACGCGCCGCATTCAATGCACCGTAGTGCTCCAGCACGTTGATCATCCCCAGGGCAAACATCACCGCCGGGATCAGACCGACGGCGAACAGAAAACCGTCCATCGCGCCGGAGCCGCCCTTACCACGGAAGGAGCTGGTGGCGGCGTTGATGGCTTCGCCTGCGCCGTTGACGCCGGTGACGACTTTACCGAACGCACCATTCAGAGTGGTGAAGTCGAATACGCCATACCACTCTTTTCCGCCCAATAGACCGGAGAAGAACACCATGGCAAACAGCAGGGCGATATAGGCCCCTAAGCCGACGCGCGGTTCGCTCTCGCTGGGCGGTACATGGGGGGAGATTGGACTACTCATGGATCATTTCCTTATGCCTGGGGTAGAAGTGTTACAAAATACAAGATTTAGAATATTCAGCAATACTTTTGCAGAATATATGACCTCGCTCAATAAAAAGAGTAGTTATTTATATGATTTATCGAGAATTTGAGGTCTGGCATGTGGAAAAATTGAAATTCCGTGCTAACCCTTCGGTATCACAGAAATGTTACCGGGAACGTTTGGCGGCGAGCGACGAAAAACCCCGCCGGCGGGACGCGGGCGGGGGCGCGATTAACAGCATGCGGCGCGGGGCACGGCCGCGCGATCAATACATCAAGGCGTAGAGTTGACGGCGGAACTTACCGGCGAGCGCGTCACCGGTGCCCAGGGCCGCCAGGATATCCATCAGCGTCTTACGCGCGGCGCCGTCACCGGCGTTCAGATCGTGGCGCAGGTGATCCATCAGCAGGGTCAACGCCTCTTCGTTACGCCCCACCTGGTGCAGTTGCAACGCCAGTTGCACGGCCAGGGTGATGTCTTGCGGCCGCTCGGCGACCTGCTGTTGCAACAGCTGGATCTCCGGAGTATCGGCCGCCTGCTTCAGCAGTTCGATCTGGGCGATGAGGCTCTGATAGTGGCTGTCCTGATCCTGCAACGGAATATGGCTTAGCAGCTCGCTGGCATCCTCGCTACGGTTGAGCGCGATCAGCACCTCCGCCAGCGCCAGGGCGATGTCGCTACGGGTTGGGGCCAGGGCATGGGCCTCCTTCAGCAGCGGCAGTGCGCCGGCCATATCACCATTGGCCATCAACTCGGCGGCTTGGGCGGCCTTCAACTCTTCCGCTTTGGGCAATACGCGGGCCAGCAGATCGCGGATCTGCTCTTCCGGTTGCGGCCCCTGGAAGCCATCAAGCGGCTGACCATCCTTAAACAGGTAGACCGTGGGGATGGCGCGCAGGCCGAACTGTGCCGCCACCATCTGCTCGGCGTCGCAGTCGACTTTCGCCAGGATAAACTGCCCGGCGTATTCGTTGGCCAGCTTATCCAACAGCGGCGTGAGCTGCTCGCAATGCTGGCTGCGAGCCGACCAGAAATAAAACAGCACCGGCACGGACATGGATTGTTCTAGGGTCTGGTGCAGGTTGGCTTCGGTAATATTGACTACGGTAGCGTTGATCATGGTGGTTTCTCTCGATCCCTTCGGCTAGATAACGGTAGATATGGGGGCGCTCGTCACGATTGCAAGCCTAGCGCGCCGTCGAATGGCCGCTGAGGAGTCTATCCAGCAGTCGACCGGGCAAGAGGCGTCGTAACAGGCTGAGTACATGGGCGATCACGGTGACGGGATAGCGTTGGCGCGGGCGTGGGCTTTCCAGCGCGTGGCGTAGCTTGGGCAGCACCGCCTCCGGCGTCAGGGTGAAGCGGGCGGCGATACCGGGGTTGGTGACCGGCTGGTCGTGATCGCACTGGCGTACATTGTGGCTGAAGCGTGTGGTGATGGGGCCGGGTTCGATCAGCGCCACATGTATCCCGCTGCCACGCAGTTCCATGCGTAACGCATCCGACCAGCCCTCCAGGGCAAACTTACTGGCGGCGTAGGCACCACGGCCCGGCGTCGCCACCACTCCCATAATCGAACTGGTCTGAATGATGCGTCCTTCGCCTTGCGCCAGCATCGCCGGCAGCAGTAGACGCGTCAGTTGATGGGTGCCGAATAGGTTGGTGGAAAACTGGCGCTCCAGATCCGCACGGCTGATCTGGCTGAGCGGCCCATAGAGGCCGAAGCCGCCGTTATTGAACAGGGCGTACAGATGGCCATCGGTCAACGCGAGCACCTGCTCGGCGGCCTGCTCGACGCTGTGCGCGTCGTCGAGATCCAGTTGGATCCCCTCCATGCCCATGGCGTTCATCGCCGCCACGTCGTCGGCTTTGCGGCAGGCGGCCAGTACCCGGTAGCCGCGCAACTGTAGGTCCTGCGCCGCGGCCAGGCCGATGCCGCTAGAACAACCGGTGATTAAGATGGCTTTTTGCATAATTTTACTTAAGTCGCTCTGTTGGTCGCTGAATATTCATGTTTAATTAATGGGATGGCGTGCTTTTTTCCACCGGCCTCAGCAAGGGCAGAAGGTGTTGCTCCATCCAGTCGGTGATGAACGGCTGCGCCTGCGCATTGGGGTGTAGGCCATCATCCTGCATCCATTCGGGGCGGGTGACCACCTGCTCCATATAGAAGGGCAGCAGTGTCAGATGGAGACGCGCGGCCAGTTGGGGGTAGAGGGCGGCGAAGGCCTCGCCGTAGCGTCGGCCATAGTTAGGGGGCAGGCGGATCTGCATCAACAGTGGCGTGGCTCCGGCTTCGCGTATATGAGCGACGATCGCCGTCAGGGTGGCAGCGATGGCATCGGGGGGAAAGCCGCGTAGTCCATCGTTGGCGCCTAACTCGATCAAAACCCAGCGGGGCTGGTGTTGGCGTAGGAGCGCCGGTAGACGATGCAGTCCCTGCTCGGCCGTATCGCCGCTGATGCTGGCGTTGATCACCGTCAGCGGCGGCGTCAGGGTTTGTCCACGGAGGGCGAGGCGGGCGACCCAGCCTTGCTGTTCCGGTAAGCGGTAGGCGGCGCTCAGGCTGTCTCCTAACACCAGCAGCGTGTCGGCGCGCGCCGTCGTCAGGCCGAATAGGAACATCACAAACAGGAGCGGGAGATGCCAGCGCAAAACGTTATTGAAGTTCATCATGTTGCCAAACGCGTCGGTGAGGGTGAAAGTCAGATCTCCATCCTCACTGCTGTCGAGCTGGTTGTCAAACGCGGACAGAGTCTGGCGCTGATTGGGGAGTCCGGCTCGGGGAAATCGACGCTATTGGGGATCCTCGCCGGATTGGATGATGCCAGCACCGGCGAGGTGTGGTTACTGGGGCAATGTCTGTCGCAGCTTGACGAGGATCGGCGCGCCGCGCTGCGGGCCCACGACATCGGCTTTGTCTTTCAGGCGTTTATGTTGGTACCGACCCTGACGGCCGTAGAAAACGTGCAACTCCCGGCGCTGCTGCGCGGCGAGGGGGAGCGCGAGAGTCGCCAGCGGGCCGAGGCGTTGTTGCAACAGGTCGGGCTAGGGCAACGCCTGCGGCATCTTCCGGCCCAACTCTCCGGTGGCGAACAACAGCGGGTGGCGCTGGCACGCGCCTTCAGCGCCCGGCCGCAGATCCTGTTCGCCGACGAGCCGACGGGTAACCTGGATCGCCAGACCGGGGAGCGGGTCGCCGATCTACTCTTCGAACTGAACCAGAGCCAGGGGACGACCTTGGTGATGGTGACGCACGATGCGCAGTTGGCGGCGCGTTGTCAGCGGCGTTTGCGCCTGCAGGATGGTTGCCTGCAGGAGGTGGCGTGATCCGGTGCTGGTTCTGGCGCGAATGGCGCACGCCATCATTACTGATCGTCTGGTTGGCGTTGGTGCTGGCGGTGGCCTGCGTGTTGGCGCTGGGACGCATCGGCGATCGTTTGGATCAGGGGTTGCAACGTCAAGGGCGCGGGGCGATCGCCGCCGATCGGGTGTTACGCAGTTACCAACCGTTGGCTGAGGCGTGGCTGACGCAGGCGCGTAACGATGAGGTGCGCGTCAGTCAGCAGTGGGTCTTCTCGACCATGGTTTACGCCGCCGGCCAACTCCAATTGGCCGAGGTGAAGGCGGTCGATGCCGCCTATCCGCTGTATGGCCGCCTGGCGACCCAGCCGCCGGGGTTGGCGCTGCGCCCCGGCGAAGCCTTGCTCGCCCCGCGTCTGATGGCGCAATTAGCCCTGCGGCCCGGTGATAGCGTAGAGGTGGGCGATATCACCCTGCGTGTCGCCGGTGAACTGACGCAGGAGCCGGATGCCGCCTTCAGCCTGCTGCGTACCGCCCCGCGTCTGTTGATCACCCTGGCGGATGCCCGGCGCAGCGGCATCGTGCAACCGGGGAGCCGAGTGAGTTATCGCTATGGCTTGGCGGGGAGTCGTGCGGCGTTGGCGCGTTACGACGCCTATCTGAGTACGCGTCTGCAGCCCGATCAGCGTTTGACTCAGGCGGCGCAAGGATCGAACGTGCTGGGGCGTACGCTGGCGCGCGCGCAGCAGTTTCTGCTGTTGTCGGCGCTGTTAACGCTGCTGTTGGCGATGGCCGCCGTCGCCATCGCGATGAACCATTATTGCCGTAGCCGCTATGCCCTGGTGGCGTTGTTGAAGACGCTCGGCGGCGGGCGGCGTACTCTATTCCGCTGGATCGCGGGCCAGTGGCTATCGCTGCTGGCCTCGGCGTTACTGGTCGGCGCCGGGGTGGGGCTCGCCGTCGAGGCGGGGCTACTGCGGTTACTGGCACCCATGCTGCCTGCTGCGCTACCGTCCCCCAGCGCCTGGCCTTGGTTATGGACCTTGGTTGGCATGCCGCTGATGGCGTTACTGGTGGGGTTGCGCCCCTATCGCCAGCTGTTGGCGACGCCTCCGTTGCGGGTACTGCGCGCCGATGCGCTGCATCCGCTCTGGCCGTTACGCTACTATCTGCCGACGATGGCGCTGTTACTGCTGGCGGTATTGTGGGGGCTGCTAGGCGCCAGCCCACTGCTCTGGGCGTTGCTAGGCGGCATCGCGTTGCTGGCGGCGCTGTTGGCCTTGGTCGGCTGGTTGGCGCTCTGGGGGGTACGCCGCCTGGTGCCTGGGCAGTTGGCGCTGCGTCTGGCGCTGGGGCGTCTGTTGCGCCAGCCCGGCGCGACCCTGAGTCAGATGGCGGCCTTCTCCCTCTCTTTTATGCTGTTGGCCCTGTTGCTGACGTTGCGGGGGGATCTGCTGGATCGCTGGCGTCAGCAGTTACCCGCCGATAGCCCGAACTACTTCCTGCTGAATATCGACGCCGATCAGCGTCCCGCGCTGGCGGCGTTTCTGCAACAGCATGGGGTGACTCCATCGCGTTTCTATCCCATCGTGCTGGCGCGTCTGACGGCGATCAATGGTCAGCCGCCCGCGCTTCAGGGGCAGGAGGAGTCGCTCAATCGCGAGTTAAACCTTACCTGGCTGGCGGACTTGCCGGCGGGGAATCCCTTGACGGCCGGTCATTGGCCGCCGGGCGAGGGCGGGGTCTCGGTGGAGCAGGGGCTGGCCGGACGCCTGGGATTGAAACTGGGGGATCAACTGACCTTTAGCGGCGATAGCCGCCAGTTTAGCGCCGAGATCACCAGCCTACGCCGGGTGGACTGGGAGAGCCTGCGCCCCAACTTCTACTTTATCTTTCCCCCCGGCGCGCTGGATGCGCAACCGCAGAGCTGGCTGACCATCTTCCGTTATCAGGGGGATACGCGTCTGCTGGTGCAGCTGAATCGTCAGTTCCCGACGCTGACCCTGCTGGACATGGGGGCGATCCTGCAACAGGCGCAACAGGTACTGACACAGGTTGGCCGCGCGTTGGAGGTCATGGTGGCGCTGGTGGTACTGTGCGGCGTGTTGTTGCTCTTGGCACAGGTTCAGGTCGGCATGCAGCAACGGCGGCGCGAGCTGCGGGTGTACCGTATCCTCGGCGCACCGCGCCGCCTGTTGCATACCACGTTGTATGCCGAGTTTATCCTGCTGGGGGCGGTGGTCGGGCTCGTGGCCGCCGCCGGCGCCGAGGCGGCCTTGTGGCTGTTGCAGAGTCGGGTCTTCGACTTCCCTTGGCAGCCAACCTGGTCGCTGTGGCTGCTGTTGCCACCGGGGGCGGCGTTGCTGCTAGGCGGTTGCGGCGCGCTGTTGGGCGTGCGCCTGCTCGGGCGTCGGCGGGCGCGTTGAGGTTGTCGCTTGCCCGGCATGCGGTGTGGGGAGCGGGCGGTTGTCCGCTGAGGCGGCGATCCCTGCGTGACGGCTGGCGATCGGCATGGTTGTGGCGTGTGGTGACGCAGGATGGCGCGGAGCGTCGGCCTCACTGTTCGTCGCATGGGGGAACCTGCGCCGCAGGGGCCGTTGGCGAGGGGGCATGGGCGCCCCCTGCGTTAGGGTTAGCTCAAGTGGGCGATGGCCCAGGCTAAGCCGCTCTGGTACTCTGCCGGCAGTTGGCCGCGCAGGGTTTCCAACGCGCCGACCAAGCGCTGAGACTGGAAGTGGTTCAGGTTGAGGTGGCCGACCTTGCGCCCGGGGAGCACCGCCTTGTGATACCAGTGCAGATGCACCAGCGCGCCCGCCAGCCAGGCGGTGTCGTAGTCGGTGCCGATCAGGTTGATCATCACCGAGGGGGTCGAGACATCGGGGTGCGGCAGCGGCAGATCGAGCAGCGCCCGTAGATGTAGCTCAAACTGGCTGATGGAGGCGCCGTTCTGCGTCCAGTGACCGCTATTGTGTACGCGTGGGGCTAACTCGTTGATGAGCAGCGTGTCATCATCCACCACGAAGCACTCCATCGCCATGACACCGACATACTCCAGGCGCTGCATGATGCGTTGCAGCATCGCCTGCGCCTTCTCTTGCAGGAAGCTCTCTGGCTGCGGGAAGACCACGCTGGCGCGCA
Source organism: Edwardsiella sp. A.80236 (assembly GCF_044540725.1). Lineage (NCBI taxonomy): Bacteria > Pseudomonadati > Pseudomonadota > Gammaproteobacteria > Enterobacterales > Hafniaceae > Edwardsiella > Edwardsiella sp. A.80236. The sequence continues at coordinate 72,028 of NZ_JBIUCY010000007.1, forward strand.
GGATTCCGTCCTGATGCAGGTTATGGGTGAGCGGATAGAAGACGCAGTGGCCGTCGCGTCCGCGCGCGCCGATTAGCGACACTTCGCCGCGAAAGGCAATCCCCTGCTCGACGATGCATTCGCCATACAGTGCCGGATCCAGTTGCCGTTGTTCACCGGGGCGTACCCGCCACTGGCCGCGCCCATCGTAGCCACCGGTGCGCCGTTTGACGATGGCTAACGGACCGAGGCGTGCGAATAGCGCCGGCCACTCCTCGGGATGGGCGAGTAACTGCCAGGGCGCGCTGGGTAATGCCAACTCATCCAGTAGCTGTTTTTGGCTGTAGCGATCGGCCAGCAGTGGGAAGACATCGCGGTTGACGAAGGCGGGATGGCGAGCCAGCTCGCGGGTCAGCGGCGTGTCGGGCCAGCGCTCGATCTCGGCGCTGATCACCGCCTGTTGCCAGGGGACAGCGTGTGGATCGGCCTCGATGCCGACGGGATAGACCGTGATGCCCAGCGGCTCTCCGGCCTGGCGCAACATGCGCCCTAATTGGCCATCACCTAAGACGCAAACCGGCTTCATAGCGCCTCCCGCGGGTCGGGATGGTTGAGCACGTCGTCGCTCTGGGCTTGACGCCAGGCGGCCAGACGGCCTGCTAGGGCGGCGTCATGCAGCGCCAGGATCTGGGCGGCCAGCAGCGCGGCGTTAGCGGCGCCCGCCTTACCGATTGCCAGGGTGCCGACCGGAATACCGCGCGGCATCTGGACGATGGAGTAGAGGCTATCGACCCCGCTTAATGCAGCGCTCTGCACCGGAACGCCGAGCACCGGCAGCAGGGTCTTGGCCGCGAGCATGCCAGGCAGATGCGCGGCGCCGCCTGCGCCAGCGATGATCACCTGAAGCCCGCGTTCTTCGGCCTGTTCGGCGAAGCGAAACAGCTTATCCGGGGTACGGTGTGCGGAGACCACCTCGACGTGGTACGCCACCTCAAGCTGGCTCAGGATTTCGGCGGCGAACTGCATGGTGGCCCAATCGCTTTTCGATCCCATGATGATGGCGATCTTGGCCGGTGCGGCGCTGGCGGACATAGATGGCGTGCTCCTCTCGTGGCTCAGTTATCGATAGATACCGCCGATGAGCGGTATTCAGTGGGGGCAAGGATAACATAGCTATTCCGCCTAGGAAAACGTTTGCGTAGCCATCAAGAAGGGAAAAAGAGGCGATTAGGCACCGTTTTTGCTCGGAAGCGCGCGAGGACGGGCGTTGGGTGAGTGGGGAAGGGGGATGATGGCCTAGATGAATATTATTAATCTATCCACGATAGACACTATACTAAGCTAAAAATAGTAGAGTAATGACCCCCGCCTATTATTGCGTTGTGCTGTCGGAGGAATGCGAATAAGCGGGAAAATATGTTGTGAATTAAGGAATGCCATGGAAGGAAAAGCGTCGCTAGTATCGCGTTGTGGGGGGCCGCTCGGCGTCTCGTTATTATTGCTGACGATCGTTAGCTACCTATTGATACTGTATGCCGCCGTCTATCCGATTACCTTATTGTATGGCTTTGTCGCGGTCTGTAACGCCGTTTTGCTTATCCTTCATATATTAATTGCGCTATTTATTTTTATGCAATTTAATTGCGAGCGGGCGCATGTATATAAGTTACCATTGATCGCTGCCTATATTCTTTCGGCGCTTATTTTAACCTATAGTTTATTATTTTATCCCGATGTATTTCAGAGCCGGAATGCCCACTCGCTGACACTGAATGACTTCGTGCTATTTTATCTACTGCGCTACGGTGGCATGGGACTGTTATTCCTGTATGCGCTGTATCTGTTTTCCCGTCGCGGCCCGGTTCAGCCGCGCTCGGTGTCCGTGATCTGCACGCTCGCCGTCGTGCTGGTCACGGCGACGGCGCTGCTACTCTCTAGTCAAACGGCCTGGCTGAGTCCTACTCTCCTGCAGGAGAGCCTCGCTTATCGCGCCGATTACCGGCGTCTCCTGTTACCGACGATGTGTACCCTATGGGGGGGATTAGCGTTATTGCTGGTGTGGCGGACGCGTCTGGCGACGCGCTTTTGGCTGGCGGTGACGTTGGCTTGCCTGGTCATCGTCGGCGGCTTTCTCTTGCAGTGGCGCGCGCCGCAGGTAAACAGTGTCGGCTGGTACGGCTCGTTGCTGTTTGGCCTGTTGGCGAATTTCTGCGTGATGGAGATCTTCCTCTATGACATCTTTCAACGCTATCGCCGCATGCAGCATGCCTATGTCGTCACTCACGATAACGCGATTCGTGATGGATTAACGCGTGCGTATAACCGTAGTTATTACTACGACGCCTTGCAGCATGCCTTACAACGGGCGAGTGTCGAGTATCCACCGGCGATCCTGATCATGGATATCGATCACTTTAAACAGGTGAATGATCGGTATGGTCATCTGAGCGGCGATCGGGCGTTGATCGCCGTAACGCGGGCGATCGAGCAGGTTCTCGCCACCGGGGATGTCCTGGCGCGTATCGGCGGCGATGAGCTCTGTGTGTTGTTGCCCGCGGTGGAGAATGAGGCGGTACTTCAGGCTCGGGCGGAACAGATCCGGGCGCGCGTCGCCGCGCTGACTCTCAGCGCGCAGGATGGGCGGCCCGTGACGGTAACGCTAAGCATCGGGGGCGTGCTCTGCCGCCCCGCGCAGTGTAGCGCGGAGGCGTACATGGTACGAGCGGACAGTGCGCTGTACCAAGCCAAACAGACGGGGCGTAATCGGGTGGTCTTGGCCGCCTCGACGCCTTAGGCGGGATGGCTAGGCAGATCGATCAGCGCCAATCCCTCGGCATCGACGCGGATCATCGAGCCATGCTGGTGCCAGGCGCCGAGTACCGCGCGTTGAGCGCCGCTGCCGTCAGGCAGACAAAAATGGTGGATCGCGGGGCGATGAGTGTGGCCGTGGATCATGCAGTGTACCGCGTGGCGCTGCAAGGTGGCGCAGACCGTCTGCTGATTGACGTCCATGATGGTCATCGACTTGGCGCTATTGCTGCGTGCGCTCTGTTGACGCATACCGGCGGCGATCTTCAGGCGTAGCCGTAGGGGGAGGCGGCGGAACAGCCACTGGAGTAACGGGTTATGCACCTTACGCCGATAGCGTTGGTACGCCTGATCATCGCTACATAGGGTATCGCCGTGTAGCAGCAGGATACGTCGCCCATATAGGGTGATCACCTGCTCTTGCGGCAATAGGGTCATGCCGCAGCGTGCGGCGTAGCGCTTGCCCAGCAGGAAGTCGCGATTGCCGTGAATGAAGTAACAGCGTACACCGCTGTCGCTCAGGCGACGTAGCGCGTCGGCGACCTGTTGGTGTAGCGGTTGCGGATCGTCGTCGCCGATCCAGTAGTCGAAGAAGTCGCCGAGGATATAGAGCGCCTCGGCCTGGCGCGCCTCCGTGGCGAGAAAACGCAGAAAACCGGCGGTGATCGCCGGTTCCTGTTGGCTGAGATGTAAATCAGCAATGAACAGCGTTGCCATTCGGGCGATTAGTCGCTCACGGTAACGCGTTCGATGATCACGTCTTCACGCGGGACATCCTGGTGCATGCCGTGACGACCGGTGGAGACGCCTTTGATCTTGTCGACCACATCCATACCCTCTACCACTTCGGCGAATACGGCATAACCCCAGCCGTCCGGGCGCTCGGAGCGGAAGTTCAGGAAGTCGTTGTCGACGACGTTGATGAAGAACTGGGCGGTAGCCGAGTGCGGATCGTTGGTCCGCGCCATGGAGAGGGTGCCGCGGCTGTTCTTCAGGCCATTGTTGGCTTCATTCTTGATCGGTGCCTTGGTGGCCTTCTGCTTCATGCCCGGCTCAAAACCGCCGCCCTGGATCATGAAACCATCGATTACGCGGTGGAAGATGGTGTTGTCGTAGAAGCCTTCGCGGCAATATTCCAGGAAGTTGGCAACGGTAGCCGGTGCTTTGTCGTCAAAGGTTTTGATGACGATGTCACCATGATTGGTGTGGAAAGTAACCATAACAATAATCCTGTTTTATGATGATTGAAGCGAGCGGGATGATTGTAGCCGATGCCCCTGCCGCTGGCACCTCTTTCTCGGGGAATATTCGCCAGCCGCGCCTGTGTGGGCTTCATTCTCCCTTGGCGCTGCGTTAGTATAACTCCAACGTTTCCTTGTTATCAGCAACCATCACGGATACCCCCGATGCTTAAAATCTTTAATACACTCAGTCGACAGAAAGAGGAATTTAAACCCATCCATGCCGGAGAAGTCGGCATGTATGTGTGTGGGGTAACCATTTACGATCTGTGTCACATCGGGCATGGCCGTACCTTCGTCTGTTTCGACGTGGTGGCACGCTATCTGCGCTACCTGGGCTATACGCTGAAGTATGTGCGCAACGTGACCGACGTGGACGATAAGATCATCAAGCGTGCGCTGGAAAACAAAGAGAGCTGCGAGCAGTTGACCGAGCGCATGTTGGCGGAGATGCATCGCGATTTCGACGCCTTGAATATTGCCCGTCCGGACGTGGAGCCGCGCGCCACTCACCACATCGCCGAAATCATCGCGCTGGTGGAGCAATTGATCGCCCGTGGTCACGCCTATGTGGCCAGCAACGGTGACGTGATGTTCGCCGTCGATACCGATCCGGACTATGGCCTGTTGTCGCGCCAGGATCTGGAGCAGTTGCAGGCCGGCGCGCGCGTCGAGGTGGCAGAGGTGAAACGCAACCCGATGGACTTCGTGTTGTGGAAGATGTCCAAGCCGGGTGAGCCGAGCTGGCCGTCACCGTGGGGCGAAGGGCGTCCCGGCTGGCACATCGAGTGCTCGGCGATGAACTGCAAGCAACTCGGTTCCCACTTTGATATCCATGGCGGCGGGTCAGATCTGATGTTCCCGCACCATGAGAATGAGATCGCCCAGTCGACCTGTGCCCATGACGGCGCCTACGTCAACTACTGGATGCACTCCGGCATGGTGATGATCGACCGTGAGAAGATGTCCAAGTCGCTGGGTAACTTCTTTACCATCCGCGACGTGCTGGCGCACTACGATGCGGAGACGGTGCGTTACTTCCTGATGTCTGGTCACTATCGCAGCCAGCTGAACTACAGCGAAGAGAACCTGAAGCAGGCGCGTGCGGCCCTGGAGCGTCTGTATACCGCGCTGCGCGGTACCGATGCCACGGCCCAACCGGCGGCGGATGAGGCCTTCGAAGGGCGTTTCCGGGCGGCGATGGATGACGACTTCAATACCCCAGAGGCTTACTCGGTGCTGTTCGACATGGCGCGCGAGGTGAACCGCCTGAAAGGGGAGGATATGGCGCAGGCTAACGCGCTGGCGGCGCAGCTACGTCGTCTGGCTGGGGTGCTGGGTCTGCTGGAACAGGATCCGGATGCCTTCTTGCAGAGTGGGGCGAGCGCCGATGACGGTGAAGCGGCGCAGATCGAGGCGTTGATCAAGCAGCGTAACGATGCCCGTGCCGCCAAGGATTGGGCGCGTGCCGATGATGCGCGTGACCAGTTGAATGCCTTGGGGATCGTGCTGGAGGATGGCCCGCAGGGGACCACCTGGCGTCGTAAGTAAGCGCGCCAGCATGTAAAAAGCCGGACTCTGGGGTCCGGCTTTTTTACGCCTGGCGTTTGGTTTAGGCGACGACGCGCGCCTGTTGCCCGGCGAAGTCGACCACCTGACCGGCGACAATCTTGGCGCGTTTGCGCGTCTCGATGGCGCCATCGACCTTGACCTGCCCGTCGGCGATCAGGTTTTTGGCCTGGGCGCCGCTGTCACACCAGCCCTGTAGCTTCAGCAGATCGCACAGCTCGACGTGTGGGTGATTGTCCAGATGGAAAGTTTGCATGCTTTTGTCTCTTGCCTGAAAAATTAACCGCCGCACGGGCGGACACGGCACTATTGTGCCAGTGTGGGGCGCCGGGCGCACGGGAAAGGTGCGCGCGGTGCGGCGCAGGCGGCTATCAGCAGTCGTGGAACGCTTCGCAGGCCTGCAGGGTGTTTTGCATCAGCGTGGCGACCGTCATCGGCCCGACGCCACCGGGTACCGGTGTGATCCAGCTGGCGCGCTGAGCGGCGGCGGCGAAGTCGACATCGCCGACGACCTTACCGTTCTCCAGGCGGTTGATACCGACATCGATCACCACTGCCCCGGGTTTCACCCATTCGCCGGGAATAAAGTGGGCCTTACCGACGGCGGCCACGATCAGATCGGCGCGCTCGACGTGTTGCTGCAGGTTCCGCGTACGGCTATGGGTAATGGTGGTGGTGCAACCCGCCAGCAGCAACTCTAGCGCCATCGGGCGCCCAACGATATTGGAGGCGCCGACCATCACGGCATCCAGTCCCTGGGTTTCGATAGCGCAACGTTCTAGCAGGGTGATGATGCCGCGCGGGGTGCAAGGGCGCAGCTTGGGGGTCCGCTGACACAGACGCCCCAGGTTATAGGGGTGGAAGCCGTCGACGTCTTTATCCGGACGGATACGCTCCAGGACCAGGGTATTGTCGATCCCGTCGGGCAGCGGCAACTGCACTAAAATGCCATCGATCGCCGCGTCGGCGTTGAGTGTATCGATCAGCGCGAGCAGGTCGGCCTGGTTGGTGTCCTCCGGTAACGCATAGGAGCGCGAGAGGAAGCCAACCTCCTCACAGGCACGTTTTTTACTACCGACGTAGATTCGAGAGGCCGGATCGTCGCCGACCATGATGACGGCCAGCCCTGGCGCGCGTTTACCTTCCGCTAGGCGCTGTTGTACCCGTGCCGCGACTTCACTTCTGACTTGCTGCGCAATCGTTTTCCCATCAATAATTTTTGCTGTCATGGTGAGTTGATCCATCCTGGTTATGTTGCGGGGGAAGCGACTATTGTCGCAGATGGTCGGCGTGCTGTCAGGTAAATGTTGATCTCTATCAAGAGTGCGCGTAACGAGGAGTCTGTTGTATAGACTCCCATTCTCGGGCGGAAATCCGTGATTTCCCGTGAAAGGCATTGACTCATCAGAGTGGGGCCGTATAATCCCATCCCGCTTGAAACATCAGGCAGATGCACCGGTTACCCCCGATGCGCCCTTAGCTCAGTCGGATAGAGCAACGGCCTTCTAAGCCGTGGGTCGCAGGTTCGAATCCTGCAGGGCGCACCATTGAAAATCAATTGATTAAGCGGTTTTCAATCCTACTTGCTTTTCCTCCTGTGTCGTTTTTGTGTCGCAACCTCAGAAAGTGGGTCGATTTTTCTGGCGTATTCGGTCAGGTGATTGACGGCCAGACGTGCCTATCTGCGCAATCAGAGTGATTGATCCCCATCCGCCCAAGACAGTGCGGGGTACGTCCGCTCGTTTAGACGAGGCGCTGTGCGTGAAAACGACGCGCTTTGCTCGTCACGTGGGAGGTGCAGCCTTAACACTCTGCGAGAGGGCGGCGATAAAACCTAAAGAGACGAGCTCTCAGCAGGCCGATGGGCTGAGTGCGGTTATCCTACTTCACTGAAGGCCGTCGATTGACCCGCCCTGGCGGCTGCGATGAGGGGGGGGCAGGATGGCGTCATACCGAGGGGGAAATGTCGTGCCTCTGGGGCATATAAGAGGTGGGACCGCCCGGCGCGCGTCTTGCGACGCGGGGTAGGGAATGTCTGAAAATTGCCTCGAACCATTGTTCATCGCCACGACCATCGATAACATCCCCCTCCGCTGTCATGGGGCCCTTGGTTAGCGTCGGGTGCTTCAGTCTGGGGATAAGCCACCTCATTACGGCACTCGGCCCTTTAGCTCAGTGGTGAGAGCAGTCGGCTCATAACCGATTGGTCGCTGGTTCAAACCCAGCAAGGGCCACCAGATAGGCGGGCATCGTATAATGGCCATTACCTCAGCCTTCCAAGCTGATGATGCGGGTTCGATTCCCGCTGCCCGCTCCAACCTATCCGCCACTAGCTCAGTCTGGTAGAGCCGATAACCTTGAGGTTGTAGGTGCGAGGTTCGAGGCCTCGGTGGCGGACCACCTTTAGCACGGTCTTCGGCGATGTAAGGGGATCCCGGTGTATCTTGCTGTGCATCCCCTGCCTCGGTTGCGCTAACTACGCAATAATCGCCTTCTCCGAGCCGCTTGTATCATGGGTGACTCGGCGCCCAGGAAACCTATAACGTGCGACAACGCACCACACGCCGATATCACTGCCATCCTGCGTCCAGTCATCCCGGCGTTCGTGTGAATCAACGCACTCTAATAGGCCATCTTTAACCACTCCTTCTAGGGTTCAGTGTACAGACTCAGTGGTGTTCTTTTTTACGTGTATCTGCGCCGAGGTGTAGGAGGTAGGTCATACCGGAGACATCAAGCGGAGGCGGGCCAATTTCACTGGATACCCATTCGCGGTTTGCTGGCTCAAAGAAACTGAGTATCTCTTTTTTGCGACTGGTCATTTTCATGGCTGGGGCTCTCCTTAATGTGGGATACATCTATCCTGCAATAAGAAAGGGGGTCATCATAGTGGGGTGATGTCTCCTTCCCTCTGATCGCTGCTCGTTTTTCATACTCAAAGTGGGCACGCAAAACAATCTGGTGGCATCCTGGGTTCAATGAAAACGATACCCCCAATGAAGCTCAATGCCCATCAGATCGATGGTCACGAAGTGCAAAGGTCAATCCCATAAGTTGGTCGATGGAGGGGGCATTAGCGATATTCCCTAATAGAGTCAATCAGTAAACGTTTTGCTTATTCAATAAAATTATTAACACGCGCTGAGTGTGGGTGTCGCCCTGTTGGGGAAATAAATCCCTAGCTGTTATAGCGTGTTGTTTTATTTATTATTGGCTAGTCGTAGGGGGGAACGCTATGAGCAATTGGTAAATATACTACTTATACGTTTTATCTGTAGTTTTCTCATTATGTTTAATTTGTGTGCGCATACTGTTTTATACGATATGCTTAACCTTTCAGCAATATGGCTTGGGCTATGCTCTTGCAATAGCATGGTTAAGACCATTCTTTCTCTTGCGCTTAAAATGTGTTGGTAAGGCGTAGTATCCATAGTGTTGTGATAAATACAGCGGTGGTAATCACTGGCTGTTGATCTTTCTGTAAGTAAATGGCTAACCTTAAATAATGACAGCTCTATGCATAAAACTCTTAATTTATTGGGCGCGATTAAGGAAACTTTCATCCTTGATAGTCTCACTTTATATCTATTTAGGAAGTTAATCGTCGATATGACATCATTATCACTCCTGATTAAATTGAAAATTATCGCTTCGCCGTCACGCCTTAACAGTTGTAATGGTTGATACGCCATGACATTTACGTTGTCATGGATATGATGGAGAAACTTACAAATACATTCAGCGAGTAGATTGTTATCCGTATAGACTGTTACGCCTATCATTGTTTCACCAAGGCTGAAAACTTACGGGGTTTGGTGTGAGATATATAAGTGGCACTGCTATACTTTTAGTCGCGTGAGTGTAGAGTTGTAATAGCACCATATTAATAACCTATATTCCATTTGCTATAATAAACTAGGCGCGGTGAGCTCGATGACTTACCAACCTGCCGCTAAACCGAAGCCCAGTGCAGTATTATGAGAGGAGTCCCAGGAGGCATTAATCCGCGCGTTGAGGTTATTCGTGATTCTATACTGAATCCCTAGCGCGGCCGCATTACCATTGCGGTAATTACCAATGCCTACCCCATAAGAAAATGTATTTCCGTGAACGTAAGGGATAGATGATATTGCCGTGACAGCGGCAATCCCAGCATTGAGTCGGCTTTCCGTATGGTTAATCTTTTCATCAGTATAACGATTGGCTGAAGCTAGCGTTTGTTTATCTCCGTTAGCCCGAGCAATCGTTTCTGCATAGTCGGCTTGAGCTCTTGCTCTTTGTTCCTTTTGATCGCCATCTAGACGAGCAGCCTGTTCTTTTTGATCTCCTTCGTTTCTGGCTAAAACCTCCGCTTGATCAGCATGAAGACGAGCCGAGGACTCTGCTTGGTTTAATTGTTCACTGTATTTCTTCACATTATCGTGCGCATCCGCGATTTTACTATCAGTATAATGATTTGCCTGTGTCAATGTGAGCTTATCGCCCTGATCGGTATAGCTCTTCGCGTCGTTTTTCGCCTGGCTGATTTCGTTATCGGTATAGTGCTGCGCGCGGGTTAGGGTGACGTTACCTGCGGTAATCATATCGTGCTCAATGGATTGATGGATGCGATCGGTATAATCTTGTGCGGCCCCTTGAGCCGTGGTGACCTGTTGATCGGTATAATTCTTCGTGTCGTTTTTCGCCTGGCTGATTTCGTTATTGGTATAGTGCTGCGCGCGGGTTAGGGTGACTTTACCCGCAGTAACTATATCGCGCTCAATGGATTGATGGATGCGATCGGTATAATCTTGTGCGGCTCCTTGAGCCGTGGTGACCTGTTGATCGGTATAGTTCTTCGTGTCGTTTTTCGCCTGGCTGATTTCGTTATCGGTATAGTGCTGCGCGCGGGTTAGGGTGGCTTTACCCGTGGCAACCATATCACGCTCAATGGATTGATGAATCTTATTTAGTTCATTGTGACTGACGGGTAATAACCCTATGATGCATTTAGCCTTCAGTGGATTACATGCAGATGCGGAGACAGAAGTGCCAAGTAATAATATTGAGCCTATAGCATAGCTTATGCGTTTTCTTTGCATCATCGTTATCTCTATCCTAAATTAGTTTCACCTCATTACTTTTTAACACCAGGATTAATTTCCATCCGCCTCAAGGAAGTCTGAGCGTTTCTGCTTGGTGACTAAATGGAGGTGTGGCAATTAATTAATCTTACTGTCTGTTTGCTATTTTTACGCATTGCTGAATTGTTGATCAATTAAATAAGGTGGAGATCAAAACAATAAGAAGTAACAAGGAAATAGGAAAATAGATAATGTAATTTGGAAAATTCAGCATATTATGCCATGAAGCTGGGTGGTAATTATGTAAATTCAGGATAACTTTCTTAAATCTAAGAAGGGTTAGCTTCTAATTCTATTAAGAAAACTCCAGTTAAATCAATAAGAAATAAATGAAACAAAATGTAATTATGGTTGGAAAATAAGATATTTCTCATTCTATTATATTGATATAAGACAGGTTTTCTTCATATTAATTATCAATCATTATTATAACTAACGGCGCGTTAATAAACTTGGATTAAAATGCTTTAATAAAAAATAAAATATTTTTTTGGTATAGGTGTCGTCATTAATGGGGGATGTATGACTGATTTTTTGATTTTTGGTTATTAGCTTGTGGTCATTGTCGAATTAACTATTTTACTATTCAGGGTTGGCTGGAGGCGGTTTTGCCTCGACACACATGAGATAATTCTGTCGTGGGCAATATTGTCGTCGTGAACCTTCCGCTCTGTGTGGCCGCCACGCAGAGCGTTTTTATCCGCCTTACCGTCAGTGAATCGCGGTAAGGCGGGAGCGGCGGGGTTAGAGCTTGAAGCTGCGGACAACCTGTGCCAATTGCACGGTCTGTTCCTCCATGGATTGCGCGGCGGTTGCGACCTCTTCCACTAACACGGCATTCTGCTGGGTAGTGCTGTCCATTTGGGTGATGGCGACGTTGATCTGTTCGATGCCACGGCTCTGTTCATCGCTGGAGTGGCTGATCTCCGAGATCAGCAGGTTGACGCCTTCTACCTTCTGCGCCAAGGCATGCATGCTGTCGCCCGCTTGACGAACCAGATCGCTGCCTTGCCCAATGTTGCTGACGGACGTTTCGATCAGTTTCTTGATCTCCTGTGCCGACTGGGCGCTGCGTTGCGCCAAGGCGCGGACTTCGCTGGCGACCACGGCGAAGCCTCGACCATGTTCTCCCGCTCGTGCCGCCTCGACTGCGGCGTTAAGGGCCAGGATATTGGTCTGGAAGGCGATGCCATCGATGACGGCGATGATCTCGACGATTTCTGCTGAGGAGTGGCTGATGTGCCCCATGGTGGTGACGACCTCATTCACCACGGCGGTGCCCGCCTTGGCGGCAGTGGTGGCCTGGGTGGCCAACTGATGAGCCTGTTGGGCATTGTTGGCATTCAGGCGTACGGTACCGGTTAACTCCTCCATCGAGGCGGCGGTTTCGACGATGGCGGCAGATTGTTCCTCGGTGCGTGAGGAGAGATCGATATTCCCCCCGGCTATTTGGCGTGAGGCGCTGGAGATGGCCAAGGCGCTTTGTTCCACTTGGCGCATCAGGTGATGGAGGAAACTGATAAACGCATTAAAGCTATCGACCACCTGATTGAATTCAGGGCTACGGCTGGCGGCGAGTCGACGCGTCAGGTCGGCTCCTCCGCTGGAGAGCGCCTTAATATTGTTATTCAGCAGAGTCACGTTAGCAAAGACGTTACGAATGATGGCCATCAGGATGAGTACGATGATCACCCCCATCACCCCCTGTATGATGGCCAGTTGGCTCAGCACCTCGAAGGAGTGATGCTCTAAGAGGCGATTCGTGACGTCGACCGCCAAATACCAAGGCGTCCCGGCGATGGGGAGCAGGAAGAGTGAATGACGCCCATCCTCCCCCTGGTATTCGCCTTGCCTCTCCCCCTCCCCCTTGCTCTCTTGCCTGAGTAGCGTCAGTAGCGGTGTCGCCAATGGTAGGGAGAGATCGCGCAAGTTAGCCAGTGTAGCGTGTTCGGCATTGGGGGTGCCGTCGCCGATGATTTTGCCATCGGCCTCGACGATCAACACCGTGCCGTCAATCGTCTTGCTCATCTGTTGGGCGAGTTGATTAAAGAATCCCAAGGTCACATCGATGGTCGAGACACCCCAAGGCTGGCCATTTTTACTTATCGCCATGGCGCAGTTGGTTCTTGGCTGTGAGCTCGCCGCATCCTGGTAGGCATTGGCCCAGGCGCATTCGCCGGCGGGCGCGTTTAATCCCGCCAGATACCAACTCTGTTGCCAATATTTCTGGGAGGTGGGCTGATTCCATACGCTATTGAGCTGGAGTACACCGCTGGCGTCACGGGCATAGAAGGTGCTGAAGCGTTCTTTAGCCGGATCGCGTTTTCCGGGTAGCGGCCAGATGCCACCGCCAAAAATATTACTGTCGCCATATTGATTAATCAGCGGAGGTAATAGGTGATCGAGTTGTTCACTGGGGAGGTTGCCGACCAACTCGGTGATAGCGCGTTGTTGCGCCTTTACCCGGTTCATCTGCTCTTTAATGATATCGCTTTGTGCCTCAGCGCTAACCTTGATATTTCTGACTTCGGTTTCGACCAGTTGAGGTGAGATGAATAGCTTGATAATGATATTGCTGACAACGATCAACACAATAAAAAAACTAATGAATAACAGGACGATCCTTCCCTGCGTATTTTTCCAGGTCATGATGCGCTATCTCTTTTTTATGGGGGTAGCGCTTACAACGGCACTTTTTACTATTCCTTTAATTCATTTTTTTAATGGCGTGAGCGGCGTGACGATCTTTAAATAAGAAAGTCATTTTTAGATGATAATATTCTTTTCCTGCCCCATTGCCTTGCGAGGTTAAAACTGATTGCGCGCGGGAACTGCCGTTTATTATTCCTGCCCATATCGGCAGGCTAGATAAAGTATGCCTGACAGGAATTAAATATTGCCATGGAAATTATTCTTGGTGGAATTAAATTCTGGCACGGAGCTCAGCAAGGATAGCGGGCATCACAGGCGCGAGGGAAAGCACCTTCCCGGCGTGAGCCGGGAAGGTGGGATAACTCAGAAGCTCCAGGAGGCGCCTCCACCGATGGCAACGTTGCTGTCGGTAGCGAAGGAGGCGGAGGCTTTGATGGCCAAGCCGTTCTCGAAGCCCTTGCCGATCCCAATGGCACCGGCGCTCTGGCTATCGTAGTAGCCAACGCCGACACCGACGGTGAAGGAACCTTCAGTATAGGGAATGGGGATATTGCTCATCGCTGCCACGCCGGCGATACCCGCGGCTGCTTTCTTGCGATTATCATCGATGCGCCGGCTTAGGGAGTGACTATTTGCCTGGATAGCGGCGCTCAATTCGCGCTTGCTGTCATTCAGGGCGGCGTTAAAGGCGTCACTACTACTGGTATTCGTATTATCCTGTACCCTTTTTAGCTCTCCTAGTGCCATCAAGTTTACCGCTAGCGTATTTTCTTGCTCTTGACGTAATGTCTTCTTGGCCTCGCTAATGGCTGTATCATTCGCCTTCTTCACCGCATCGGCGGCGGCGGCGATGCTAGCCTCATTCGTCTTCTTCACCTCATTGGCGGCGCCGAGAGCGAAGATATGGGCTGTCGTTAGGTCGGCCTGACGCGCCTGTTGCTCTGCGTGTTGATTGTCTTGCAGGGACTGGTTGAGCGTTGCGATGCTAGCCTCATTCGCCTCCTTGACCGCGTTGGCGGCACCGAGGGTGAAGATATTGGCAGCGGCAAGGTCGGCCTGATGCGCCTGTTGCAGTTGGGCAAGCGCCTGTTGGCTGTTCTCTATCCCTTGGATATTCTCTTGCACGGCGGCGACCAAGGCGGCGCCATTGAGCTGCTCGGTGATATGATTGTCGGCGAGATAAGCTAAATATTGCGTCATATATTGTTGCGCGTTTTGGGTAACCCCACTAATGGATGTGACTAGTGAAGAATTGACGCTGACATCGGCTTGTTTGAGCGAGGCTAATAAGCCGATCACATTCCTTTGATAGGCGGGTAGAAGGACCGTTTGGGGCAGGTTTTCCAACTGGGAGTCGATAGTCGAAGGATTGCTAAGCGCCTGTTCCGCGAATTTACCAAAGTTATACCCCGCCATATGTGCCGAGGTGTAAGTATGCAGCGTGTCATAGAGTTGACGCGCGCGGGCTTGATCCGTTGTCAGGGTATTATACAACGTGATGTTAGAGAAAAAATCTTGTTGATTAGCAGTGGCCATCGCCTGTAATACGGCGATAGCTGCCTGATCTGCTGCGGATTGAGAAACCGAACTCATATAGCCCACGTAGTTCTCTACAGCTTTGACTTTATCGAATTGGCGTTTGTATTCTGACGCTGGCGTTAATATGTAATCACTGAATCGTTGGTCCTTCAATGCATTTCGTAAATTTTCCACATTGTCGTTGGCCTCAATGATTTTGGCTATCTCTTTACGAAAATAGGTCGGTGCCGTTAATGACTGCTGAATGGATGTCTGCAGTGCGGTTTGGAGCGTTTCCTTGGCATGTGCTTGGATAAGATCAGTACCTATCTGTGGCAGTGCCTTGGCAAACGCCGCCAGTTCGGCCGCGCTTAACGTTGCGGGAGTGGTTGCTGGTGAGGCCGACGGGCTCTCGGTGGATGCCGCGTCAACGGAGGGCGTCTCGGAGGCGGCATAGCCATAAGCGCTGCTGAGGACAAATAGCGATGAAATCAGCGCAGCAAGGGTGTGGCGTTTCATATTGTAATATCCTTATATTATATTCCAATCGGGGACCTAATATCTTGGATGGGGGCAGTGATATTGCCGGGAAAAGAATATCAATAAAGACTATTATTGAATAATTTATTTTATGCATGTATTAATTAATCGTATTATCTCCTCTTTATTATATTTTTTTATTTTACTTTATTGATTCGATTTAAAGATTGCTATGATATTTTTATTAAGAGCGTTTATTCAGGTGACCACAATATTTGTCCGGGGCTGACGCTCTGACGTGACTAAAAATAGCGATGGGGGTGGGAACGATGGCGCGCACCACGTTGTTACGCTTCCCTGGTGGTGATGCCGTCGATGAGCCTTATGGCGTGTCATCTTGCCCAGGTAAGAAACGATAACAATTTCGCGCCATGGCGGGCGGCCGAAGATTCGCTGTGATGTGTTATTGTCACCGAATGTTAGCGTATCGGTGCAGTGAGACGTGCAGAAGCCTTCCTCCCCCTTGCAATCTAAACGTGTGGCCGTCGCCAGCCGTGAGGCCGTGGCGATGTTGGCGATCGGCGTGGTCGCCGGCCTGGCCGGATGGCTGGTAGCCTTACTGCTGCATAGCGTGCAGCATCTGGCCTATGGCTACAGCCTCCATGCGGTGATCAGCGAGGAGTCCTTCTTGCAAGGGGTGAGTGCCGCCACGCCGGGACGCCGCTTTGTGGCATTGATGACGGCGGGGGTGGTCGCAGGGGTTGGCTGGTATGCGTTGTACCGTTATGGCCGCCCCTTGGTGGGCGTGAGGGCGGCGCTTCAGCGCCCGGCCCAACGTATGCCGGGGTGGGAGAGTGTGCTACACGCCATCTTGCAGGTGGTTACCGTCGGGATGGGTTCGCCGTTAGGGCGAGAGTCGGCGCCACGTGAGATGGGGGCGCTGGGGGCGGCGCGTCTGGCCAGCTGGCTGGGGATCGGCGCGGGGCAGACGCGTACCCTGATCGCCTGTGGTGCGGGCGCAGGGCTGGCGGCGGTGTATAACGTGCCGTTGGCTGGCGCGTTGTTTACCTTGGAGGTCCTGCTGCGTACTTGGCGGGCGAGGGCCGTGCTGCCGGCATTGGCCTGTAGCGCCATCGCGACCGAGGTGGCTCGCTTCGGCCTGGGCGACGAGTATCAGTACCATTTTCCCGCCTACCCGGTGACCGCGAGTTTACTGCTCTGGTCGCTGCTCTTCGGTCCCCTATTGGGTTATGCGGGGGTCGTCTTCGCTCGCTTGGGGCGCCTGGCGGAGTCCCATTCAGCGCGGGATGGCCGCCTGGTGCGCGATAATCTGCTGGCTTTCCTGTTGCTAGCCTTATTAACCCTGTGGCTGCCGGCCTTGCCGGGGAACGGCAAGGGGGCGACCTGGCTCAGTTTTAACAGCGATGTCGGCATCGCCCTGGCCGCCCTGTTGCTGGTCGCTAAGGTGGCGGTACAGTATGCCGCCTTGCGCGCCGGGGCTCGCGGTGGCCTGATGACGCCCGCCTTAGCCAATGGTGCCTTGCTGGCCTGTATCTTGGGGAGTCTATGGTTGCATTGGTTTCCGGGCACGGCGTTGGGCGCCTTTGCCGTGGTGGGGGCGGCGGCCTTCTTATCCGCCTCGATGCGGATGCCGCTAACCGCCCTGGTCTTGATGTTCGAATTAACCCATATCGCTCAGGATTTCTTGTTGCCGTTGAGCTTGGCTGTCTCTGGCGCCACGATGGTGCGTCTCTGTCTGGAGCGGTAAGCGCTCGATGTATGCTGCGCGTGCGTATTTTTCCGCGGCTGGCTCCGGTTGTTGCGCGCTGTCCGTGTCCAAACTGGCGGCAACACTACACGCCTACTGGGATAGGCGCTAAGCAAGAGAGGTACGGTTTGCCGCCGCTGTGCGTACCGTGGGTCATCGACGCTTGCCTATACCTTGATGGGTTTTTATTGCCGAGAAGGGGATGAGACATCTGGCGGAAATATTTTGTTTTATTTTATTAAGGCGAGTTATTTGACTTACTGTAGTTATCTCGAGCTTATAATTAATTAGGCGCTATCTTTATACAATAAATGCGCATTGGCTTTTATTTTATAATCATATAATGATAGTAGGGGTGCTTTTATTTATGCTGTCAATAAAGTTGTACGCCGCGCGAGGATGTTTTTCATTAATTTCATTATACAAACGTGCAAAAACTGATAATGATTAACGGGTCAATATCGAGCGTGTCCGACGCGGATATTATTTTCATTAAGGAGTTTACGATGAAAGCTAAAACGACATTTCT
Organism: Edwardsiella sp. A.80236; assembly: GCF_044540725.1. Taxonomy (NCBI): domain Bacteria; kingdom Pseudomonadati; phylum Pseudomonadota; class Gammaproteobacteria; order Enterobacterales; family Hafniaceae; genus Edwardsiella; species Edwardsiella sp. A.80236. The sequence goes on from NZ_JBIUCY010000007.1 coordinate 89,695, forward strand.
CGGCGCTTCCGCATTAGCATTGACACTGGGGCTGGCTGGTAGTGCCTTTGCTCAAGAGCCAACCATGACTACCGTAACGACGCCAGAAACCATGACCTGTCATGAGTTTACTCAGATGAATCCCAAGGCGATGACGCCGGTAATGGTATGGGTCGTCAATCAGGATCGCCAATACAAGGGTGGTGACTATGTTGATTGGCAGAAGATCCAGACTGTCATGGTGCCGAAAGTGGTGAAGATTTGTAAGGAACAGCCGGGTAAAAAGATCGTCGAATTCCGTAATCAGATTCAAGATCTGATCAGCGAATAAAGCGCTGATCGTATTCTCGCAATAATAACGGCCCGGCACGCGCTGGGCCGTTATTATTTTACTGTCGCCCGCCGCATGGACGGCGGGCTGCGTACTTACTTAGCGCAAGAACTCACTATCGTTGAGCACGACTAAGGGTTCGATATCGCTCTCTTTCTTGATCACCAGCGAACTGTCGGAGCGCAGGCAGGCACCGCCGTAACTCCCGCCGACGGTAAAGGTACAGACCTGAATATGCTTATCCGCCACGCGTGGCAGGCACCAGAGTTGTTGGTAGATATTTTTCTGATCGTGGAATTTCCCACTGGTGGTGTCGAGCACCTCCTCATGGCGGCTCACCAGATCGATGTTGCTACCGCAACGCCCGCCGATCGGTTTGACCGCATAGCCACTCTGGGTTAATGCCTCGTTGGGGGTGAAGTCGGTGTTCAACAGGTAACGGTGATGGGGGAACAGCGACCAGAGGATCGGTAGGATGGCCTTGTTGCCGGGGATCACCGTCCAGAGCGGCTCGAATACCATGATTTCCGGGCGTAGCAGCACGTCGATCAACCGCACCTGTTTCTCCGGTTTACCGGTGCGGATCGGCACGGCGGCGTACTCGGCATCGCTGACTTCGCGTACCTGCTCGATGGCCGTTTCCCAGGCCCAGGTCTTCCAGACGCAGTTGACCAGGCGTCCCTCATCATCGATCAATTGACCGGTGTTATCCCAGCGTAGGGCGTTCAGTCCCTTGACGATCTTGCTCTCGAAACCGGCTTGGCTCAGCGCCCGTTGCATAAATAGGGCGTGGTAGCTCTCCTCTTCGTCCTCATCCTGCATGATGTGGACGAATGGCCGCGCGTGGCTGTGGCGCCAGGCTCCCGCTAACTCATTGAGCAGATCCTCGCCTGGGTTATACCCCTCGACGCCGTTGCCCCGCTCGGCCCAGTGTTGCAGGATCAATCCGGCCTCGGTATGGCAGGAGGCGGAGTCCGCGTTGTATTCGTAGACCTTCAGCCCGCGCTCATCCATGCAGAAGTCGAGACGCCCGGTGATCATGCAGTGGCGGCGTTGTTGCCAGGAGAGGCGTAGCCGTGGCCAGAGGATCTTCGGAATGTCGAACAATTCCAGCAGGCTGTCGTCGCGTAATACTTTGTCCGTCGCGTGCAGATACATCAGGTGTAACTCGTTGGTCGCCTTGATCAGCTCCTGCTCGGCGCTTTCCGAGATGGTGAAGTATTGGCTGGGGTCCTGGTTGATGACATGCCCTTGGTTGGCCTGGACATAGCTTTGTTCCACGGGGTCACGCTCGTTCAGCCAGTGGCCGTCGAAGAGAGAGCCATCGTGACGCTGGGCGGCATGGATCGCCAACGCCTCGGGAGCCAAGGTCGGTTGAGGCAGGCTGTCGCGTGCGTCATCGGTGTGGATCATCCAACCGAGGATTTCGGTATCGTCGAAGGTGTCTTGGATGGTGTAGCGGCCATCGTCGAGGCGTAGCGTGAGCTCTCGCGTCCACTGTTGTCCCGGCGGCAGCGGAGCATGAATGACATTCTGCTCGGCGATCCTGACCTTGTCGCCACGCAGTTGTGTGATCACCGCGACGTGACCGGTACCCTTGAACTCACCGCCTTTCTGCCAGATCAGCAGCGCTCCCGCGACCGGTGGGCGTGGTGAGCCGTTGGCGAACGCGTACAGTGGCAGGAGATTGTCGTTAACCACCTGGCGCAGAAAGCGCAGAGAGAAGATTTCGTAGGCCATGCCGACATCGGTAAAGACGACGCCATAGTTAATAAATAAAAAACGGCGGGCAAACTCGACGCATTGCCACTTGTGGCCCATATACTCGTCGTCGATGTAGCTGCGCAGGGAGGCTTCATCCGGGTAAACCCGGGGATCCAGCGTGCTATAGTCGGAAGAATAAATTGCGACGCCACCCGGCGCATAGCCAAGCAGGGTACCGAAAGGGGCGTCATTGTGGTGTGTATCTACGCTCATGATCCTGACCTCAATATAACGCTGCTGGAGCTGACGGGTGGTTAAAAAATAGACGCGATACTCGGTTTTTTTCCCCGTCAGGCAGAGGTGAATTCATCATAGCACTAACTCGCCGGGCAGTAACGGCGGCGAGCTAAGGCAGCGCATTGCATGGTGTTTATGGTTTAAGACGCGGCATCGATGGCTGGTTATCCCGGCGCGGCGTCGGGCACTCGCGCTCAATTCCCTTTACTTTTCTTGGCGCTATTTTCTCGCGCGTCTGAGTATTTCCCCCCGCCTTATCCCTCTTTCGGATTAGGGGGGCCAATCCTTGGCCGTAATTCTCACTATGCGCTAAGCAGAACCGGAGAAATATATCTTGGAGAATTGTCTGATAGTGAAAGCGCGTTAGTGAATTGTTCAGCTTAATATCGTTAGGCTGACTAGCCTATAACTCATACCGTACATTCGTGAGAAATCACTATCGTGAAAATGCATCGCTATATTTCCGCGCTGGCCTCGCTCTGCGCGTTTTCCGCCTGGGGGGCGTCTGCGGCATCGCCGAGCGTATTGGATACCCTGCGCGATAATGTGGTTCAGACCTGGCAGCAACCGCAACATTATGATTTTTATCTCCCCGCGATTACCTGGCATGCCCGTTTCGCCTACAGTCGCGAGAAGATCGACAGTTACAACGAGCGGCCATGGGGCGCGGGTTTCGGCCAGTCGCGCTGGGACGAGAAGGGGAACTGGCATGGCCTGTATCTGATGGCGTTCAAGGACTCGTTTAACAAGTGGGAGCCGATCGGGGGCTATGGCTGGGAGGCGACCTGGCGGCCGATCGACGGCTCGGACTTCCACTGGGGGGCGGGTTATACCCTGGGGGTCACCATGCGCGATAATTGGAAATACATCCCCATTCCGGTGGTGTTGCCGATGGCCTCGTTGGGCTATGGACCGGTGACGATGCAAATGACCTACATTCCAGGTACCTACAATAACGGTAACGTCTATTTCGCCTGGCTACGCTTTCAGTTTTAATCTCGGCTAGGCTACACCGGCCGGGTCGTTGACAGAGAAAATCCGCGGCAAAACTTGGTGTGTCGCTGGGTTGTTATCTATCTTTGCTACAGGGAATCCGCTGAGAGCTGATAACGGGCGTGGCCCGGAGGATGGGCGTGGTGGCAGAGAACTCCTTGCTGGCCGACACGGTATTGATCGTGGATGATTCGCCGGGCTATCGTCGCCTGTTAGCGACGATCCTGGCGCGTTGGCACTACCGAGTGATCGAGGCGGAGGATGGCGAGCAGGCTCTGGCCTGTTTGGCGCGCCACCAGGTCCACATCGTGATCAGCGACTGGGAGATGCCGCTGATGGATGGTGCCACGCTGTGCCGTGCCATTCGCGCCCGGGATTATGGCCATTATGTCTACCTGATCCTGCTGACCATTCGCCAGTCGAGCGAGGATCTGGTAGCGGGGATGGAGGCCGGCGCCGATGATTTCCTGACCAAACCCCTCAATCAAGGACAGTTGCGGAGCCGCTTACATGCCGCGCAGCGCATCATCTCATTGGAGAGTACCCTGGCGGCCCGCAACGCCACCCTGGCGCACGCCTACCAACAGATCGAGTCCGACCTTCAAGCCGCCGCCGCCATGCAGCGTAGCCTGCTGCCTGGTCACGATCAGATCCTCAACGGCGTCCATGCTGACTGGTTGTTCCTGCCTTCGACCTATGTGTCCGGCGATCTGCTGAACTACTTCATGTTGGATACCCATCATCTGGGATTTTATTGCGTGGATGTGGCCGGTCACGGTGTCAGCGCCGCGATGCTGGCGCAGTCGGTCGCGCGCGAGTTTAACAGCGCCTTATTGACGCACAGCCTATTGTTTAGCGCGCAGGATGCCAGCCCGGCACCGCCACAGGCCGTCGCCGGGGAGTTAAATCGCCGCTTCTGTCTGGAGCAGCAGGATGATGGCATCGTGCGTTATTTCACCCTGATCTATGGGGTGCTGGATACCCGAGACGGGCGGCTGCGCTTGTGTCAGGCCGGGCATCCGACGCCACTCTGGTTGCAGGCGGAGGGCGGGCTGCGTCGCGTCGGTGATGGCGGTTTGCCGATCGGTTTATTCGACTGGGCAACCTATGAGGAGCAGGCGTTGACCCTGGCGCCGGGCGACCGCCTCTGTCTGTACAGTGACGGCATTAGCGAATGCTATAGCCCGCAGGGCGAGCAGTTTGGCGAGGCGCGCCTGTGCCAGCTATTGCAGGCGCAGCGGCGGGCGACGGTCCCCGAGGCCTTGGCGACGTTGGCCGAGGCGCTGGCGCAGTGGCATAGCCCTGAGGCGGCGATGCCGCGTCAGCCGTTTGCCGATGATATTTCCTTGTTGATGATTACCCGTTGCGCCGCCTCAGGCGCCTCGCGGGAGGAGCGCGTATGAATATTGCCGTGGAAGAGTGGGAAGGGGTGACCGTGGTTGCGCCCTTGATTCGCCGTTTGGATGCCTCGGTGGCCGGGGTCTTTCGCCAGGAGGTGGTGTCGCTGATCGAGCAGGGGCATCACCAGTTACTGCTCGACTTTAGCCAGGTGGATTTTATCGATAGTAGCTGCCTGGGGGCGTTAGTCTCATTGTTGAAGTTATTGAATAATCGCGGCGATCTGCGTTTGTGTGGCCTAAATGACAATATCCTCGGCATGTTTCGCATTACACGCATGGATCGGGTCTTTCACATCGGCGCCGATCGGCAGCAGGCGCTGGCGCGCCCTCATACCTGAGGCGGCGCGATGAAGCTGCGTAGCTACTCCTTTCCGCTGGCGGCCAACCTGGAGAGCCTGGCTCTGTTGGGGGCGGCGTTGCAGGAGTTTTTTCAGGGTGCGCCGCCGGATGCGTTGTTTCAACTCGAATTGGCCGCCAACGAGGCCTTTAGCAACATCGTGCGCCATGGTCAGTGTGGGGCGCATCCGGTACGGGTGACGCTGGCGCGTAAGCCGCGTTACCTGGAGGTGGTGTTGCTCGATCGTGGCCGCCCGATCCCGGCGGCGGCGTTGCAGCCGATGGCGCCCGATCCACAACGCGACGATCCACAGAGTTGGCCGGAGCATGGGATGGGAATACTGCTGATCCGGCAGATGACCGACGAGTATCGTTATCGTCCGAGTGGCATGGGGAACGAACAACGTTTGATTAAGTATGTGCTGCCGCGTCGGCAGTCGTGAGTCGGGCGGCCGAAGTCGGCGATCGACGGGGCGAAGGGGCCCGTGTCGTCTCGTCGTGGCGCGGTCGAAGCGGTCGCAGGACGGCGTCAGGCCGCCGGGCCAAGGGCGGATCTCGCCGTAATTACCGAGGGGCGGCTTATGTCCTATTCTGAAGTAGCCGAAAGCAGTGAAAGCCAGATGCAACGTCAGGTGGTCGATGCATTGCGCCATCGTTTAGGCATCGAGGCGGCGGCGGCCAACACGCGCGATTGGTTCAATGCCTTGGCGCTGGTGGTGCGGGATCGCCTGTATGACGCCTACTGCCAGACCTATCAACGTCACTGCCAGCAACAGCGTAAACGGATCTATTACCTGTCGATGGAGTTTCTGATCGGCCAGTCGTTGCGTTTCAATCTGCAGAATCTTGGGTTGTACGCGACGGCGCAGGCGGCGTTGGCGGCCGAGGGGCAGGATCTGGAGGCGTTGTTTGATAGCGAGCCGGATGCGGCGCTGGGCAACGGTGGCTTGGGGCGTCTGGCCGCCTGCTTTATGGATTCGTTAGCCACCCTGGATGTCGCCGCCAGCGGCCACGGCATCAAGTATGAGTATGGCCTGTTCCGCCAATTGATCATCAACGATCAACAGATCGAGAAACCGGATGAGTGGCACGCCACCGCCTCGCCCTGGATGGTGCAGCATCAGACTCAGAGCATGCTGATTCCGATCTATGGCCGCATCGAACACGGCTTCGATGCCCAGGGAAACTACAACCCGATGTGGTTGGAGTGGAAGGTGTTGCTGGGGATCCCGAACGACTACTATGTCAGTGGCGGCGAGGGCAAGGGGGTCAATCGCCTGCGGCTGTATCACGCCGCCGCATCCGACTCCTTCGACATCGCCATCTTCAATCAGGGCGATTACCTGCAGGCGGTCGGGGAGAAGATCAGCAGCGAGAATATCTCCAAGATCCTCTATCCCTCCGACGAGATCCTCAGCGGTAAGGAGTTGCGCCTCACCCAAGAGTATTTCCTGGTGGCCTGCACCGTACGCGATCTGTTGCATGACTTTTTCGCCGAACACGACGACATTCATCAGTTGTCCACCTGGGCGGCGGTGCATATCAACGATACCCATCCGGCGCTGATCGTGGTCGAGCTGATGCGTGTGCTGGTCGACGAGTACCGCATCGGCTGGGATGAGGCCTGGTCGTTGACCTGCCGCACCTGCTCCTTCACCAACCATACTCTGATGGCGGAAGCCTTGGAGTGCTGGTCGCTGCCGCTGGTGGAGCGTTTGCTACCGCGCCATCTGCAATTGATCTATGAGATTAACCACCGCTTCCTGACCGCGGTCAGCCGTGGCTATCCCGATGAGATGGCCCGCCTGCTGCCGCGCTTGTCGTTGATCGATGAGAGTGGGGAGAAGCGCCTGCGGATGGTCAACCTAGCGACCCTGGGGAGCCACCGGGTCAACGGCGTCTCCGCGATTCATTCGGCGTTGGTTCGTGACCTGCTGTTGCCGCAATTTAGTCGTCTATCACCGGAGAAGTTTGTTAACCAGACCAATGGCATCTCGCATCGGCGCTGGCTGCATTTGGCGAACCCGCGTCTGGCGGCGCTTTTCACCGAGCTGATCGGGCCGGATTGGCTGGATGATCCCCGCCGCCTGACGGCGTTGTCGGCCTATTGCGCAGACGATCAGGTGGTGGATCGCATTCGCCGTATCAAGAGCGACAATAAGCTGGCGCTGAGCAACGAGGTCTACCGCCGCTACCGTCTGGCGCTCGATCCGCTGGCGATGTTTGACGTCCACGCCAAGCGTTTCCACGAATACAAGCGTCAGCTACTCAACGTGCTGCACATCATCTATCAATACCAGCGTATTCAGGAGGGGGCGGAGCTGGCGACGCCGAAGATCTACTTCTTCGCGGGGAAGGCGGCGCCGCGTTACACCCTGGCCAAGCTCATCTTACAGCTGGTCAACTGCGTGGCTCGACGCATCAGTCAGTTGCCTCGGGTCAATGGGGTGATCCGGGTGATTTTCCTGGAGGATTACAGCGTCTCGCTGGCCGAACGCTTGATCCCGGCCTGCGATCTGTCGGAACAGATCTCCATGGCCGGCACCGAAGCCTCCGGCACCAGCAACATGAAGTTCGCCATGAACGGGGCGTTGCTGATCGGGACGTTGGACGGCGCCAATATCGAGATCCGCGAGGCCGTGGGGGCCGAGAACTTTTATCTGTTCGGCCACGACACCCTGCAGATCGCCGAATTGAAGGCACAAGGCTACCGCCCTTATGAGGTACTGCGGCAGCAGCCCGCGCTCCAAGCGGCGATCGATACACTGATCTCCGGCGAACTGTGCGCCGATCGAACGCGCTTCCGGCCGCTATACGAGATGCTGACCGCCACGGATTACTATATGCATCTGGTCGACTTCGAGGGCTATCGTCAGGCTCAACAACAGGCGCAGAGCGACTTCAGCCAGCATCGGGAGTGGTATCGTCGCACGCTACAGGGGATGAGTCAGATGGGGGGCTTTTCGAGCGATTACACCATCGAGGGTTATTGCCGCGACATCTGGCATTGCGTGTCTCAGCGCTGAGTTCGTCGATGGCGTAAGGAGAACAGGGCGCCGAGGGGCGCCCTGTTGTTTGCTTGGATCTCGGCTTACATCGCCACGATGCGGTTGAGTTCGACCACCTGATCGCTGGGTAGGTAGTAGTAGTCGGTGACATGGGCGCTATTGCGCATCATGACGCGGAAGATCTTACGCTGCCAGTTCGGGAAGGCGCGGTTGCGCTCCTTGAGCATCAACGACTCGTGGCCGATGTAATAGGTCAGGGCCGCGTTGTCGATCGCGCAGTGATCGAAATCTGGCATGCTCAACAGCTGTGGAATGTTGGGGTGCTCCATAAAGCCGTAGTGGGCGGTGCAGCGCCACAGGTTGGCGGTGATCTGGGTCAGCGTCACCCGATCGCGCGCGGCGATGTAGGGGACGTTGTCGACCTGAATCGTCAGCAGCAGGACGTTGCGGTGCAGTGAGCCGTTACGCTGCACATGCAGGCGCATCACCGACGGTACCCCTGCCGCCGAGCGGGTCAGGAACACGGCGGTGCCGGGAACGCGCGGGATGTTCTGTGCGGCGATGGTGTTGAGGAAGGTGGCGAGCGAGATCATGCGCTCCTGCGTCTTACGCCGGATGAGTACCCCGCCCTGGTGCCAAGTCAACATCAGGGTGAAGATGGCCAGCGCCAGCAGCAGGGGAATATAGCCGCCGTCCAGGAGCTTGGTCAGGTTGGCGCCGAGGAAGAGCAGATCCACACACAGGAAGAAACCCGCGGCACACAGGCTGCGCGGCAGCGACCAATGCCAGATTTCCCGCATGGCGATAAACAGCAACGACGAGGTCAGGGTCATGGTCAGCGACACGGCGATGCCGTAGGCGGAGGCCAGGTTCTCGGAGGTCTTGAAGAAGATCGCTAACAACAGGGTGACGATCATCAGCATCAGGTTGATGCTGCCGATGTAGATCTGTCCATAACTCTCTTCGGTGGTCTGCTTGATCTGCAGGCGCGGCAGCCAGCCGAGCTGGATGGCTTGGCGCGTCATGGAGAAGGCGCCGCTGATGATCGCCTGGCTGGCGATGATGGTCGCCAGTGTCGCGAGAACCACTAACGGCAGGACCAGCGGCGAGGGGCAGAGCAGGTAGAAGATATTCTGGCTGAGATCGGCGCCGGACAGGACCAGCGCCGCCTGACCGGCGTAGTTTAGCAGCAGGCTGGGGAAGACGATGCCGAACCAGGCGCACCAGATGGGGCGGCGGCCGAAGTGACCCATGTCGGCGTATAACGCCTCCGCCCCGGTGACGCACAGGAAGACGCCGCCGAGCACCACGAAACTCAGCATGCCGTTGCTTAGCATAAAGTGAACCGCGTAGTAGGGATTCAGCGCCAGCAAGACGGCGGGGTGGCGGCAGATGCCCCAGATCCCCAGCACGGCGATGGAGAGAAACCAGAGCGTCATGATGGGGGCGAACAGCTTGCTGATCTTGGCGGTGCCCAAGTGTTGCAAGGCGAACAGCACCACCAGGATCACCACGGTCGCCGGTAGAATATAGGGGTTAAGCTCCGGCATCACCAGGTTTAACCCCTCCAGCGCCGAGAGCACCGAGATGGCGGGGGTGATGGCACCATCGCCATAGATCAGCGCCGCGCCGAGTAGGGCTGCGGTCACGATGGCCGGGCGTGAATGCTTGTGGCGCACCAATAACGACATCAGTGCCAGAATTCCCCCTTCGCCGTGGTTGTCGATGCGCATCACGCAGAGCGCATACTTGAGGGAGGTGATGATCACCAAGGTCCAGAACACCAAGGAGAGGAGGCCCAGGACCATCGTGGGGGAGTGGGGATTACCGGCCAGGGTGAGAACCGTTTTCAGGGTATACAGTGGGCTGGTGCCAATGTCGCCGAAGACGATGCCCAGCGCACCAAATACCAGGATCGGCAGACGCTTGCCGTTCGATGCGTCCGCATCCATACGCTCGGACATTATCGATCTCCTTATAATTACTTGATTTACATAGTATAGCATAGGGGATTTCGGCGATGTGGCTGCAATTGATAGATATTGTTATTCGTCTGGCTATCAATGTAAGAAATAAATAATGAGTCATATCTGAGAAATGATTTATTTCACTTTATATATTTCTGATATTTATATGTTAATTGGCCATGGGAAATAAAGTGTGATCTGATTTGCTCTTTGCCATAAAAAAGCTGGTATAGGATGGCGGTAAGTTTTAAGAATATTAATTCTGTTAAGTGTGTTACTTATTTTAATAATTGGCTATATTGATAACACTGTAGAAAATATGAAAAAGATCCCGTTGCCTGAGAATGTGTTTGTCGCAGCTTATTCACGGATGCTTTGGATATTTAATACCTTTCCACGTATCTGCCTCTCTTTTTCCGGGGGGAAGGATTCGACGGTGTTGCTGCATATCGCCGCCGAGGTGGCGCGGCAGAAAAAACGTCGTTTCTTCGTGCTCTTTATCGACTGGGAGGTACAGTTTAATTACACCATTCAACATGTGGCACAGATGCGCGACCGTTACCGCGATGTGGTCGAGCGTTTCTTTTGGGTGGCGCTGCCGCTGACCACGGTCAGCGGCGTCTCGCAACATGAGACGGAGTGGGTCTGTTGGCAACCGGATGTCGAATGGGTGCGCCAGCCACCGGCCGATGCGATTAGTGATCCGGCCTATTTCCCCTTTTATTATCCGGGGATCACCTTCGAAAGTTTTGTCGTCGATTTCTCCCTCTGGCTGTCGCAGCGTAAGAGCATGGTGACGCTGGTGGGGATCCGTGCCGATGAATCGCTGAACCGTTTTATGGCGGTCGCCTCGCGCAGTAAGTTGCGTTACGCCGAGGATAAACCCTGGACCACCGCCTCACCCGATGGTTTCTATTATACCGCCTATCCGTTGTATGACTGGAAGGCTAGCGATATCTGGCGCTTTAATGCGCAGCAGCGTCTACCTTATAACCCCTTATATGACCTGATGTATCGCGCCGGGGTGCCGCTGCGCCAGATGCGTATCTGCGAGCCGTTCGGCCCGGAGCAGCGCAAGGGGTTATGGCTGTACCATGTGCTGGAGCCGGAGACGTGGAGCCGCGCCTGCTTGCGGGTGGCCGGGGCCAACAGCGGTGCCCTCTATGCGAATCAGAGCGGTGAGTTTTACGCCTTGAATCGCCAGATCAGCAAGCCCGCACACCATAGCTGGAAGAGTTATGCGCACCACCTGCTGGCCAGCATGCCGCAGAAGACGGCGGAGCACTACCGCAATAAGATCGCCATCTATCTGCGTTGGTATCAGGCGCACGGTTATCCGCAGGATATTCCCGATAGCCAGGAGAAGGATCTGGGAGCCAAAGATATTCCCTCTTGGCGTCGTATCTGCAAGACGATGATCAAGAATGATTTTTGGTGTCGATCACTCTCCTTTAGTCCCAACCGGCCGCAATCCTATGAGCGTTATGTCAAGCGTATTCAGGCCAAGCGCCATCAATGGGAGATTATCTGAGATGGACCTAGACGCGTTAGAGCAGGCTATCGATACCCTGCTGGAGTCCCAGCCGGATCTGGCACAGCGCACCGCGCTGATCAATCGTTTACGGTTACGGCTACACCGCCACAGTCCCTTCGCCGCCGAGCCGGTGGATTGTGTGTTATGGGTGGCGGCGGAACAGGTTGAGGCCAATGACTATAACCCCAACGTGATGGCGCCGGTGGAGAAGCGCCTATTGCTGCGCTCGCTAACGTCGGATGGCTATACCCAGCCGATCGTGGTGGTGCAGCAGGGGAGCGCGGCGAGTTATGTGGTGGTAGATGGCTTTCACCGCTACCTGCTGGGGAGCAAGAAGGCGGCGCTGCGTCAGCGGCTGCAGGGTTATCTGCCGGTGGCGCAATTGCCGATGGAGCGTGCCGACGAGGCGGCGCGCATCGCGGCCACCATTCGTCACAATCGTGCCCGGGGTAAGCATCAGATCGCCTCAATGTCGGACATCGTGCGTGATTTGCATCGTTTGGGGTGGAGTGAGGCGCGCATCGGCGAGGAGTTGGGCATGGATGCCGACGAGGTGTTACGCCTCAAACAGATCAGCGGGTTGAGTGAATTGTTCAGTGAGGGCGACTACAGCCAGGCGTGGACCGTGCTGTAGTCGCCCTGTGCTTTAGTGCGTGTCGGGTTGCAAGGCGGCCTGAACCACGGCGGGCATCTTGGCCATCTGTGCCAGTTCGTCGGGGGTGAGGCCATGGCGGGCGTAGCTACGGCTATCGGGGTAGCTGACTCGGACGCGGCCATCCTCCTGGCGGGCGATCAGGACTCGATAAGGCAGATCCAGCGCCAGGGAGGGGTGCGCTAACATCAGGGGTGTGCCCCCCTTGGGATTGCCGAACACCAATACCGTGGTCGGCGGCATGGTGAGTCCATTTTGTTGGGCGGCGGCGGCGTGATCCAGTTCGGCGAAGAGGGTGAGCTGGCGAGCCTGGAGGGCGGTCAATAGGCGTTGGCGGGTTTGCGCGAAGTCATAGGGACTGATCTGGCTCAGGGTCATCTCATCTCCTTGCGGGGCGGCGGCGCGGACGATAAACGGCAGGCATAGCGCCAGTAAGAACAGGGTACGTGCGATCATCATAGTCTCCTCTGACGATAGAAACAGGATCGTTAGCATAAAACGCCGCGCCAATCCGGCGATTGCCTCGGCGTCTCACCCCCTTGTCTGCGCGTCTTTATCGTCACCTCTCGCTGGCCGTTCGCACGGCGAATTACGCCGTGTATCGCGCGTCGCGGTTGTTGGTGGTGCGGCATGGTGAGATGTGCAGGGGCGCGCCCCGCCGTCGGATGGCGGGTGCGCGTGGCCGGTCCGAAATTATCTTGCGGCTGGCGCCGAGGAGGAGGCCTGCGGCACCAGAGGCTTAGAAGCCGAACTCTTTGAACATGTCATGACTTCCCATGCCGTTGTCCTGTGGGTGGTTCATCGACTCCATCTGCTTGACCAATCCCAGGCTGGCGCCGATAGGGCCGCCGACGCTGAAGCCAACGCTGCTGGAGCGCGTTTTCGTGGTGCTGCTGCTGTGGGTTTGGCTATGGGTATTACAGTTGCTCTGGCGTGTACGCGTGAAGCCATTATCATGGTATTGGCTATCCTCGCTCTGAGTACAATTTCCTTGTGACTGAGTCTGGCTGTCTCCGGTGGTGTGGCTGCGGCTATCCGTGTGCCACTCGCTATAGCGTCCCGCCGGTGCGATGACGTCGACCGGTGTCCCGTAGGCGGCATAGGGATGCATGCTCATGTCGCTACAAGCCGCCAGCAGCAATGTGGCGCTAATGCTAAAGAGGATCTTACCCCGCGTGGTATTTTTCATTGTGTCTACCTATTTCTCGTTAGTTATTTATTATGCCCTGTCCTAGCAGGTCGGCTATTATTCATTCTTCAATTTTGAGATCAAGCGATTTTAAATAGTTTGGTATTATTCTTAATGTCGCTATTTAGGGTAAAGATTCATTTGCAATACAAATAAAGTTATGTCGAGCTATTCCTTCGGCAAAATCGATGTGAGCTTTCAGTCTATTCCTAATTAGGCTGAGAACGTCGCTGAAGGTACGCTTTCGTTTAGCCTTGGTATATTTTTCTGGAGCTATGGTAGCGGCATTACGGCGGCAGAGCGTGTGCGTAATACGCTGGCTCTGGGCGATCGTCCCGGCACGGCCTCTGTGCCGCCAGTAATGATTAACAGGCTGTATCTAATATGTTTTTTAGCACGGGGTTGACGCTCCGCGCTCATCCTATTTTGACTCGTTACTCTGTTTCAGGAATAACCATAATGAAAACACGCTGGCGTGCATTATCTCTGTTGATCACCATGGGTATCACAGCACCGGCCATGGCCGATGCGCAGACTGTTTCCTTGGGCTATGCCCAGGCGAAGGTCGCCGACTTTAAAAATATTGCCGGGGTCAATCTGAAGTACCGTTATGAGTGGGACTCTCCCTTGAGTCTGATGACCTCGTTTACCTATATGAGTGGCAGTAAGTCATTCGAAGATAAGGCGGGGCTGGATTATTCCTGTGGTAATGGCGATGTAAAATATTATTCTCTGGCCGCGGGCCCGGCCTGGCGCATCAGTGACACCGTTAGCCTCTATGGTTTGGTCGGCGTTAACGTCAATAAGACCACGGTATCGAGTACGTGGCGCGAGGTCTCGTTCGGCAGCTATCAAGAAGGCAGCCTCCAGGAATCGCGTAGCAAGGGCGCGGTGATGTACGGCGCCGGCGTGCAGATCAATCCGTTGGCTAATTGGAGCGTAGATATCGGCTATGAAGGCTCTCGGGTCGATCTGGGTGGCAGTAAGCACAGCATCAACGGCTTCAACCTGGGCGTTGGCTACCGTTTCTAAGCGACCGTGACGGCGGGCGGCGTCACGCCACCCGCCAGGGGCCGGTCAGGCATCGGGCAATAGCCGGACTTTGATATCGGCCGGCGCGGCATGATAGGGCGCCGAGGTGACCAATAAGCCGATACCACATTGCGCCATGCTCTCGACACTCTTGAGGTTGATTCCTCCCGCCAGTGATAGGCGGCAAGCGGGGGCCAGATCGTCGGCCAAGCGGCGGGTCGCCAGCGCTTGCTCGGGGGTGAACTTATCCAGTTGCAGAATATCGGGTTGGGCATACAGTGCCGCCCGGGCCTCATCGGGCGTGTCCGCCTCGACGATGATGCATTTCTCGGGCGCCTGACGACGTAGGCGCGACACCATGCCTTGCCAGTCGTCGGGATCGGGCCAGAAACGGCGATGGTTGGCGAACAGTAGCACGGTCTCCCCGCAGCCTGCTCGATGCAGGATGGCACCGCCATCGAGTACGGCTTGCATCACGGCCAGCCGAGTCCCCGGCACCGACTTACGAGTGCAGGCGATCTGACCATCGGGCTGATAGCGCCGCAGGATGGCGACCATGCGTGCGGTGTAATCGCTCACCCCACAACTCCACTCCAAGAGATTTTGGCACGCCTTCCAGCCTTGATGTAATGCGCTGGCAGAACCTCGCGCCTGTAACAGCAGGGCGCCAGGCTCGACGGTGTCCCCGTCGTTGACGGCGGGGGTCGCCGCTAGACCGAGACGGGCGAGCAGGCGGCAAGCCAGGGTGATGGCGCTGACGCAGCCCCCCTGGCGGTGATAGAAGCGTATCTCTCCACGCCGATCGCCGATGCCCAGCGCACGGGTGGTGATGTCGCCTCCCTGAATATCTTCTTGTAGCCAGGCATCCAACTGACTATCGCTGATAAAGATCATACGCCCTCCTCGGCGAGGGGCTGCCAGGCGATCAATGCCCAGTCGCGTAGCGCGCCGGCCGGGGTGCGTCCGTGTAGACGGCAGTGACGGTAGTAGGCTTCCAGTGCCTGGCGCTCGTCGGCGCTGACGTCACCAAGCGCGATACTCAAGGCATCGGCGAACTGGGCGGCCGACTCGGTGAATTGCTGGCAGGCGGGCGCTCGGATAAAGCTGACCGTGGCATGGATCCCCATTTGGTAGAGGATGTTGACGGCGTAGATGTAGTTGGGTAGCTCGCGCACCGGGCGGCCGATGGCGCGCAAGATCTCGCCGTCGACGAAGCTGCCGCTGACCGGGTGGGTGGTATAGACCGCTAAGCGGGCATACTGATTGAGTTTGGCCAGCGCCGGACGCAGATCGTCTACCAAGGTTGAGCGTGAGGCGACGGCGATGTCGCAGCGTGGAATATCGTCCCAGGGATCTTCCCAGGCGCGTCGTAGCAGGGTGGCATTCTCGATCCCTTGATGGCTGGCGCGCTGGGCGGCCACCGCCAGCATCCCTTGGCTGTAGTCCAAGCCATACACCTGGCGTAGGTGAGGGGCGAGCGCCAGGCAGACACTGCCGGGGCCGCAGCCGACGTCCAAGAGTGTCTCTGCCTGATGCAGATCGATCGCCGCCGTCAGTTGTTGTAGGTAGGGATCGTTGGGGGCGGCGCAGGTGACCGACATGGCCTGGGCGCGGCGATCCCAATGTTCCGGCGACTTCGGAGTACGCTGCGCCAGCGCCAACTGTTGGCGATAGAGTGCGGCGAAGTCAATCTCATCGATTAGCATTACCCTTCTCCTTGTGGGGCCGCGGCGTTGTCTGTGGCACGGCATACGCGTCGGCATACGTTATATATTGTTTTATATATTGGAAAGATGTCGCTACGGCGTCAAGCGTTATACCGGTAAATAGCGTGGATCGAATCGCCACGGGAGAAAAGACTCGGCGCTCACGCCTGTGAAAACGGTGGCTTTTTAGAGAAGAAAAGGGGCCATTGGGGTGTACTTTGCCCTGTTATGGTCGCTGTCGTCGAGCAGAAAACGGTACGGAGAGGGGGATGTATCGGCGGTGTGACGCAGGCCGGTTTATCGCCATTAGATGGAGAAGAAAACGGATAATTACAAATAAAATAAATATACCGTGCGGCCGCTAATATATTGTATAACGGTACTAACAGGAGGGGTTGACGGCACGCTACGCGGCGTTACCGATTATTATTCCCACGCCGCCGAGAGGCGCTTTATCCTGTCGGATGATTACCCGTCCGTACCCATGCGCGCGGCTACCTTCTGGGCGTCGGTAGCGGGGTAGAGAGTACGGATGGGTAAACTCATTCGACTCGCGGTTATTTACGCTGGGCCTTGGAAAGCATCCACTGCCATTTCTGTTCGCGGTTTAATTCATCGGGAGGAACACGGATCGCCATGCGAGCTACCGCTTCCGCATCGGCCTGAGCCTCCTGGCGTGCCATTGCTTCACTGACGCTGGGACTCTCCTCATTCTCCATATTGATTGCATTACGAATACGCGTGGCGATCAGCTCATCGATATGCGTGACCTGAATCAAGCGTTGACACTGGCAGCCGCGCCCTTCGAGTTGATTAGGGACGGTCTTGGTCTGGCAGGTGATCTCTTCCACGCCGGAAAGAATATAGGAGACGGTGTTGATGGCCTTACAGGTAGAAAGGTCGAACTGCTGGGCGATTTCGCGGGCACTGACCCAACGTTGCTGTTGCATCACCCAACGGGCAACCGACAGATATAAAGGTTCCTGAGCATACTCTGTACACATATTTTCACCCATTTAACCAGAATGGTTAATCCATTTAACAATATTCTGTGGCTTAAGGTAGAATATGATTAGCCGCCCTTATCGATATATTCATGGTTGGCTTACCCTCGGCCATGGATATTTTGAATATACCTAAGCTCTCCTACTATTAACAATGAAATTTTTATTATTTTTGGGGAAAGTGTCGTCTATGACGCATTGTTAATTTAATGTTTTATCTAGGTTTGATTTACGTAATTTAGCATGTGGCGGTGTTGCCGATATCGTTGCCGTTAGCCGAGTAATTTTGAGATTGAATATTATTGCTGCGCACATCAGCGATGGTGATGATTAGTGTCTTCCTCTTGTCGCTTCTGTTGCTATGCTATTATTTATTATGAATTTTTATGCTTATGTCATGGCTCACAGAACCTATTTTATTATGCCATAAAATAATCCCTATCTTATCTGGAGGGTATAATGAAGGCGAACAATAAAGTGAATGTTCTCCAGCGGGTTTCCGCGGAGATGCAACGTGTTTTGCAGTTTCAACAGGATAATGCAACGCAAGAGCCAGCTTGCTCGGATTATTCTTCGATGCGTCAGGCCTATATTCAAGAGCGACAATATTGGAATCAGGGTGGGGCCGAAATGGCGCGCTGTGAATCGCTCTCGGTGGCGACGCCTTATGGTTCCGTTGCCACGCGAATCTATTATCCGCATCACCCGGTGCGGGCAGTGATCTTTTACCTGCATGGCGGCGGTTTTATTTTGGGTAATCTTGATACCCATGATCGGATTATGCGTCTATTAGCGGATTATAGTCACTGCGCCGTGGTGGGCATCGATTATACCCTCTCACCCGAGGCACGTTTCCCACAGGCGATCGAGGAGAGTGTCGCGGTATGTCGTTTCTTTCATCAGCATGCCGCCGACTACGATCTGCCGATGACCCATATCGGTTTTGCCGGGGACTCGGCCGGTGCCATGCTGGCCATGGCGACGGTTTTGTGGTTGCGCGATCATTGCATCGACTGCGGCGACGTCCGTGGCGTGTTGCTCTATTACGGATTGTACGGCTTGCAGGATTCCGCCACGCGTCGCCTGTATGGTGGCGTTTGGGATGGCTTGACTCAGGCGGATCTGCTCAGCTATGAGCAGGCTTACCTACCGAATGAAGCGGCGCGGGAGTCTCCCTATTACTGCATTTTTAACAATGAATTAACTCACGATATTCCACCTTGCTTTATCGCTGGGGCGGAGTTCGATCCGCTGCTGGATGACAGTGCGGCGTTGTATCAGACCTTGCGTGAGCATCAGCAACCGTGCAGCTATCACATCTATCCTGGGGTGCTGCATGCCTTCCTGCACTATTCGCGCATGATGGCGTCCGCCGATCAGGCGCTGCGTGATGGCGCCGACTATTTTTACCGCCAGTTGCCGATCGCCTAACGGCAGAACGGGTTGCCCAAGGGCAACCCGTTTGTCGCGCCGGGGTTAACCTCGGCTGCGGCGCAAGCTCATCTGGCTGGTCTCTTCCAGCGTCAGGCCGCGCGTTTCCGGCGCCATCATCACCGACACTAACAGGCCGACCAGCGAGATCCCCGCGCCGACCAGCATGGTGGCGGAGATGCCGTGTTGCTGCATGAACAGTGGCAGGGCATAGGTCGAGACGACGGTGCCGATGCGGCTCAGTGACATGGCGGCACCGACCGCCGAGGCGCGAATGGCGGTGGGGAACAGTTCGTTAGGATAGAGCCATTGTAGAATACCCGGGCCGCCAGAGAAGAAGGCATACAGGGCGAAGGCGCTGACGATCAAGAGAATACCCGGCTGATCGATCAGGCCTAACATCAGTAACGCCAGGGTCATGACGGCGAAACTGCCGATCAACAGTGGGCGGCGTCCGATACTGTTCAGCCAATACATGGCCGGTAGGCAGCCCAACATGAAGAACAGGCTGATCACCACGTTGCCCAGTACCGCCTCGCGCCCCTGCTCGAGTCCCAGGAGGGTGACGATCTGCGGGCCAAAGGTGTAGATGGCGAACATGGGGATCACCTGACAGGTCCAGATCAGGGCGACGAACAGGATCGAGGAGAGGTGACGCCGGCTGAAGATGTCGCGGTAGCGTGTCTCTTGCTGCGTCTCGTCGTCGAAGGAGACCGGTTGGCCGAACAGTTTAATCATCAGCGCCTGGCATTCGGCATGGCGTCCCTTGCGGATCAACCAGCGTGGCGACTCCGGCAACTCGACCCGCCCCAGTAAGATGACGATACAGGGGATGATGGCGCTCCCCAGCATCCAACGCCAGCCGTTTTCCACGTCATACAGCAGGTAGCCGACCAGATCGGCGGCGGTGGCACCGATGTACCACATCGCGGCGATGAATCCCATGGTGAAGGCGCGCTGCTTGGTGGAGGAGAATTCGGCGATCATCGAGGTGGCGATGGGGTAGTCGGCGCCGATGACGATGCCGATCAGGAAACGCAGGATCACCAACTCCAGTGGTGAACTGACGAACATGGTGGCGGCGGAGATCACCCCGATGGCGATGATGTCGATCAGAAACATCAGGCGGCGGCCGACGCGGTCGGCAATATAGCCGAATAGCGAGGTACCGATGAACAGGCCGACCAGGGTGGCGGCGCCGACTAAGCCTATCCAGTTGGCATCCAGTTGCAGCAGCGGTGTCAGCTGCTCTAAGGCGATGCCGATGATCACCAGTACGTAGCCATCGAGGAACGGGCCGCCGCTCCCCCACAGCATGATCTTGCGGTGCACCGGCGTAAAACTGATGTCATCGAATCTTTTATGCTGTTCCATAATCCTGGTATCTATAAAGGTTGCGATGCAATCCCCGCCGTGGCGGGGGGCCGGCAGGTGCGTTATTGTGATTATGCGACGGAGACGGGGGGACCCGTCTCCGTCGAGAGGTTAGCCGTAGCGGTATTCGACACCGAAGGTGCCGCGTGGGTAGTTCCATTGTTCCAGCACGTCATCGACACCCAGGATGCGGCAGGTGCCGCACTCCAGACAGCCGGCATAGTCGAACTGGACGCTGCCATCGTCCTGCAGCTTATATAACCCCGCCGGGCAGGCCAGGGTCAGGGTGCGCAAGGCGGCCATGTTGGGGTGCTCGCGGATGACGATATGCGGATGCCCCTCATCGACATGGAACTTATTGATGCCCAGTTTGACATCGACGTTAACGGGTTCACTCATAGTGCTGTCACTCCTTTAATGCCGTCTTTCAGCAGATTCAGGTAGCCGACCTGTTTGCAGTGTTGCAGCAGGGTCTTACGCAGCGGCTGCGGGGGGCGGCCATCGACGGTAAACAGCGCGGACATAATGTCGGCGGCCAGCTGCGGGTACTGCGTGAACATGCGCGGGTTATCCATCATCTCCGGCACCTTGCGGTAGTGGCGCAGCTCCTTCATCACCGGCAGGCTCTCCAGCAGACGGGGGTAATCGGCCAGTCCGGCGGCGCTAAAGTCTTGCTTCTCGCGTGCCGCCAGGACGGCCTGCGCCGCCGCTTCGCCGGAGGCGATCGCCAGATCCATGCCGCGGATGGTAAAGCCGAGGTTGAGGCACATCCCCGCCGCGTCGCCCGCCAGCAGCACCCCATCGGCCACCAGTTTCGGTTGCATGTTGATACCGGCCTCGGGAACCACATGGGCGGCGTACTCGACGGTCTTACCGCCTTCGATCAGCGGGCGCACCGTCGGGTGTTGTTTGAAGTCTTCCAACATCTGCGGGATCGATTTGCCCGCCTGCTCAATGTGGTGCAGGCCACAGACGATGCCGAGCGAGAGCGAGTCGCCGTTGGTGTAGAGGAAGCCGCCGCCCATCAGGCCGTCGGAGGGGGTGCCGGCGAACAGCCAGGCGGTACCGTCGTTCCCCTGGAGGGCGAAGCGGGCCTCTAGGAGCTCACGCGGCAGCTCAATCAGCTCTTTCACCCCCACGGCGACGTTCTTGGCCGCTACGCGCGGTTGTACCATGCCGATCTGCTCGGCCAGTAGGGCGTTGACCCCTTCGGCTAGGATCACCACGTTCGCCTCCAGCTCGTCGCCATCGGCCTCGACGCCAACGACGCGGCCATCGCGTTGGATCAGCCGATCGACGCGGATGCCGGGGATGAACTGGGCGCCGGCCGCTTCGGCCTGCTCCATCAGCCAGGTATCGAATTTACCGCGCAATACCGAATAGGAGGCGGCGTTGGCTTCGCCCTCTCGGCCATTGTGATAATCCAGGGTGACGGCGCTATCGGCGGTGAGGAATGAGATCTTCTCGTGAGTAATGCGGCGTTCTACGGGGGCCTGTTCGGCGAAGCCCGGGATGATGCGCTCCAGGGAGTGGGCGTACAGACGACCGCCGGTGACGTTTTTCGCGCCGGCGTAGTTGCCGCGCTCGATCACCAGGACGTTGGCGCCGGCACGCGCCAGCACCAGGGCGGCGACGCAGCCGGCCAGACCTGCGCCGACGATAATGGCGTCAAATGCATCTTCAGACATGGTGTCTCCAGTAGCAGGTAAAGCGACCGGCGCGCCATCAGGGGCGCCGGTCAGAGGGCTAGCGTTTCAGGGCCTCGGTCAGGGCGGGGACGATCTTGGTCAGATCCCCGACGATGCCATAGTCGGCATACTGGAAGATCGGGGCGTTCTTATCCTTGTTGATCGCCATGATGGTCTGGGCGCCATTGGCACCGACCATGTGTTGGATCTGGCCGGAGATGCCCAGCGCCAGATACAGTTCCGGCTTGATCATGATGCCGGAGATGCCGACGTAGCGTTCGCGCTCCATCCACTTCTCGTTCTCGGCAACCGGGCGTGAACAACCCAGTTCGGCGCCGATGGCGTCGCTGAAGGCTTGCGCCAGTGCGATATTCTGCTGGCTGCCGATGCCGCGTCCGACGCTGACGACCCAACGGGCTTTGCCCAGATCGACGCTTTCTCCCTGTTTCGCGCGGCGGGAGACGCAGGCGATCTCCTTGGCCGGGGCGACGAAGGCTAGCGCACTGGCGCTGCCGCTACGGGTGGCATCTTCTTCGGCGGCGGCGAAGGCGCCGCTGGCCAGGGTGATCACGGCATAGGGGGTATCGATACGCTCTTTACCTAGTGCCAGGCCACCGTACACCATGTGCGTGGCGACCGGTTGGCCGTCGTCCAGGGCGACATCGCTGGCGTCATTGACGACACCGGCTTGCAGGCGAGCACCGAGACGGGCTGCCAGCGCCTTGCCGCGACGGGTGGCGGGCAGTAGGACCAGGGCGCGATCGCCGTGACTACGAATGGCGTGCGCCAGGGTATCGGCATAGGACTCGACGATGCGCTCGGCGGGGAGCGAACCGAGATCGTGGACGGCGTCGGCACCGAGGCGGAAGGCCTGCGCGGCCTGCGCTTCGCCCTGGACAACGGCTTGCACGTTCTCGCCCAATGCGCGGGCGCCGCCGATCACTTCAGCCAGGCGTGATTGGTTGTCACTGAATACCCATACGGTTGCATATTTGCTCATGTTATTCCCCATTAACGCACGATTTTGCGCAACTGTTCTGCAAACTCGGCGATCTGTTCTTCGCCGTCCCCTTCGATGATCACCCGCGCACGCGCCTTCTGCTGCGGCGCCTGGACGCTGAGCAGGGTGGTGTAGGATTGCACATCGCCCGCGTCGAGATCGGCGCATGCCCAGGTCTGCGCTGGCTTCTTGGCGGCGCCGAGGATGGCTTTCATCGACGGGATCTGCGGCGCGTTGATGTCGGTCGAGACGGCGATGACGGCCGGCAACGGCAGGGTGAGGGTTTCGATCTCATCTTCCAGGGTGCGCTCTACCTCGATGTGATCGGTGCCGAGCGCCAGAATCCGGCTGACGCCATTGATCGCCGGTACGCCGAGTGCGTCGCCTAACAGCAGACCGACCTGCTGGGCGTAGAGGTCGGCGGAACCGTCGCCGCACAGGATCAGGTCGAAGCCGCTCTTACGTGCCGCCGCGGCCAGCAGGCTGGCGGTCTGATGCGGTAGGCTTTTCTCTAGGCCGGCTTCCGTCACGGCAATCAGCTCGTCCGGGCCGCGTGACAGCACATCTTTACGTGCCTTGGCGTTGTTCAGGGCGTCGCCGCCGACGCTCATGGCGACGATATGAATATCGCTATTCTGCTGTTTTAAGGCGTTGGCCGCTTCAATCGCATTAAGATCGAACTGACTGATTTTGGCATCCGCCTTACTGAGGTTCAGGGAGCCATCACTGTTTACCGTGATATCCTGCTCTTCGGGGATGAGTTTATAACATGCGATAATTTTCATCACTTCTCCGCTAGGCAATATAAATTGGGGTACGACGCTACTGTCCAGAATCAGGCAGCAGACCGGGAAGAAAAATTAAATTATATTTTGGTAATAGGCTTGTTAAATACCTTTAACCTGTTCTATAAATAAATCGGCGGCAAATAGAGTCGGTGTAATTTAATATTCCTTCATCGCGTATCCTGGTGCTGAAATCATTCTGACGCCAATAGAAATACCATGATTCAAAATGCCAAAATAATACCTAGATCACCAATATTGAAGGTGTTACATTGCGTTTGCATTACGTTCATCACCTCCGATTTTCACGTAACTAGTTGTTTTTAATTAAGTTATTTTAGTCATTAACTCGCTCTATTCTGTGGTGAACATCAGGCGTGGCGAGCAACCAGAGAAATAATTTGATTAAGATCACAGATTATTGAACGGTCCAATTTCATTATAATCACACATTAATCATTCGCTCTCGCTTACCGCGCAGGATAAGCTGCGTTGAGAAATGTAATATTGGTAATTTGGTAATCAATTGCTTTTTTATCTCAAATAATAGAGAGACTCATGTCGCGCTACGCCGAGTTATATCTGCGCTAACGTGGCTTATTCAGAACCTTTACACTTAACGTGGTCATGGCGGGCCAGGCCTTGCTATGAGGGGAAGAAACGCAAATGCAGACAGAAAATAGCAAACGGAAAACAGGGATAGAGCCGAAAGTCTTTTTCCCTTCACTGATTATTGTCGCGTTACTTTGTTATCTCACTATCCGTGACCTGGATGCCTCCAATGCGGTGATTAACTCGGTATTTAATTACATCACCTACACATGGGGTTGGGCATTCGAATGGTACATGGTGGTGATGTTGGGGGGATGGTTTTGGCTGATCTTTGGGCCCTTTGCCCAGCGTCGCCTGGGGGATGAGGCGCCGGAGTTCAGCACCGTCAGCTGGATCTTCATGATGTTCGCCTCCTGTACATCGGCGGCGGTATTGTTCTGGGGCTCCATCGAGATCTATTACTACGTCGCCACGCCGCCCTTCGGCCTGACGCCGTTCTCCAACGCCGCTAAAGAGATGGGCTTGGCCTATAGCCTGTTCCACTGGGGACCGTTGCCATGGGCGACCTACAGCTTCCTGGCGGTGGCCTTCGGTTACTTCTTGTTTGTCCGTAAGATCAGTGTGGTACGCCCCAGCGGCACCCTGGTCGCCCTGATGGGAGAGAAGCGTTGTAACGGCCTGTTCGGCGTCGTGGTGGATAACCTGTACCTGGTGGCGCTGATCCTGGCGATGGGGACCAGTCTGGGTCTGGCGACGCCGTTGGTGACCGAGTGTATCCAGTATCTGTTCGGTGTGCCGCATACGCTGGAACTGGATGCGTTGATCATCTGCTGCTGGATCGTGTTTAACGCCGTGTGCGTCGCCTTCGGTCTGCAGAAGGGGGTCAAGGTCGCCAGTGATGTGCGTAACTACCTGAGCATCATCATCCTGGCGTGGGTGTTGATCATCGGTGCGACCAGCTTCACCGTGAACTACTTCACCGATTCTATCGGGGTGCTGCTGATGAACGTCGGCCGCATGCTGTTCTACACCGACGCGGTCGGTAAGAGCGGCTTCCCGCAGGCCTGGACCGTGTTCTACTGGGCATGGTGGATCGTCTACGGCATTCAGATGTGTATCTTCCTGGCTCGTATCTCCAAGGGACGTACCGTGCGCCAGCTGTGCCTGGGGATGGTCGGTGGCCTGACCGCCTCCACCTGGTTGCTGTGGACCATCCTGGGGAGTAACACCCTGTCGCTGATGAACAACAGCGTGATCGATCTGCCGAAGACCATCGAGTCGCACGGGGTGGCACGCGCCATCATCGAGACCTGGGCCGCGCTGCCGATGAGTACGGCGACGATGTGGGCGTTCTTCATTCTCTGCTTCATCGCCACCGTAACGCTGATCAACGCCTGCTCCTACACCCTGGCTATGTCGACCTGTAAAGAGGCCAGTGGCTATCAAGAACCCCCGATTTGGGTACGCGTGGGCTGGTCGGTGCTGGTCGGCATCATCGGCATCATCCTGCTGGCACTGGGCGGACTGAAGCCGATTCAGACGGCGATTATCGCCGGCGGTTGCCCACTGTTCTTTGTCAATATATTGATAACAATATCTTTCTTGAAAGATGCCAAGTCCACGTACTGGAAATATTAAACCGTTAACTGCCAACCAAGAGGTCTGACACATGGATTTTACACTGACTGACGAACAGGAACTGTTCGTTGCCGGGATTCGCGATTTGATGGCGCAGGAAAACTGGGAAGCCTACTTCGCCGAGTGCGATCGCAACAGCGAGTATCCCGAACGTTTCGTCAAGGCTTTGGCGGATATGGGCATCGACTCACTGCTGCTGCCGGAAGATCAGGGCGGCTTGGACGCCGGCTTCGTGACCCTGGCCGCGGTCTGGATGGAACTGGGACGTCTGGGCGCGCCGACCTATGTGCTGTATCAACTGCCGGGCGGCTTCAACACCGTACTGCGTGAAGGGACTCCGGAGCAGATCGACCGCATCATGGCCTTCCGCGGTACCGGTAAGCAGATGTGGAACTCGGCGATCACCGAGCCGGGTGCGGGGTCCGACGTGGGTAGCCTGCAAACCACCTACACCCGTAAGAACGGCAAGGTCTACCTCAACGGTAGCAAGTGCTTCATCACCAGTAGCGCCTACACCCCCTACCTGGTGGTGATGGCACGCGATGGCGCGTCACCGGATAAGGCCATCTATTCCGAGTGGTTTGTCGACATGAGCCTGCCGGGCATCAAGGTCAACAAGCTGGAGAAGCTGGGTCTGCGTATGGACAGCTGCTGCGAAGTGGTGTTCGACAACGTCGAGCTGGAAGAGAAGGATCTGTTCGGCAGCGAAGGCAACGGTTTTAACCGCGTGAAGGAGGAGTTTGACCACGAGCGCTTCCTGGTTGCCCTGACGAACTACGGCACCGCGATGTGCGCCTTCGAAGATGCGGCCCGCTACGCCAACCAGCGTGTGCAGTTCGGTGAAACCATCGGCCGCTTCCAGCTGATCCAAGAGAAGTTCGCCCACATGGCCATCAAGTTGAACTCGATGAAAAACATGCTGTTGGAAGCGGCATGGAAGAGCGACAACGGCCTGATGACGTCCGGCGATGCGGCGATGTGTAAGTACTTTTGCGCCAATGCGTCCTTCGAAGTCGTGGATAGCGCGATGCAAGTCCTGGGTGGGGTAGGGATCGCCGGCGATCACCGCATCACCCGCTTCTGGCGCGATCTGCGTGTGGACCGCGTCTCTGGCGGCTCCGATGAGATGCAGATCCTGACTCTGGGGCGCGCGGTACTGAAACAGTATCGCTAAACGCCAACGACGGCCGCCACGGCGGCCGTCTCTCCGCCATGATGCCCGGAGCGGAGGCTCCGCCCTCGGGCCCGCTGATTTTGCAAAAGAAGGATCATGCTATGTCTGACTGTCTGTCCATGCCCAAATTTGGTCCGCTTTCTGGCCTACGCGTCGTATTTTCCGGCATCGAGATCGCCGGTCCCT
The DNA here is from genome assembly GCF_044540725.1 of Edwardsiella sp. A.80236. Classification (NCBI taxonomy): domain Bacteria; kingdom Pseudomonadati; phylum Pseudomonadota; class Gammaproteobacteria; order Enterobacterales; family Hafniaceae; genus Edwardsiella; species Edwardsiella sp. A.80236. Next base: position 116,655 of record NZ_JBIUCY010000007.1, read on the forward strand.
TTGCCGGGCAAATGTTTGCCGAGTGGGGGGCGGAAGTCATTTGGATCGAGAACGTCGCCTACGCCGACACCATCCGAGTACAACCCAACTATCCGCAGCTGTCGCGCCGCAACCTGCATGCGCTGTCGCTGAACATTTTCAAGGACGAGGGGCGTGAAGCCTTCCTGCGCCTGATGGAGACCACCGATATCTTCATCGAGGCCAGCAAGGGCCCGGCCTTCGCCCGCCGCGGCATCACCGACGAGGTGCTGTGGGAACGTAACAAGAAACTGGTGATCGCTCACCTGTCCGGCTTTGGCCAGTATGGCTCGCCGGAGTACACCAACCTGGCCGCCTATAACACCATCGCCCAGGCCTTCAGCGGTTATCTGATCCAGAACGGCGATAAGGATCAGCCGATGCCCGCCTTCCCGTATACCGCCGACTATTTCTCCGGTATGACGGTGACCACCGCCGCCCTGGCCGCCCTGTACAAGGCACAGCAGACCGGCGTCGGCGAAAGCATCGACGTGGCGATGTATGAAGTGATGCTGCGCATGGGCCAGTACTTCATGATGGACTACTTCAACGGTGGCGAGATGTGCCCGCGGATGACCAAGGGCAAAGATCCCTACTACGCCGGTTGCGGTCTCTATCGTTGTAGCGATGGCTACATCGTGATGGAGCTGGTGGGTATCAACCAGATCCGCGAGCTGTTTGGCGACATCGGCCTGGCTCATCTGCTGGATACCCCTGAGATCCCGGAGGGTACCCAGTTGATCCACCGCATCGAATGCCCGCATGGCGAGCTGGTGGAAGAGAAGCTGGACGCCTGGCTGGCGCAGCACACCATCGCCGAGGTGCAAGCACGCTTCGCCGAGTTGAAGATCGCCTGCGCTAAGGTGCTGAACGTGGATGAGTTGGAGAGTAACCCGCAGTACGTAGCGCGCGAATCCATCACCACCTGGCAGGCCATCGACGGTCATACCTGCAAGGGACCGAACGTGATGCCGAAGTTCAAGAACAACCCCGGCCAGATCTGGCGCGGCATGCCGAATCACGGCATGGATACCGCGGCGATCCTGAACAGCATCGGCTATGACCAGGCGGCGATCGACGCGCTGGTCGAGAAGGGACTGGCCAAGACCAGCAAGTAAGATAAGCCGTGAGCGTCGTCGCCTGCGGTAAGCGGGCGGCGGCGGGTGACGGGCAAGGGCGGTAGTGTATGGACATGATAGGGGAACGAAATCTGCGTCAGGCGTGGGATGATCTGGCGCAGATGCATGGGCAGAAGATCGCGCTGATCGTCGAAGATCTACGCGGCGAGGCGCGCAGTTACAGCTATGCGCGGCTGAACGATGAGATCAACCGCACGGCCAACCTGTTTCTCACCCTGGGCGTCGAGCCGGGTCAGCGGGTGGCGTTACATCTGAATAACTGCGCCGAGTTTATCTTCTGCTGGTTTGGCCTGGCGAAGATCGGCGCGGTGGCGGTACCGATCAACGCCAATCTGCTACATGATGAGTGCGCCTTTATCATCGCCCAGTGTGATGCCCGGCTGGTGGTGACCAGCCAGGCCGCCTATCCCGTCTATGCGCGCTTGCGTCAGGAGGCAGACTCCCCCTTGCAGACGATCCTGCTGATCGACGGCGACCGCGCGACTCTGCCCGCCGATGGGCGCTGGGATTTCCCGAGGCTGTTAGCGCAACAGCCGCCCCAGCTACTGCATGCCCCGGCGCTCAACGCGCTGGATACCGCGGAGATCCTGTTTACCTCCGGTACCACGTCGGCACCGAAAGGGGTGGTGATAACCCACTACAATCTGCTGTTTGCCGGTTACTACACCGCCTGGCAGTGCGCGTTACGCGCCGATGACGTTTACCTGACGGCGATGCCCGCCTACCACATCGATTGCCAATGTACCGTGGCGATGGCGACCTTCAGCGCCGGGGCAACGTTGGTGTTGCTGGAGAAGTACAGTGCGCGCGCCTTCTGGGGGCAGGTCTGTAAGTATCGTGCGACGTTGACCGAATGTATTCCGCTGATGATCAAGACATTGATGATGCAGCCCGTGATGCCCTGGGAGCGTAATCACTGCCTGCGAGAGGTGCTGTTCTACCTCAACCTCTCTAACCAGGAGATGGAGGCCTTCGTGCAACGCTTTGGCGTGCGGCTGTTGACCTCCTATGGCATGACGGAAACGATCGTCGGCCTGATCGGTGATCGCCCCGGCGACAAGCGGCGCTGGCCCTCCATCGGACGGGTCGGAATGGGCTACGAGGCGGCGATCCGCGCGCCGGAAGGCCAGGCGTTAGGCGTCGGCGAGACCGGCGAGCTATGGGTCCGGGGTATTCCTGGCAAGACCTTGTTTAAGGAGTACTACGGCCTGCCGCAGGAGACGGCGCGGGTGCTGCACGCCGATGGCTGGCTACGCACCGGCGACTACGCCTACTGCGACGACGAGGGTTTTTTCTACTTCGTGGATCGCAGCTGCAACATGATCAAACGCTGTGGCGAGAACGTGTCCTGTGTGGAGATCGAGAACATCCTGGCGACCCATCCCAAGATCATGGATGTGGCGGTGGTCGGGTTGAAAGACTCACTGCGCGACGAGGCGATCAAGGCGGTGGTCGTACTCAACCCCGGCGAGACGCTGAGCGAAGAGGCGTTCTTCGCCTTCTGCGAGACGCGCATGGCCAAGTTTAAGGTGCCCTCCTTCTTGGAGATCCGCGACAGCCTACCGCGCAGCTGTTCGGGCAAGGTGATTAAGAAAAGTTTATGTTAGGCCGCATCGGAGTCGCGTGTCGCGGGAGACGATCTCCCGCCTCGACTCCAGGGCAGAGAGCCGGTGCGATAACCCTGTTAAAATCGGAATGGAGAATGAGGATGAGCGAGTCATTACAGATAGAACGCAACGGCGCAATTCTGGAAATTACGCTAAACCGCCCCAAGGCCAACGCCATCGACGCCAAGACCAGCCTGGCGATGGGCGAGGCGTTTATCGCCTTTCGTGACGATCCGACGCTGCGGGTCGCCATCATCACCGGGGCTGGCGAGCGTTTCTTCTCCGCCGGTTGGGATTTGAAGGCGGCAGCCGAGGGTGAGGCGCCAGACGCTGACTTTGGCCCGGGCGGTTTCGCCGGCCTGACGGAGCTGTTCGATCTGGATAAGCCGGTGATCGCGGCGGTGAACGGCTATGCCTTCGGCGGCGGTTTTGAGCTGGCGTTGGCGGCCGATATGATCGTCTGCGCCGAAAACGCCTGTTTCGCCCTGCCGGAAGCCAAGCTGGGCATCGTACCGGATAGCGGCGGCATGCTACGCCTGCCGAAGTGTCTCCCGCCGGCGATCGCCTGTGAGCTGATGATGACCGGGCGCCGTATGGAGGCCGAAGAGGCGCTGCGTTGGGGGATCGTGAATCAGGTGGTGCCTAGCGATCAACTGTTGGCGACGGCGCGCGAGTTGGCGCAGCAGGTGGCTGAGAGCGCACCGTTGGCATTGGCGGCGTTGAAGGAGATCTTCCGTGCCACCGCCGAGCTGTCGGTGGAAGAGGGCTACCGTCTGACGCGTAGCGGCGTGTTGAAGCATTACCCGGCGGTATTGCACTCCGAGGATGCGCTGGAAGGGCCGCAGGCCTTCGCCGAAAAACGCGCACCGGTCTGGAAGGGGCGTTAATCCCGGCCACATCCCGCCGCCCAGTGCGGCGGGATAGCCTAGCGCGGCGGGGCGTCGCATATCGGCGCCCGACATGGGCGTGATACGTCGCCAGGCGGCGAGTGAGGCATCCGTAACATCGCCGTCTCCATGCCTTAATTAAAAAAATATTTAACGATTAATAAATTTTTTACGATCCGCCGAACTTCCCCTTCTTATTTCGCCTTATCCACGTGTCACGTGGGAAATATCGCTGGCCAGCGATTTCCCGCGGCGCTGTTATCCGTCGGAAAGGCGAGAGATGCTACGCTAACGGCGAGGCTTGCATGCGCCACACCCCTTGATGTTGATGCTATCCATTTGATCTCCTTGTCCCTACTCGGATAGGTCGATGCATGATCGATAAAGGGTGTTATTTTCTGGTTTCTGGTTTGTTTAATTATTTTGAGCATCTGTTGTATTTATTCGCGCGCCACTGACCATCGCTCGGCTATTTATTTTGCGAGTGTGATTAACGCCAAAGTTTATAATTTTATCGGTAGGAAAAATCATTAATGTCAGAAATAAATAAACCATATGGCATTATATTCGCTAGCAGGATCTGGTGCGTGGATTGCAGGGGATAGCCTGTCGGCGATGACGGTAGCGAGAGGGACTATGGATATGATCGGGAACGCCACCCTGCGGGATGTGTGGCAGGCGCGCGCGCGCGAACAGGGAGAGGCATGCGCCTTGGTGTATGAGGATCGCGACGGGGCGACGCAAGAGTACAGTTACCGCCAGATGCAGGTGGAGATTGTCAAGACGGCCAACCTATTCTTGGCGCGGGGCGTCGAGAAGGGCGATCGGGTGGGGCTGCAGATGCGCAACTGCCCGGAGTTTCTGTTCTGTTGGTTCGGGCTGGCCTACATCGGGGCCATCGCCGTGCCGATCAATACCGGTTATACCGCCGAGGAGTGCGAGTATCTGGTGCGACGTTGTGGCGTCTCCCTGCTGGTCTGCCAGGCGGAGTTTTTACCGCTGTATCGTCGTTTTCGCCCTATGCTGCGCCATATATTGAGTTGGGGGGCCGCGCAGAACACGGCGGAGTCGTTTAACGCCGCGCGCAATGCCCAGCCGGACACGTTGCGTCACACGGTGACGATCGGCGGCGATGATGTGGCCGAGATCCTGTTTACCTCGGGAACCACCTCGGCGCCGAAGGGGGTCGAACTGACCCACGCCAACCTACTGTTCGGCGGCCACTACACCGCCTGGCAGGGGCAGATGACGGCGCGCGATCGTTATCTGAGTTGCATGCCCAATTTCCACATCGATTTTCAATGCAGCGCGGCGATGCCGATGCTGATGACCGGCGGCACCTTAATCCTGTTGGAGAAGTACAGCGCCCGTCGCTTCTGGCGGCAGATCTGCCTGCATCGCGCCACCGTCAGTCACGCCATTCCGTTGATCGTTCGGACCTTAATGTTGCAGCCGGTACGCGCCTGGGAGCGTCACCACTGCCTGCGCGATCTGTTCTTCTACCTCAACATCAGCTTGACGGAGAAGCGCGACTTTGAGCGGCGTTTCGGGGTGCAATTATTTAACTCGTACGGCATGACCGAGACGGTGGTCGGGGCCATCGGCGATACACCGGGCCGTGAGCGGCGCTACCCATCGATCGGGCGGCCGGGCATGGGGTATCAGGCGCGTATCGTCGATGCGCGGGGAGAGCCGTTGCCGCCGAATCAGATCGGCGAGATCTGCCTGCGCGGCATCCCTGGCCGCACCCTGTTCAAGGGCTATTATGATGATCCGCAGGCGACTGCCCGTCTGTTGCGCGAGGATGGGTGGTTGCACACCGGGGATACCGGTTACTACGATGAGGAGGGCTGGTTCTACTTCGTCGATCGGGCGGTGAATCTGATCAAGCGCTCGGGCGAGAATGTCGCCTCCAGCGAGGTAGAGCGGGTACTGGAGCGTCATCCGGCGGTGTGCGAGGCGGCGGTGATCGGCGTCGAGGATGCGCTACGCGATCAGGCGGTGAAGGCCATCGTCCAGCTCACGCCGGGCACCGAGGTGGCGGCGCAGACGCTGATCGAGCACTGCGCGGCCCATCTGGCCGCCTTCAAGGTGCCGACCCTATTGGAGTTTGTCAGCGAGTTTCCGCGCACCTGCTCCGGTAAGGTGGATAAGAAGCGTCTGCGTCTGTGTCGCGGCTAACCGTCGTCGAGCGAGCTATGCAGGGTACAGCGGAGGTTATCCCCCGATCTGGCGCCAGCGGTGAGCGGCGCGGGAGTCGCGAGGCCGATGAGGCTGAAAGTGCGGTGCACGGGCTGCTGGCATTGCGTTACACCGCCTGCGCCCGTTGTGGGCGCCGCATCCGCGTCCGGCTGCATAGCGTGTTAAGCCGCTGTCATACCTGGTGCCCCTATTGCCGCGAAAACGTGCCGCTGTGCCGCGTCGAGCCCGACGGGGCGGAGTAGGCGCGTGGGGGGCGGCAAAGACGCCATTGAGTCGTCATGCATGGGATGAGGCGTTATCTCGTCGGGCAGCGACGCGCCTTTTGCGCGTCAGCGCCGGGGATTAGAGATTGCGGTAAGCCGTTTCCACCTTCTGCATGTAACGCGGCGCCTGGGCGGCCGGATGATGCTGGCGTACGTGCCAGTGAAAGGCGGCCGGGCTGAGGCGGTTAATCATGGCGATGGCCGTTTGGCGGTTCGCGGAGAAGGTCCGCAGCAATGCGCCGGCACCGTTGGCATAGGCGACCTCGGTGGCGTAGCGGCGAGTGAGGGGATCGTTGATCCAGTACAGCTGTTGATTTTGCAGGGCCCCGAGATAGGCGGCGCCGAGCCGAATATTGGTGGCGGGATCGAACAGGTCATCACTGTCGGGACAGCCGCGCTTACCCTGGTAGCGGTAGGCATCGCAACCGGCCCCGTCGGCCTTCAGTTGCATCAATCCGATGGCGTTGGAGGGGCTGACGGCGTTGGGATTATAGGAGGACTCCACCTGAATGATTGCCTTGATTAGCTTGGGATCGAGGTGGTATTGCGTCGCCGCCGTCTGGATCAAGCCATCATAGGCGTTTGGGTTGTAGCTGGCCGCCGGGCGGTGATGACGGCTGGAGCAGCCCGCTACCATTAACAGCAGCAGGCCGATGCCGATAACATAGATACGTTGCGTGGTGTGTGTCATGAGGCTGTGTCTCGCACGGGTCGCCGGGGCGACCGCTTCTCCCTGTGTCCGGCCGCCGGCGCTAAGGCGCGGCGGTTCGGCGCAGGATCATAGCGTTAATAGCGAGGCAGATCACGACAGTAATTGTAACTTTACTCGACGCTCGCGGTTGCGATGCGGTCGTAGCCGCGCCAGCGGTAGTTGAGTAGCGACAGTAGCCAAAACAGAACGAAGCCGCCGATGACCCAGAAACCGACGTTCCCCATCTGATCGTTGAGTCGGCCGATCCACTGCCAGAATCCCCCCTGAAGTTGCAGGCTGTCGGCGAGCAGCCCCAGCGCCTCCAAGCCGCCGATCACCAGCGCTACGCCTACCGAGGCGGCGGTGATGGTCATGTTGTAGTACAGCTTACGGATGGGGTGGGAGAAGGCCCAGCCATAGGCGCCGACCATGACGAAGTTATCCAGTGAGTCAATCAGCGCCATGCCCGCGGTGAACAGCGCCGGAAAGACCATCAGCGACCAGAGTGAGAGGCCGTGCGTGGCGGCGGAGGAGGAAATCCCCAGTAGGCCGACTTCGGTGGCGGTATCGAAGCCCAGCCCGAAGAGAAAACCGACCAGGTACATCTGCCAACTCTGGGTTACCAGGCGAAAGGTGCGTTGAAACAGGCGCGTCATCACTCCGCCGGGCAGCGCCTGGTCAGCCACGAACTCGCCGCCTTGCCCATTGGCGCGAGTGAGGCGGCGGAATTGGCGCCAGACGCCGAAGAGGATTTGCAGATTCAGCAGCGCCATCGCCAACAGGAATAGGGCCGAGACGGCGGTACCGATCAACCCACCGTACTGGTGTAGGCTGTCGATACGGTCACGGAAGGCGAGCGAGGTGAGTACGATGGCCAGACAGGCGAGCACCACGATGGTGGAGTGGCCGAGTGAGAAGAAGGCACCGACGCCCAACGGGCGCTTTCCCTGCTGCATCAGCTTGCGCGTCACCGCATCGATGGCGGCGATGTGGTCGGCATCGACCGCGTGGCGGAGGCCGAAGCCATAGGCCAGTAGCGCCGCACTCATCATTACTGCGTGTTGGCGAAAGGCGATGAAGGCCCATAACCAGGCGGCGAGATTGAGGGTGATGAGGAGTGCCAGCAGTGCCAGCCCGCGTTGTTTATCTGAGATCCCGTACATGATGGGGTGATCCTCCCGTGGCGGCCGGCAGGTTGTTCGGCCGATGATGACACGCCAGCATCATGCTGACGTCTGCCCAGATCGCCACGCCGCACTCTGCCGCGTGACGACGGGATAAAAATGTATGATCTTTTTTGTAAATTGTCATAAAGGTAAACGTATATATCTGTTACAGATTGCGCGATAAATGTTACCTCCCCATCGGCAGACTTTCCGTCACTGTGGCATAGTGGTCACTTATTACGCGTTGCATCGCGTTCCCCAGCCATCGGGCGTCGCCCCGCAGAGACAGGAGTGAATGATGAAACAACTGACATTGGGTGCCGCCGGCCCTCAGGTATCCGCCATTGCATTGGGTTGCATGCGTTTGGCGGAGTTGGATGACGGCCAGGCCGCTAACCTGATCGATCATGCGTTGGCGCTGGGGATTACTGCCTTCGACCATGCGGATATTTATGGGGCGGGGGAGTGTGAACGTCGCTTTGCCCAAGCCGCCCGCCCACAAGGCGCGCGCCGTGAGGCGATGTTTATCCAATCCAAATGCGGCATCCGTAGCGGATTTTATGACTCCTCCTATCGCCATATCCTGGCGTCGGTCGATGGTATCCTCCAGCGTTTGCAGTGTGGCTATCTGGATATGCTGTTGTTGCATCGTCCCGACACCCTGATCGAGCCGCAAGAGGTGGCCGAGGCGTTTTCCCGGCTGGTGGAACAGGGGAAGGTGCGCGCCTTTGGCGTCTCCAACTATGGGCCGCTACAGATCGCGTTATTGCAGAAGTTTCTGCCGCAGCCACTACGGGTTAATCAGATGCAGTTCGGCATCGCGCACGCTGGCATGGTGCGCAGCGGCATCAATGTGAATGTCGAGAGCGAGGCGGCCATCGATCGTAGTGGCGATGTGCTGCACTACTGCCGCCTACACGACATCACCCTCCAGGTTTGGTCACCGTTCCAGTTCGGTATGTTCAGCGGGGTATTCCTCGACCATCCCGACTTTGCCGATCTCAACCAGACCCTGGCGACCCTCGCCGCCGAACTCAATGTTAGTAAGACGACGTTGGCGACGGCGTGGATCCTACGCCACCCGGCGCAGATGCAGGTCATCGCCGGGAGCATGAATCCGACGCGTCTGGCGCAGATCAGTCAGGCATGCGCGCTGAACTTAAGCCGGGAAAGCTGGTATCAGATTTATCGGGCGGCGGGCCATCCGCTCCCCTAATACATCGCGAGAGAATTCGGATTTTCGCTGAATTCCCGCAGGATCTTCCGGCAAAGGGTCGCATTTATTCACCAAGCTCACTATGATGGCGGACGTAGGCGAGAAGCGTATTGGCGTGGTGAGGTGACGGTGCGCGCCGTCCGGGGGAAGGTGTCATGTCTGACTTGGAAGTACAACTGCGGAATTCATTGGCGGCGCTGGATGATCTGAAGGTGAGTTTTGAGCAGCAGCGCCAGGTTTGGCAACAGGAGTGTGAGGGCATGCGCATGCAGTTGGCGCAGGCACGTCAGCGCGAGGCGGCGTTGTTGCAACAGAATGAACTGCTTACCCGTAAGTTAGTCGACCTCGGTTCGTTGCCGGAGAATAATAGCTTGCTGCGTCAGTTTAAAATCGTCGGCTGCCATATTGAGGCGCTGGCACAGGATGCGGCGGCCTTTAACGCCTATCTGGCGAGCCTGCATTACCAGGATAGCAACCACTCTTGATCCTCTCTACCCACCGAGGCGCATCCGCGCTCGGTGTCCTTCGCGTCGCGCCACTCTGGCGTGGCGTATTCTTAGCGACCTAGGCCGTTTAACTCTGTTACATCTTGGCTTTGCGCCGTTAGCCATTTTTACGGTTAATAACTCAGGTTTACTGTGGTGATGTTTCTTCAGCCGCCTGAGCGGTGCTGTATACAACATAAGAAGGTATTTATGGAAGGTATTAGTATTACCAAGCTTCTGGTTATTGCCGTGCTGATCGTTTTACTGTTTGGGACCAACAAGCTGCGCACGCTAGGCTCCGATCTTGGCGCGGCACTGAAGGGATTTAAGAAGGCGATGAACGACGAGACGCCGGCGGCCAAGAAAAACAATAACGACGAGGCGACGCCGCGGGTCGAGCACAAAGAGTAATCCGCAGGGCCGGCGTCGGAGCGACGGGCGCGGGGAAGAAGGAACATCCCAAAGTTGTAACCAGTTTTGTCTAGACGATAACCTAGACAAGACAAAGGGCTGACGGCGTCAGCCCTTTGTCATTATTGATGCAGTCGTTGAGCGGGTGGCTTGCGTACCGTCTCAATCATGGCGTATTTGAGCGCGGCGAGGTAAGGGCGGAGACACCCTGCGCGCCAGCGCTGGCGACACGACGCCCCAGGCAGAGCGATCCGCCTGGGGCGTTTTTTGTGCCTTGCCGCCGCCAGCGGGCCGGATACGCTTACTTAACCTCGATGCCCTGCGCCTGAAGATCGGCGTGGTAGGAGGAGCGTACGAAGGGACCACAGGCGGCGTGGGTGAAGCCCATCGCCAACGCGGCCTCTTTCATCTCGGCGAACTCATCTGGACTGACGTAACGCTGCACCGGCAGGTGATGGCGGCTGGGTTGCAGGTATTGCCCCAGGGTTAACATGGTCACCCCGTGCGCGCGCAGATCGCGCATCACCGCGATGATCTCCTGGTTGGTTTCACCCAGGCCCACCATCAGGCCGGACTTGGTCGGGATGTCGGGATGCTGCTGCTTAAACTGTTGCAGCAGACGCAGCGACCACTCGTAGTTGGCGCCGGGACGTACCTGACGATAGAGGCGTGGAATATTTTCCAGGTTGTGGTTAAACACGTCCGGTGGATTATCGCTGAGGATCTCCAGGGCGCGATCCATTCGGCCACGGAAGTCCGGCACCAAGGTTTCGATGCGGATCTGCGGGCTCTTGGCGCGGATCGCACGGATGCAATCGGCGAAGTGCTGCGCACCGCCGTCACGCAGATCGTCGCGGTCGACGGAGGTGATCACCACGTAGCGTAGCCCCATGTCGGCGATGGTCTGGGCCAGTTTCTCCGGCTCGTTCGCATCCGGTGCCAGCGGGCGGCCATGCGCCACGTCGCAGAATGGGCAACGGCGAGTGCAGATGGCGCCGAGGATCATGAAGGTGGCGGTACCGTGGTTAAAACACTCGGCCAGGTTGGGGCAAGAGGCCTCCTCACACACCGAGTGCAGGCCATTCTTACGCATCGCCGCCTTAATGCCCTGGATACGGCTGGAATCGGCCGGTAACTTGATCTTCATCCATTCCGGTTTACGCAGGAGTTGCTCGCGCTCAACGGCGACGGATTTCACCGGGATCAGCGCCATCTTGTCGGCGTCGCGGTATTTGATGCCGCGTTCCATCTGAATTGGTTTACTCATAATCTTGCGGATTCCACTGGCTGTGCTCGAGCCGATGATAGCCGAGCAGTTGGGTAAAATGGTGTACCAGGCGGGGTTGGATCTGCGCCAGGGTGGCGCCGGCCTTCAGGTCACTGACCTGGGTCATCTGCAAGCCAGCATAACCACAGGGGTTGATACGTTGGAAGGGCGCGAGATCCATGGCGATGTTCAGCGCTAAGCCATGAAAGGAACACCCCTTACGAATGCGCAGGCCGAGGGAGCAGATCTTCTTACCATCGACATAGACGCCGGGCGCATCGGGACGTGGGTAGGCGTGAATCGCTAACTCGTCCAGGGTACGCACCACGCTCTCCTCCAGTGCCGTGACCAGTTCACGCACGCCGCAATGATGACGGCGTAGATCGAGCAGGACATACATCACCAGCTGGCCGGGCCCATGGTAGGTGACCTGGCCGCCGCGATCGCTTTGGATCACCGGGATATCGCCGGGATTGAGCAGGTGTTCGGCCTTACCGGCCTGCCCTTGGGTAAACACGGCAGGATGCTCGACCAACCACAGCTCATCCGGGGTCTCGGTGCTACGGCGATCGGTGAAGGTATGCATCGCCTGGGATACCGGCGCATAGGGCTGCAACCCCAGTTGACGCAGTATGAGAGTCTCTTGTTGCAATGGCGTCATCTTCAGGTTAAAAAATTGGTAAGGCCATTATACCGAGTGTCGCCCTGACTCACCAGTGCCATAGGGGAAAAAAGCACGGCCCGGTAAGGCGATGATGCCGTACCGGGCCGCGACAAATGCTGTATTTTGGTTAAATAACTGTAATTACAGAACCATGCGGACGATTTCGATATTACCCAGCTCTTCGTACAGCGTCTCGACCTGTTCGACGTGGGTCGCATTGATGGTAATGGAGACCGAGTGGTAGTTGCCCTTGCTGCTCGGCTTCACCTGCGGGGTGTAGTCGCCCGGTGCATGGCGCTGTACCACTTCAACAACCTGATCGACCAGCTCAGGCTGTGCCAGCCCCATGACTTTATAGGTAAACTCGCACGGGAATTCGAGCAGTTCATTCAGTTTGGTTTTCATCTAAGCTCCAGCGTATTGCACTTTCTACCAATGATAACTCCCGCCGTAGCGGGAGTCTGACTTATACAGTATGTGGGGATGTGGGCGCCATTTTCAAGCCTGGCGCACAAAAATCAACCAAACCAGCGATGGAACAGCAGCTTGATATGATCGATCATGCGGCTGAAGAAACCGCCCTCTTGCACCTCGTTCAGCACCACCAGGGGGCGCTGTTCGATGGTCTTGCCATCCAGCTGGAAGTTGATGGTGCCGACCACCTGATCTTTAGCCAGCGGGGCGTCCAGTTCATTGCTGTTCAGCACATAACTGGCCTTGAGATCTTTCATCCGGCCACGCGGGATGGTCAGGTAGACGTCTTTATCCACCCCCAACTGGGCGCGATCGGTATCGCCGAACCAGACCGGCTCGGAGGCGAATTCACGTCCAGCCTTCAGCGGCGAGACGGTTTCGAAGAAGCGGAAGCCCCAGGTGAGCAGCTTCTTGCTTTCGGTCTCGCGGCCCTTAAAGGTCCGTCCACCCATCACCGCCGAGATCAGGCGCATGTTGCCTTCCGTCGCCGAGGCGACCAGATTGTAGCCCGCCGAGGCGGTATGGCCGGTCTTGATGCCGTCCACATTCATGCTGGTATCCCACAACAGGCCGTTACGGTTCATCTGACGGATATTGTTGTAGGTAAACTCTTTTTCTTTATAGATGGCATATTCGTGCGGCACATCGCGGATCAACGCTTGGCCGATCAGCGCCATGTCACGCGCGGAGCTGAACTGACCCGGCGCGTCCAGGCCGTGCACCGTCTCGAAGTGGGTGTTTTGCAGCCCCAGTGCCTTGACGTAGTTGTTCATCAACCCGACGAAGGCGTCTTGGCTACCGGCGACGTAGTCGGCCATGGCGACACAGGCGTCGTTACCGGAGACCAGGTTGATGCCGCGGATCAGATTACCGACGGAGACCTGATCGCCCGGCTTCAGGAACATCAGTGAGGAGCCTTGGAACACCGGGTTGCCCGTCGCCCAGGCATCCTTACCGACGGTGACCACATCATTTTCACCGAACTTGCCGGCGCGCATCGCCTGGCCGATGACGTAGCTGGTCATCATCTTGGTCAGTGAGGCCGGGTTACGCCGCTCGTCGGCGTTATGTTCGGCCAGGACCTTGCCGGAGTTGTAGTCGATCAGAATATAGGCTTCGGCATCGATCTGCGGCACGCCCGGGATCATGGTCTTCAGATTGACGTCGTCGGCGCGCGCCGCGCCGGTGAGGGCTACGGCCAGCAGGCTGCCGGCGGCAACGTATTTCAGGGTTAAGGAAGCAGCTTTGCGTTTCATGATGGGGACTACAACATCCGTGAATTAAAGAGTGAAAAACGAGCCACACTATAGCAGATGGAACGTTAACGCATAGTGTGGCAATGGTTTTTTACACAAGCAATATGTGTATAAGTATTGCGTGGCTCGACGAGGGGCGAGCCACGCACAGATTAAGGCGCGCTGGTGATAAAGGATTGCTGACCGGCTTCGCGGGATAGGCGTTGTTGCAGCGCGCTGGCCTCGCCGTGGGTGGCGAAGGGCCCCAACTGGACGCGGAAGATCGCACCTTTGGCCTCGACCTTGCCCGGCACCGCGAAGCGTTGGCTGAGCTGCTGCTGCCATTGTTGGGCACGCGTGCTGCTACTGACCGCGCCGACCTGCACCAGGTAATGGCCGTTGGCGGCAGCGTGGCGAGCAACGGGCGCTGCCGCGCTGGCGCCGCTCGTCGCCGATGGCGTACTGGCCGCTGCCGGTGTGGCTGGGGCCGCTGGGGCGCTCTCCTCTAACACGCCGCTCGGTAGCGGCTGCGGGGCGCCGAGGAAGCCACCGCTGTGGCTGGCCGGGGCGCTGAGCGGCATGCTGCTGTTTTCGTGACCGGGGGCGAGAGTGGCTGGCGTCGGATTACCGATGGCGCTTACCGCCGGTTGCTCCTGCGCCGGGGAGGCTGTTTGAGCTTGCGAAGGCATGGCCGAGGAGGCCGACAGGCTGGCGGCGGCGGGTTGGGACGCCGTCATGTCGATCTGCGGGCGAGCCGGCAGGGCATAGCTCTGTTTGGCGACACGGGTACCGATGGTGCCCGGGCCAGAGAGGGTGCCGTCCGGCGCCACATCGATAAAGTCGATGCGCACCTTGGTATGCTGGGTCAGATTCAGACGATTCGCGGCGGCAGTCGACAGATCGATGATACGCCCAGGGGTATAGGGACCGCGATCGTTGATGCGTACCACCAAACGGCGGCCGTTGGCCAGGTTGGTGACGCGCACATAGCTGGGGATCGGCAGAGTCGGGTGCGCCGCCGTCATGGCATCGGGATTGAACTGTTCACCACTGGCGGTGACATTACCGCGATTCTCCTCGCCGTAGCTGGCCGCCAGGCCGATCTGCGAGAAGTTGCTCGGATCCTTGACGATGGTATAACGCTGGCCGTTACGGCTGTAATCCTGGTTGGCGCTGGGAATGTAGGGTTCATAGCGCGGTTCGACGCCGGGGATCTCGACGACGGGCCCGCTATAGGCCGGCTGCGGCGGCGCCTGGATCACGCCGTCGTCGTTGGTGGTACAACCCGCCAGGATCAGGCAGGCCAGGCTCAGGCTGAGCCAGGATTTGTGCGCCATTCGCATCGCGACCTCTACAGATTTTTGGATAACATTTTGCGATGGGTATGGATCGACATCACGATACCAAACCCGGCCATCAGGACGATCAACGCCGAGCCACCATAGCTGACTAGGGGCAAAGGTACGCCAACCACGGGTAAAATGCCACTGACCATCCCGATATTAACGAAAACATAAACGAATAGAATCAACATTAAACCACCAACCATCACCCGACCGAAGGTGGTCTGCGCTCGGGCGGCGATATACAGCCCGCGCATGATGATCAGCAGATACAGCGCCAACAACAGCAGTACCCCGAATAGCCCCAGCTCCTCGGCCAATACGGCGAAGATAAAGTCGGTGTGGCGCTCCGGTAGGAACTCCAGTTGTGACTGGGTGCCGTGCAGCCAGCCTTTGCCGCTCAATCCGCCGGAGCCGATGGCGATCTTGGATTGAATGATGTGGTAGCCCGCGCCCAGCGGGTCGCTCTCTGGATCGAGCAGCATCATCACGCGGTCACGCTGGTAGTCGTGCATCAGGAAGAACCAAAGCACCGGGATGAAGGCGGCAACCAAGAGCACCGCCAAGCCGATCAGGCGCCAGCTCATGCCGGCGAGGAACAGGATAAATAACCCGGAGGCGGCAACCAGGATCGAGGTGCCCAGGTCCGGCTGAGCGGCGACCAGTAGGGTCGGCAGGAAGATCAGGATCAAGGCGATGCCGGTATGCTTGAGCGAGGGGGGGCAGACATCGCGGTTGATGAAGCGGGCCACCATCAATGGCACGGCGATCTTGGCGATTTCCGACGGCTGGAAGCGCACGAAGCCAAGATCCAGCCAGCGTTGCGCCCCCTTACTGATCTGGCCGAAGGCATCCACCAGGATCAACAGGATGACGCAGAAGATATACAGGTAGGGCGCCCAGTGCTCATAGACGCGTGGCGGGATCTGCGCCATGACCAGCATGACCACCAACCCCATCACGATTTGGCCGATCTTGCGCTCCATCATGCCCATGTCTTGGCCGCTGGCGCTCCACATCACGATGGCGCTATAGACCAGCACCGCCAGGATGCAGAGCAGGAAGGGCAGATCGATGTGCATCTTGGCCCAGATCGAGCGCTTTTGTTGATTCTCTGTCATGGTGAATCCGTATGCCTATCAGTCACCCTCCACGCCAGGGGGCGCGGGGGTAGCATTGGGAAGCTGGGTATTGTCATCGCCCAGCATGATGTGGTCCAGGATCTGGCGCATGATGGTACCGACCGCCGGACCGGCACCGCCGTTCTCCAGGATGATCGCCACCGAGACCTGCGGATTATCGTAGGGGGCGAAGGCGGTCATCAGCTTATGGTCGCGCAGGTGTTCGGCGATGGTGTGCGCGTTATAGGTCTCGTAGCCGAATACCTGGGCGGTACCTGACTTGGCGGCAATCTTATAGGGCGCGCCGTTGAAGTATTTGTAACCGGTACCGTTGGGGCGGTTAGCCACGCCGAACATGCCATCCTTCGCGATCTCCCAGAAACCGGAGTGAATGTCGCCGATCTGCTGGCTCTCCTGCTGGCGGAATGGTACCAGCTGGCCGTCGATGCGAGTGCTCAACAGCAGGTGCGGCACTTTGACGTTGCCGTCGTTGATCAGGATATTCAGCGCCTTCGCCATCTGGATCGGGGTGGCGGTCCAATAGCCCTGGCCGATACCGACCGGGATGGTATCACCCTGATACCAGGGTTTCTTGTAACGTTTAAGTTTCCATTCGCGGGTCGGCATCAGTCCGGAACGCTCCTCGGAGAGGTCAATGCCGGTATACTGGCCATAGCCGAACTTGCTGAGCCACTCGCTCAGGCGGTCGATCCCCATGTCATAGGCCACCTGATAGAAGAAGGTATCCGCCGACTCCTCCAGTGCCTTGGTGATGTTCAGCCGCCCGTGTCCCCACTTCTTCCAGTCGCGGAAGCGTTTCTCGGAGCCCGGTAGCTGCCACCAACCGGGATCGAAGAGGGTGGTGTTGCGTGAGATCACCCCGGCGCTCATCGCCGAGACCGCCACATATGGCTTCACCGTCGAGGCGGGTGGGTAGACCCCTTGGGTCGCGCGATTGATCAGCGGCCGATTGGCGTCGTTGAGCAGGGCGCGGTAGTCCTTGCTTGAGATGCCATCGACAAACAGGTTGGGATCATAGCTGGGGGTAGAGACCAGCGCCAGGATGCCGCCGGTGCGTGGATCGCTGACCACGACCGCGGCGCGGCTGCCAACCAGCAGCTGCTCGATGTAGCGCTGGAGGTTGAGATCCAGCGTGAGGTAGATGTCTTTCCCCGCCTGCGGGGGCTGTTCGTGTAGTTGGCGGATCACGCGGCCACGGTTATTGACCTCGACTTCTTCGTAACCGGTCTTGCCATGCAGCACATCCTCATAGTAGCGCTCGATGCCCAGCTTGCCGATGTCATGGGTGGCGGCGTAGTTGGCCAGTTTGCCCTCTTTATCCAGTCGCTCGACGTCTTTATCGTTGATCTTGGAGACGTAGCCGATGACGTGGGTCAGGGCGGAGCCATAGGGGTAGTAGCGGCGCTGATAGCCTTTGACCTCGAAACCGGGGAAACGGAACTGGTTGACGGCGAAGCGCGCCACCTGCACCTCGTTGAGGGCGGTTTTCAGCGGAATAGAGGTGAAGCGCCGTGAGCGCTTACGCTCCTTCTGGAAGTTATCGAGATCGTCCGCGCTGAGATCGACGATGGGGCCCAGCGCCGCGATCTGTTCTTGCAGCCCCTCGACCTTCTCCGGGATCACTTCCAACTGATAGATGGTGCGGTTAAAGGCCAGCGGGGTCCCGTTGCGATCGTAGATCATGCCGCGGCTGGGCGCGATGGGCACCAGCTTGATACGGTTCTCGTTAGAGCGCGTCTTGTAATCTTCGAAGCGCAGGATCTGCAGGTGATAGAGGTTGGCGATCAGAACCCCGGTCAGCAGCAGGACGCCAGCGAAGGCGACCAGCGCGCGCCGGATGAACAGGGCGGACTCTGCCGAATAGTCACGAAAGGGGTTACGATCTGGTTTCATTCCGTTCCGTCATGCTCTAGCGTACTGCCGGGATTAACGTCATTGCCGGCGTAGGCCGGCAGGCGATTACTCACGATGATAAGGATGATTGGTCGTAATGCTCCACGCGCGGTAGAGGCTCTCGGCGACCAACACGCGCACCAGCGGGTGCGGCAGTGTCAGCGGTGACAACGACCAGCTTTGCTCGGCCGCCGCCTTGCAGGCCGGCGCCAACCCTTCGGGGCCACCGATCAGCAGGCTCACGTCGCGGCCATCCTGTTTCCAGCGTTCCAACTGCCCGGCCAATGCCGGGGTATCCCACGGTTTACCGGGAATATCCAGGGTGACGATGCGGTTACCTTTCCCCACCGCCGCCAGCATCAGCTCGCCCTCTCGTTCCAGGATGCGGCGAATGTCGGCGTTTTTACCGCGTTTACCGGCTGGCACCTCGGTCAGCTCAAACGGCATATCCTTGGGAAAGCGTTTGATATAGTCGAGAAAGCCGGTTTGTACCCAGTCGGGCATCTTGGTGCCGACCGCCACCAGTTGCAGTTTCACCGCATCAACCCCACAGCTTTTCCAGTTCGTACAGGCGGCGGCTCTCTTCCTGCATCACGTGTACGATGACATCGCCGAGATCGACCACCACCCATTCGGCCCCGTTTTGCCCTTCGACGCCCAACGGCATCAGCCCGGCGGCACGGGACGCCTGGACCACATGGTCGGCGATGGACATCACGTGGCGGTTAGAGGTGCCGGTGCAGATGATCATGCAGTCGGTGATACTGGATTTGCCACACACATCGATGGCGACGATCTCTTGCCCCTTCAGATCATCAATCTTATCAATAACGAAATCTTGGAGTGCTTTACCTTGCAAAGGTTCCCCCTCATCAAAAGGTGATAAATGTATCCGGCATGAGCCGGGATGACGCGGGGTCTCCCGGCGTGAGGCACGCGTGAATGGCGTGCCTGTCATGCGTAGCTGCGGAGAATAGCAGCCTGCAAATCCCTGTCAATCACCGAACGGGCGAAAGCGACCGACCGATGAGGCATGCTTAGCGATAGAGGCCCTGTAGCTCGATGTAACGTTGTACCGACCGCGGCAGGAGATCGTCACAGCTGATGCCCAGGTGGCGACGCTGACGAATATCGGTGGCGGAGACGGAGTAGAGCGGTGTGTCGGCCAGGTAGATAAAGCCGTGAGGGTGTTGGTGCAGACGGTCACTATCTTGGGTGCGGTGTCGCTCCAGCCAGGCTTGCAGCTCCGGCGTCGCCAGACGATCGGGATAGCCGGGGCGGGCACAGACTAGCAGGTGACAACAGCGCAGGATATCCTGCCAGCGCTGCCACTGGTGCAGGCTGAGCAGCGAGTCTTGCCCGATGATGAAAGCCAGCGGTTGGTTGACACCCAGTTCGGCGCGCAATCCCTCTAGGGTATCGATGGTATAGGAGGGGCTGTCGCGGCGGAGCTCGCGGTCATCGACGGAGAATAGCGGATCGTCTTCGATCGCCAGCTGCGCCATCGCCAGGCGTTGGGCGGCGCTGGCTTCCGGTTGGGGACGGTGCGGCGGCACATGGTTGGGCAGCAGGGTGATGTGGCTGAGGCCGACTTCCTGGGCCAGGGCCGTTACCGGTTTGAGGTGACCATAGTGAATGGGATCGAAAGTGCCTCCAAACAGCGCCAGCAGGGCTGGCGCCGCCGGGCAGGATTTACTCGGCATGCAGCATACTCTCCGGCAGCGTCTTGCCGCACAGTAGTAGGGTCAAGGATTCCAGCTGTGGCCAGACAGACTGGCCGAAATCCTGTTTGATGATCTGTTCGCATTGGCTAAGCAGCGCCACCGCCTGATACAACTGGGGTAACGCCAGGTTTTGTAACGCCTGGGTCAACAGCGGGCGGCGGTTTTGCCACACCTTATGCCGGTCGAACAGCGTGCGCAGCGGCGTCTGTTGGCTCGCTCGCTTCAACTGTAACAGCAGCAGCACTTCGCGCTGGACGGTGCGCAGCAGCACCACCGGCTCGCAGCCCTCCTGGCGTAACTGGCTCAGAATATGCCAGGCGCGTTTGGCGCGCGCCGCTAAGCAGGCATCCACCCAGTGGAAGGGGGAGAAGTGCGCGGCGTCGTTGACCGCCTGTTCGACGCGCGGCAGGGTGAGCCGCCCATCGGGGTAGAGCAGGGCGAGGCGGCCGAGGGCCTGCGCTAACGCCAACAGGTTGCCCTCGTAGCAGTAGCACAGCAGTTGCAGTGCCGCCTCGTCGAGCTGGAGTTGCATCTGGCGGGCGCGGTTGGCGACCCAGCGCGGCAGTTGCGCCTGCTCCGGTGTCTGGCAACTGATCAGGGTAGCCTGTGCGCTCAGTTGTTTGTACCAGGCGGCGTTTTCCTGGGCGCGTGTCGGACGGGGACCGCGCAGTAGCAGTAGCAGATCGGGGTGTAACAGCCCGGCCAGTTGAGTCAGCCGCTCGCCCATCGCCGCATTGACACCATTATCCGGCAGGGTCAGGGTGAGGATCTGGCGGCTGGCGAACAGGCTCAGCGATTGGGATTGGCTGAAGAGCGCCTCCCAGTCGGTGTGCGGATCGAGGGTGACGCTATAGTGCTCGTCGAATCCCAGCGTGCGCGCCCGTTGTTGGATCAGATCCAGGCTCTCCTGGATCAGTAGGGGTTCGTTGCCCAGAATGAAGTAGCAGGCGCGCAGTTCATCCTGCAACTGCGCGCCGAGCTGTTCGGGGTAGATCCGGTTCATTGCGCCGTCTGTCCGGCCGTAGAGGCCGGCGCGGCGATGACGCCGGTGTTGACCCGATCAAAGTCGTCGCTGCCCTGGACCTTTGGGGCGCTGGCATCGACGCGCATCCGCTGATCATTGCTCTGCAATTCGGCTGCCTGGACGCTCATCAGCTTACGAACCAGTTGCCGAGCCGCCTGTTGGTACATCTCCTGGACCAGCATTGCCTGTTCGGCATCCTTGGCCAAGGCGGCCAGCGGGTTGTCGAAGAAGCTGCGATAGACGCGTACCGTGATCGGATAGATGTCGTGGCCGCGCACCAGCACCTGGGCGTTGGCGGTCATCACCATCTGGTATTCCGCCGTCACCCCATCCTTAAAGATGGAGACGGTGTCCTGACTCCGGCTGACGCCTAACAGACGCAGTGAGGGCAGCACGTTGGCCTGGTCACCCTCCGTCTTGGCGCGCGTTTGCGTCGGCTGGCTCGCGGCATCGACGATGATGACGTCGTTCAGGCGTAGCTGTTCGCGCACCGCGCGAGTAAAGGGACCATACGGGTCGCTACTGTCTAAGATGAGCTTATGGAACTCGGAGGGAACCTGCGCGTCGCCGCGCAGGTGGAATCCGCATCCGGCGGTGAGTAACACCGCCAATCCTAGCAACAGCGTAGTGATACGATGTCGCACACGTCCTCCTCGGCTTAGCCGACAACCAGGTTAAGCAGTTTGCCCGCTACAAAGATCACCTTACGCACGGTGACGCCGTCGAGGTACTTGGCGACCAGCGGCTCTTGAGCCGCCAGGGCGCGTACCTGCTCCTCGCTGGCGTCGGCGGCAACGGTGATCTTGGCGCGAACCTTACCGTTGACCTGGACCACGATCAGCTTGTTCTCTTCGACCATCGCCGCCTCATCGGCGACCGGCCACGGTGCGACGTCGATATCGCCGGCGCCACCCAGGGCATGCCACAGGGTGAAGCAGACGTGCGGGGTGAACGGATACAGCATGCGTACCACCGCCAGCAGGGCCTCCTGCATCAGGGCGCGATCCTGTTCGCTCTCCTGCGGGGCGCGCGTCAACTTGTTCATCAGCTCCATCACGGCGGCGATGGCGGTGTTGAAGGTCTGACGGCGACCGATGTCGTCGCTCACCTTGGCGATGGTCTTGTGCAGATCGCGGCGCAAGGCTTTCTGATCGTCGTTCAGCGCACTCAGGTCGAGCGCGGCGGTTGGGCCCTTCTGTACGTGGTCATAGGCCAGTTTCCAGACACGCTTCAGGAAGCGGTTGGCCCCCTCGACGCCAGACTCCTGCCACTCCAGGGTCATCTCCGCCGGCGAGGCGAACATCATGAACAGACGCACGGTATCGGCGCCGTAGCGCTCGACCATCACCTGCGGGTCGATGCCGTTGTTCTTCGACTTGGACATCTTGCTCATGCCGGCGTAGATCAGCTCGCGCCCGTCGCGGTCGGTGGCCTTGGTGATACGCCCCTTATCATCGCGTTCGACAGTGACATCGACCGGAGAGACCCAGTTGCGCTCGCCGTTGACGCCGGTGTAGTAGAAGGCGTCGGCCAGTACCATCCCCTGACACAGTAGGCGCTTGGCCGGCTCGTCGGAATCCACCAGGCCGGCATCACGCATCAGCTTGTGGAAGAAGCGGAAGTACATCAGGTGCATGATGGCGTGTTCGATACCGCCGACATATTGATCGACCGGCAGCCAGTAGTTGGCGGCCTCCGGATCGAGCATGCCTTGGTCGAACTGCGGGCAGGTGTAACGGGCGTAGTACCAGGAGGACTCCATAAAGGTGTCGAAGGTATCGGTTTCACGCAGCGCCGGCTGGCCATTGACGGTGGTCTTGGCCCATTCGGCATCGGCCTTGATCGGGCTGGTGATGCCATCCATCACCACGTCTTCCGGCAGGATCACCGGCAGTTGATCTTCCGGGGTCGGGATCACGCTGCCATCTTCCAGGGTGATCATCGGGATCGGCGCACCCCAGTAGCGTTGACGGGAGACACCCCAGTCACGCAGGCGGTAGTTGACCTTACGCTCGCCGACGCCGAGGGCGGCTAAGCGGGCGGCTACCGCGTCGAAAGCGGCCGCGAAGTCCAGCCCGTCAAACTCGCCGGAGTTGAACAGCACGCCCTTTTCGGTCATCGCCGCGGCGGCGATATCCGGGACCTGGCCATCGGCGGTCAGGATCACCGCCTTCATCGGCAGGTCATACTTGCTGGCGAACTCCCAGTCACGCTGGTCATGGGCCGGGACGGACATCACCGCGCCGGTGCCGTAGTCCATCAGCACGAAGTTGGCGACCCAGATGGGGAGGCGCTCACCGCTCAGCGGGTGCACGGCGTACAGGCCGGTGGCCATGCCCTTCTTCTCCATGGTCGCCATGTCGGCTTCGGCGACCTTGGTGTTCTTGCATTCGTCGATAAACTGCGCCAACGCCGGGTTGTTGGCCGCGGCCGCTTGGGCCAACGGGTGCGCGGCGGCGATCGCCAGATAGCTGACCCCCATGAAGGTGTCCGGGCGCGTGGTATAGACGGCGAAGGTCTCGTCGCGATCGGCGACGCGGAAGGTGATCTCGACCCCTTCGGAACGGCCGATCCAGTTACGCTGCATGGTCTTGACCTGTTCCGGCCAATCCTCCAGCTTATCCAGATCGTTGAGCAGCTGATCGGCATAGTCGGTGATCTTGATGAACCACTGCGGGATCTCCTTGCGCTCCACTTTGGAGTCGCAGCGCCAGCAGCAGCCGTCGATCACCTGCTCGTTCGCCAGCACGGTCTGGTCGTTAGGGCACCAGTTGACCGCCGAGGTCTTCTTGTAGACCAGGCCTTTTTCATACAGCTTGGTGAAGAACCACTGCTCCCAGCGATAGTAGTCCGGCTTGCAGGTGGCGATTTCGCGGCTCCAGTCATAACCGAATCCCAGCAGCTTCAGCTGGTTCTTCATGTAATCGATGTTGGCATAGGTCCAGGGGGCCGGTGCGGTGTTGTTCTTGACCGCGGCGCCTTCCGCCGGCAGACCGAAGGCGTCCCAGCCGATGGGCTGCAGCACATTCTTGCCCAGCATGCGTTGATAGCGGGAGATCACATCACCGATGGTGTAGTTACGGACGTGGCCCATATGCAGACGGCCGGACGGGTACGGCAGCATGGAGAGGCAGTAGTATTTCTCCTTGCTGGCATCCTCGGTGACCTGGAAGGTTTTCTGTTCATCCCAATGGCGCTGGACGTGGGATTCGATGTCCTCTGGACGATATTGCTCTTGCATGGCAGCTGGAAGTCCTGTTAGTGAAACAGCTACACCTGTAGCCTGATGTGTGATAGTGATCGGCATAGAATAGCCGATAAGCGCCGCAGGCAACAACCGCCGAGCGTGGCTGTGTGGCGAATTCTTTCCCCGGCGGTGAGCTTGTCACCTTTTGTTACTCCGTGACGATGAAGATGATAGTCTGACAATTAATCATGGCTAAACTATAACTAACAGACTGGAGTTTGGGGATTTTCGTGCAGGCCGATGCAGAGGGGCCGGCGCGTTCGCTTTTCTGACCGCTGTGAGATGGAGGTAGGACGATGAGTAAGGTGACGCACTATTATCAGCAATGGCTGGCGGCGTTGACCGAACGCCTGAAGAAGGGTGAGCGCGACATCGACGCGCTGCTGGAGAGCGCGGAGCAGCAACTGCGCCATGCCAGTGACCTGAGCGAGGCCGACATCGAGCAGATCCGTCTGGCGATGCGCCGCGATCTGGAGGAGTTTGCCCGTGCCTATCAGGAGAGCCGCGATGAGATGGAGGACAGCGTCTTCATGCGGGTGATCAAGGAGAGCCTGTGGCAGGAGCTGGCCGACATCACCGATAAGACGCAACTCGAATGGCGCGAGGTGTTACAGGATGTCAGCCATCACGGTGTCTACCACAGCGGCGAGGTGGTCGGCCTGGGGCACTTGGTGTGCGAGAAGTGCCACTTCAACCTGGATGTCTACACCCCGGAGATCCTCCCGCGCTGCCCGCGTTGTGGTCATGACCAGTTCCAGCGCCGCCCCTTCCGCCCCTGAGGGCGATGGCATCGTGGCTCACCCTCCCACGCTACACCGCATAACGCCGTAGCGTGGCGATCAGTAATTCGACAAAGGCCGGGCGGTCGATGGTCAACAACACCTCGCAGTTGGCATCACGCCCCGTCAGCCGATCGCGATCGACCAGCGTCATCCCGGTCGTATAGCGCCCACGCGTCTCCACCCCCACCCAATAGCGCTCGCTGCTGAACAGCTGTGGCGCCAGCAGCCAGGCGATGGTGCAAGGATCGTGCATCGCCGCACCGGGCAAGCGGTTCGGCCCGTTGAGGTAGATGGGCAGGTAGAAATCGAGCATCTCGGCTACCGCGCACGCCACCGGGTTGGCGAGGGCGCGGATACGCTCGACCTCCTCTGGCAACACCAAGGCCTGGTGTGTCATATGCAATCCCGCCATCACCAGCGGGACGCCGGACTGCATGACGATCTCCGCCGCGTGGGGATCGACCAGGATGTTGAATTCGGCGCAGGGGGTGGCGTTACCCGCGCCCATTCCCCCACCCATGAAGACGATCTGCGCCAGGCGTGAGGCCAGCTGTGGGTAGCTACGCAGCAGCAGGGCGGCATTGGTCATCGGACCGGTGACCACTAAGGTGACGGGCTCGGGACTGGCCTGCAGCACCTCGGCCATCAGCGCCAGCGCACCGCGCGCATCGGCATGCCGAGGGGCGTCGGGTAATTGCGTATGCCCCATCCCGGTGCTGCCATGCACCTCCTCGGCGATACGCAGCGGGGAGAGCAGTGGCTGGGCGGCGCCGCCGGCCAGCGGAATGTCGTCGCGCCCCATCAGGGTCAGCAGGCGCAGGGCATTGTTGAGGGTTTTATCCGGGGTCTGGTTACCGGCGCTGGTGGTCACGGCCAACACCTCCAGTTGCGGTGCACGCAGCGCCATCGCCAGGGCGATAGCATCATCCAGGCCAGGATCGCAGTCGATGATCAGCGGTCGTTTCATCGTGTTTCCTCCGTGAAGTCGCCATACGCCGTGGCGATCCGCTCGGCCAGCAGATCGACGAAGGCCTGGCGATCGATATCGGTCAGTAAGGTGGTGTTGGCGGGCAGGCCGTTCAGGCCGAGGCGATCCACCACCGTCATACCGTCGCTGTATTGCCCCGCGGTCTCTACGCCAACCCAGCACTCATGCTGGGTGAACATCTGCGGGCGTAACAGCCAGGCGATGGTGCAGGGGTCGTGCAGCGGAGCCCCCTGGAAGCCCCACTTCTCTTGGCGATGATAGCGCATAAAGAAGTCGAGTAGCTCGGCGACGGTACGCGCCACCCGGTTGCCTAGGCCGCGTAAGCGTTCGATATCGGCGTCGAGGATCTGGGCCCGGTGGGTCACATCCAGGCCGGCCATCACGATGGGCACCCCGCTCTGGAATACCATCTCGGCGGCTTCGGGATCGACGTAGATATTGAACTCCGCCGCCGGCGTCCAGTTCCCCGCCCCGGCGCTGCCGCCCATGATGACGATGCGCTCAATGCGCGGCTTCAGCTCCGGGTGGGTGGCCAGCAGCAGCGCCACGTTGGTCAGCGGGCCGGTGGCCACCAGGGTGAGCGGCTGCGTCGTGGTGCGCAGTGTCTGGGCCATCAGCGCCAGTGCGCCTTCGGGGCGTGGTGCGAAGCCCGGCTCGGGGAGGTCTGGGCCGTCCAGCCCGCTCTCTCCGTGCACGTTATCGGCGATGATCAGCTCGCGCAGCAACGGTTTGGCGGCGCCCGCGGCGACCGGGATGTCGCTGCGGCGCAGCAGGGTGAGGATGCGCAGGGCGTTGCGCAGGGTCTTGTCCGGGGTTTGATTGCCGGCGCTGGTGGTCACGGCCCGCACATCCAGTTCTGGGCTGGCCAGCGCCAGGATCAGGGCGATGGCATCATCGTGGCCAGGGTCGCAATCGATAATCAGGGGTAGTGTCATGGGGAACCCTCCGGTTCGCGTCACGGGATGGTTGGCTTACACCATACTCCCGTGACGCGAGCGCGGACAGTCGTTGCGCGGCAAAGCGTGAGTCAGGGCGCACTCCGGATATGCCGAGCTGCCGCGAGGTTAGTGGATGATTTTGGCCAGGAAATCGCGCGCCCGCGGCGAATGGGGCTGGGTGAAGAAGTCATCCTTGGCCCGATCCTCGATGATCCGCCCCTCATCCATAAAGATCACGCGGTTGGCCACCTTGCGCGCGAAGCCCATCTCATGGGTAACCACCATCATGGTCATTCCGTCGCGTGCCAGGGAGACCATCACATCCAAGACCTCGTTGATCATCTCCGGATCGAGGGCCGAGGTCGGCTCGTCGAACAGCATTGCCACCGGATCCATGCACAGGGCGCGGGCAATGGCCACGCGTTGCTGCTGGCCACCGGAGAGTTGAGCGGGGAACTTGGCGGCGTGCGAGGCCAGACCGACCCGCTCCAGCAGCGCCTGTCCCTTGCTGACGGCTTGGGCGCGCGGCCGTCCCAGCACCTTGATTTGCGCCAGCGTCAGGTTGTCGATGATCGATAGATGGGGAAACAGTTCGAAGTGCTGGAAGACCATGCCGACCTGGGCACGCAGCTGCGCCAGATTGGTGTGGCGGTCGTGTAGCGCCGTACCATTGACGGTGATCTGCCCCTGCTGGATCGGCTCCAGCCCGTTGACGGTCTTGATCAGGGTCGACTTCCCCGAACCGGAGGGGCCGCAGACCACCACCACTTCGCCCTTATCGACATGGGTGCTGCAGTCGTTCAGCACCTGAAACTGTCCATACCATTTGCTGACGTGTTGCAGGGCGATCATACTGCGCTCCTTTTCTTAAGATGGTTGACCAGCAGCGAGGCGCTGAGGCTGATAATAAAGTAGATGAAGCCGGCGAACAGGATCATCTCCAGTTGGGTGCCGTCGCGTTCGCCGATGGTCGAGGCGGTGCGGAAGAAGTCGGCCAGACTTAGGACATACACCAACGAGGTGTCTTGAAATAGCACGATCCCTTGGGTCAGCAGCAGCGGTACCATGGCGCGGAACGCCTGCGGCAGGATCACCAGATACATGGATTGCCACGGTGTCATGCCGAGTGCCAGCGCGGCGGCGTTCTGCCCGCGTGCGACGCTCTTGATCCCGGCGCGGATGATCTCGGAATAGTAGGCGGCCTCGAACAGGGCGAAGGCGACCATCGCCGAAATCAGCCGGATATCCTGTTTGGGGGAGAGACCGAGCACCTGTTGCAACAGGCTCGGCACCACCAGATAGAACCACAGCAGTACCATCACCAACGGAACCGAGCGGAAGAGGTTGACGTACAGGGCGGCGAACCAGGCCAGGGGTTTCCAGCGCGACAGGCGCATCACCGCCAGACAGGTGCCCCACAGGATACCGACGATGACCGCCGTGACGGTGATCTGTAGGGTAATCACCATGCCATCCAACAGATAGGGCAGGCTGGGGACGATAGAACTCCAGTCAAATTGATACATTAGCGGCTCCCCATATTGCCCGGTAGCTGGAGGCGGCGCTCCAGTAGATGCATGCCCAGCATCAACAGCGCATTGATAGCGATATACGCCAGAGTGATGGCCGTGAAGGATTCATAGGCGTGTGCCGAGTAGTCTAGTAGCTTGCCCGCCTGGGCGGCCATGTCGAGCAAACCGATGGTCGAGGCGATGGCCGAATTCTTCACCAGGTTCAGCATCTCGGAGGTGAGCGGCGGCACGATGACGCGGTAGGCGTTGGGCAGCAGCACATAGCGGTAGGTTTGTGCCAGGGTGAAACCGAGCGCCAGCCCCGCATTCTTCTGCCCTCGCGGCAGGGCGTTGATCGCGGCGCGCACCTGTTCGCAGACGCGCGCGGCGGTAAAGAGCCCTAGACACAACAGCGAAGAGACGAAGAACTGGATCGGCGGATCCAGCTCACCCTTAAACCAGTTGCCCCAGTCCGTCGGCAATAACTCCGGCACCACCAGATACCAGGTAAAGAATTGCACGATCAGCGGGACGTTGCGAAATAACTCCACGTAGAGGGCACCGAGGGTAGCCAATGGGCGACTGGGCAGGGTACGCAGGATGCCCAACAAAGAACCTAACAGCAGGGCGATCAACCAGGCTGCCGCGGAGAGGGCGAGGGTCACCTGCATCCCGGAGCCGATCCAGCCCAGGTAGGTGGTTCCGCCGAAGGGTGCCGGCTCGAGGAAGATGCCCCAGTTCCAATCGATAGACATAGATGACTCCGGTTAACCTGCGCGCCGCCAGCGGGCGCGCGAGGAGAGCGATGCCGTGTCCCGTAGGGGGCTACGGGACGACGCGGCGTGGTTATGTTTATTCGGCGATGCGATCGTTGGGTGAGGCGAATAACTTACGCATCTCCTCGGAGAGGGCGAAGTGCAGGTTCATATTCTTCGGCGGGATCGGTTGCTCGAACCAGCGCTGATATCCGCTGGCGGCCTGACCGGAGGTTTGTGCCTGAGCGATGGTGTCATCGACCAGTTTCTTGAAGGCGGGGTCATCCTTACGCAGCATGCAGCCGTAGGCCTCATAGGACTGCGGCGTACCGACGATGACCCAGCGATCGGGTTGCTTGGCCTTGGCGCGCTCGCCCGCCAAGAGGGCATCATCCATCATGAAGGCCACGGCGCGGCCGCTTTCCAAGGTACGGAATGAGTCGCCGTGATCCTTGGCGCTGATGATGCGCATCTTCATGCCCTCTTTCTCGTTCATCCGATTGAGCATGATCTCTGAGGTGGTGCCGGAGGTGACCACCACCGGTTTACCGGCCAGATCGCGGAAGTCATGTACCCCGCTGTCTTTGGCGGTTAACAAGCGGGTACCGACGATGAACAGGGTATTGGAGAAGGCCACTTGTTGCTGGCGTTCGGCGTTATGGGTGGTCGAGCCGCATTCGAAATCATAGGTACCGTTTTGCAGCAACGGGATACGGTTCTGCGAGGTGATCGGCAGGAGCTTCACCTGCAGATTGGGGAGACCGAGTTGCTTCTTTACCGCCGCCACGATGGCGTTGCTGTAGTCCTGCGAGTAGCCGACCACCTGCTGCTTATTGTCATAGTAAGAGAAGGGGACCGACGACTCACGGTGGCCGACCACGATGACCCCATTCTGCTTGATCTTCGCTAACGTGGCCGAGTCGGCGGCGCCGTTATCCGCTACGGCATACAGCGGGAGAGATAATGCTAAAAGTGCCATTGTTAACACAGACTTATGCATGCCTAACTCCTTCCTGTCGAGGGTGTTGTGTCTATCTATTTGTTTTATAATGATTATTTTCATCCGTCTCACGCCGAACGTTAGCGTGAGCCGTGTTGCAGAAAACATAGCGCAATGTAAATAAATTGATATAAATATGTTTATAAAATGAGATGTAACGCGCACCATTTTATGGCGTTAGTGCAGAGATGCACGCCGTTGGGGCGGCCGGTTGCGCCAGTGTGGTGCAAGCGAGGCGGTATGCCATCGCTAGACGACACGTTTGCCCCACTACAGGGAGATATTGCAAGGGATATGCCAAAGGTGGGGGAGGCGGGCGATCTTCGCGATCGCCCGTGAGCGAGATTAACGGCGGCGTAGTGTGTAGAGCAGCGCCAAGGCGCCCATCAGCGCACTGAGGATCCAGAGTGGTGTGCTACCCAGGCGGGCGTAAGGCGTTTCGCCCCGCGTCGGGGTGACGTTCACCTCGAGGACCAGGCGTTTGAACTGCGGCAGGCTGGCGATGACGTTACCGGAGGCGTCGACGGCGGCGGTGATGCCGTTATTGGTGGCGCGCAGCAGCGGGCGGCCTAACTCCAGTGCGCGCATCCGTGCCATCTGGAAGTGTTGCCACGGGCCGATGGAGTTGCCGAACCAAGCATCGTTAGAGACGGTGAGCAAGAAGTCGGTATTGGGCCGGAAATTGGCGCGCACCTGCTCGCCCAGCACGATCTCATAACAGATGGCGGTGGTGAGATCGTAACCCTGAACTTGGAGTGCCGGTTGCACATAGTCGCCACGGCTGAAGGCCGACATCGGCAGATTGAAGAAGGGCGCCAGCGGGCGCAGCAGATCCTCCATCGGGACGAACTCGCCGAACGGCACCAGGTGATGCTTGCTGTAGCGTTGGCGCGCCGGGTAGTGGTAAGGCGTCTCGCCACCTAGCACGATCACCGAGTTGTAGAAGCGCATGCCGTTCGGCCCGGGGCGTTCGTCCACCAAACCGGTGATCAGGCTGCTGTGGTGGGCACGCAGTAGGCGGTCCATCATGGTCAGGAAGGGCTGTTCGTTGGCCTCGGTATCGGCGATGGCTGACTCGGGCCAGATGATGATCGGCGCCTTGCCTAGATAGGGACGGGTGGTGTCGAGATAGGCTTGCAGCGAGGTGATCAGCGCATTCGGGTCCCACTTTAGCGATTGGGCGATGTCGCCTTGCACCATGGCGACATTGACCGACTTCTGCGGCAGGCTTTGATACCAGTGCAGTTGGCGGAGTGGCCAGGGGGCGAGTAAGAGCACCAGCGCCAACAGTGCCGGTAGGAGGCGGCGTTGCACGGCGGCCAAGACCAGCAGGCCGCTGATGGCGACTAACAGGTAGGTGATGGCGTCGACGCCAGCCAGCGGTGCGATCCCTTTCAGCGGGCCGTTGAGCTGGCTATAGCCAAACTGTAGCCAGGGGAAGCCGGTCAGTACCCAACCACGCAGAAACTCGCTGACCTGCCACAGCGCAGGCGCCGCGATGACCAGACGCCAGACGGTGGCACGTGGCCATAGGCGGTTGAGTACGGCGCAGAACAGCAGCGGGTAGAGCGCCAGGTAGGCGGCCAGTAATACCACCAGGGAGACGCTGATCGCCGTCGGCATGCCGCCAAACTGTTCTATGCTGACATAGACCCAGTTGACGCCGCTGCCGAACAGCCCTAGCCCCCAGAGGAAGCCCAGTAGCATCGCCTGGCGAGTGGTGCGGTTTAGGGTGACGGCGAGTAGGCCGCATAGGGAGATCAGTGCCGCAGGCCA
This sequence comes from Edwardsiella sp. A.80236, assembly GCF_044540725.1. Lineage (NCBI taxonomy): Bacteria > Pseudomonadati > Pseudomonadota > Gammaproteobacteria > Enterobacterales > Hafniaceae > Edwardsiella > Edwardsiella sp. A.80236. The sequence goes on from NZ_JBIUCY010000007.1 coordinate 148,503, forward strand.
GATATCGTAGGGCGAGAAGGCGAGGGTGCCGCAGGCCCCGCAGGCCAAGGCCAATAACGCACGAATGCGTTGGCGTTGCAGTAAAGCAGCGATAGTCATTAATTCTACTCTTTTCACTTCAGAATGGAGATGTAGCCCAATCGTTGTTAAAAAATGGTGACAAATTCTATCCCACAGTGCCTATACTGGTGAAAAATAAAGCAATGATTCGGCTGTTTTTTATGGTGCGGTAACCAGCAGATAACGTGAGGGTAACATGATTATTGGCATACCAAGAGAAATAAAAAACCACGAATATCGTGTCGGTATGACGCCGAGCAGTGTACGTGAAGTTACGTTGCGAGGCCATAGAGTTATGGTGGAAAGCACGGCAGGGGCGGGGATCGGCTATAGCGACGAGCTGTACCGTCAGGCTGGCGCCGAGGTCGTTGCCGATGCCGCCACGCTATTCGCCAGCGCCGAGCTGATCGTCAAAGTGAAAGAGCCGCAGGCGGCGGAATGTGCCCGCCTGCGGCCGGGGCAGATCCTGTTTACCTACCTGCACCTGGCACCCGATCTGGCTCAGACCCAGGCGTTGCTGGCCAGCGGCGCGATCTGCATCGCCTATGAGACGGTGACCCAGCGTGAGGGGGGCCTGCCCCTATTGGCACCGATGTCGGCGGTGGCCGGGCGGATGTCGATCCAGGCTGGGGCCCAGGCGCTGGAGAAGACACAGGGCGGGCGCGGCATCCTGTTAGGGGGCGTACCCGGCGTCGAGCCGGCCAAGGTGGTGATCCTCGGCGGCGGGGTGGTCGGCGCCAATGCGGCGCGTATGGCGCTGGGGATGCGCGCCGATGTGACGCTGCTGGATTGTAACCTGGCGGTGTTGCAACGCTTGGACAGTGAGTTTCAGGGGCGGGTGAAGCTGGTTTACTCTAGCTGCGAGGCGATTGGGCGTCTGTTGCCGACGACCGATCTGCTGATCGGCGGAGTGTTAGTGCCCGGTGCCGCCGCGCCGAAGTTGGTATCGCGTGCGCAGGTGGCGACGATGCGTCCGGGGTCGGCGATCGTCGACGTGGCGATCGATCAGGGGGGATGTGTGGAGACCTCGCATCCAACCACCCACCAGGCGCCGACCTATGTCGAGGAGGGCGTGGTGCATTACTGCGTCGCGAATATGCCGGGGGCGGTGGCCTACACCGCGACCCAGGCGTTGAACAACGCGACGCTGCCCTACATTCTGGCCTTGGCCGATCACGGCTTGGCGGCGTTGCGTCAGGATGCGGGATTATTGGCTGGATTGAATGTGATGGCGGGGCAACTGACCTGCCAGGCGGTGGCGCAGGCACATGGCCTGAGTTACACCGATCCACACCGCCTGTTGGCGTAAGCGCGCTAAACGGGGGGCGAGCCGCCCCCTCGTTTTAGATCTCGACGTCCAGTTTAGGCAGGGGAGCGTTATCCGGGATTTTGACGTGTACCTGGATGATGCGCCGGCTGTCCGCCATGGCGACCTTAAACAGGTAGCCATCGATCTCAATACTCTCGCCGCGTGACGGTAGATGGCCAAAGGCCTGCATCACTAAGCCGCCGATCGTGTCGACCTCCTCGTCGCTGAAGCGCGTCGCGAAGGCCTCGTTGAAGTCCTCGATCTGGGTCAGCGCCCGCACGGTGTATAGGTGGCGGCTGATCTGGCGCACGTCGCGGTCCTCGACCTCATCGTACTCGTCGTCGATCTCGCCGACGATCAATTCCAGAATATCCTCGATGGTCACCAGCCCGGAGACACCGCCGAACTCGTCGATGACGATGGCCATATGGTAACGCTGGGAGCGAAACTCCTTCAGCATCCGGTCGACGCGTTTGCTTTCTGGCACCACGACTGCCTGGCGTAGCACCTTGTCGATGCTGAACGGTTCGGCATCGCTGCGCATAAAGGGCAGCAGATCCTTGGCCATCAGCAATCCTTCGATGTGATCTTTATCCTCGCTGATCACCGGGAAGCGGGAGTGGGCGGAGTCGATGATGACGTCCAGGCACTCATCCAGGGTCTGATTACGCTTCAGGGTGACCATCTGGCTGCGTGGGATCATGATGTCGCGGACGCGTTGTTCGGCGATATCCATCACCCCCTCCAGCATGTCGCGGGTATCGGGGTCGATCAGATCGTTCTGCTCGGAGTCACGGATCAGCTCAACCAGATCGTTGCGGTTTTTCGGTTCGCCGTGGAACAGTTGGTTGAGCAAAAGGGAAAAGAAGCCTTTCTTATGGGGACTGGGGCTGTCGCTATTCTGAGAATGGTCGTCGCTCATAGCGTATGTGTGTGGTTACTCTTTGTCTGGTCAATCTTAACGCCGGCCGCCTGGCGGCCAGCGCAAACATGAACCCGGAGGGTTCGTTCAGTCGGACTCTTTTTCGGCCGCGTAGGGATCGGGATAACCCAATGCCTGCATGATGTCGGCCTCCAGAGACTCCATCTCTTCAGCCTCTTCGTCGCTGATGTGGTCATACCCTAGCAGATGAAGCGCGCCATGCACAACCATATGCGCCCAATGTGAGAGCGGGGTTATGTTCTGTTGCTGCGCCTCTAACTCCACCACCTGACGGCAGATCACCATATCACCGAGTAGCGGCAGCTCAATTTCCGGCGGGGCCTCAAACGGGAAGGAGAGCACGTTGGTCGGGCGATCTTTACCACGGTAGGTGAGGTTAAGCTCGTGGCTCTCCGCCTCATCCACCAGGCGAATGGTGACCTCCGCCTCGTCACGAAAGCGCGGCAGTACCGCCTCGAGCCAGCGGAGAAAGTCGCCCTCGGCGGGGAGGCCGGGGGCGTCGTCGCAGGCGATCTGTAGGTCGAGAATAATATTACTCATGCTTGTTCCTGTTGCTGAGAGGCTTGGGCCTCGCGTTTACGCTCGGCGGCCAGCGCTGCCTTACGTTGCTGATCGGCGGCTTCCCACGCCTCGTAGGCCATGACGACGCGGGCGACGACGGGGTGGCGAACCACATCTTCGCTGTGGAAGAAGTTGAAGCTGATCTCGTCGACCGGAGAGAGCACCTCGATGGCGTGGCGCAGGCCGGATTTTTGGTTGCGTGGCAGGTCGACCTGGGTGATGTCACCGGTGATCACCGCCTTGGAGTTAAAACCGATGCGCGTCAGGAACATCTTCATCTGTTCGATGGTGGTGTTCTGGCTTTCGTCCAGGATGATAAAGGCATCGTTCAGGGTGCGTCCGCGCATGTAGGCCAGCGGCGCGACCTCGATGATGTTGCGCTCCATCAGTTTCTCGACCCGCTCGAAGCCGAGCATTTCAAACAGGGCGTCATACAACGGGCGCAGGTAGGGGTCAACCTTCTGGCTGAGATCGCCGGGGAGAAAGCCCAGCTTTTCCCCCGCCTCGACCGCCGGACGGGTCAGCAGGATGCGGCGGATCTCCTGGCGTTCCAGGGCGTCGACCGCGGCGGCCACCGCCAGATAGGTCTTACCGGTCCCGGCCGGGCCGATGCCGAAGGTGATGTCGTGATCGAGAATGTTGGCGATGTACTGCGCCTGATTCGGGGTACGCGGCTTGATCAGCCCACGCTTGGTCTTGATGTGGATCGCCTTGCCGTAGTCCGGCACGTGTTCGGCGGCCTGCTCCAGCACATGGCTCTCCTTGAGTGCCAGGTGGATCTGTTCGGGATCGATGTCGCCGACCTGGCCGCGCAGCGGGGCGGTCTCCACATACAGATTTTTGAGAATATCGATGGCGGCGCGGACACAGGGGGTGCGGCCGACCAGTTTAAAGTGATTGTCACGGTGACTGATTTCGATCCCCAGGCGGCGTTCTAGCAGCTTGATATTGTCATCAAACGGGCCGCATAGGCTGTTCAGTCGCTGATTATCAGCGGGTTCAAGCAGAAGCTCTTCGGTAGTGACGTTCAAATCGATCCTCGAATGTATTGGTTCGTTGCTGCGCTCAAGCGCCGTCAGGGCTGACGGTGTCGGGCGCGCCTCAATGCGTGCCGCCTGGCGGTCACGCGCAAGAAAACGCTCTCCATCATACATGCCAGGAGGGAACAATTACCAATCCCGGCTGGCCGCATGGCCCGATATGCGTTGCTGTTCGGCGCCGTTTCCGGCGCGGAGAGCAGGCTGGAGGCGTTGGTTTAATCCGATGTAATCATTGCCTTTTAGGCGGGATATTCTACCACTTCCTCCACCGTTTTCCGCCCCTGGTGTATGAAAAACGCCCGGTCCAGAACCGGGCGTTGACGGGGGGAGGGTGAACGGGATGGCTTACGGCTGGTAGCGGCCGACGCCCAGATCGTCCTCTTTACGGGTACGGGCGATCACCGACTGCGGTGATTCGCTGATGCGTAGTCCCATCTCCTCTTCGCTGCGTACCACCACGCCGCGCAGGGAGTTCGGCAGCACCTCGGTGATCTCCACATCGACGAAGCGGCCGATCATCTCCGGTTGGCCGGCGAAGTTGACCACGCGGTTGTTTTCGGTACGACCAGAGAGCTCCATCACGTTCTTGCGTGAGGTGCCCTCGACCAGGATGCGCTGCACGGTGCCCTGCATCCGGCGGCTGTAACGCATCGCCTGTTGGCTGATACGCTCTTGCAGGATATACAGGCGCTGTTTCTTCTCCTCCTCCGGGACATCGTCCACCATGTCGGCGGCCGGGGTCCCCGGACGGGCGGAGAAGATGAAGCTGTAGCTCATGTCGAAGTCGACGTCGGCGATCAGCTGCATGGTCTGTTCGAAGTCCTGCTGGGTCTCCCCAGGGAAGCCGACGATAAAGTCGGAGCTGATCTGAATGTCCGGGCGCGCCTTGCGCAGCTTACGGATGATCGCCTTGTACTCCAGTGCGGTGTGGGTGCGCTTCATCAGGTTGAGGATGCGGTCGGAGCCGCTCTGCACCGGCAGGTGCAGGAAGCTGACCAACTCCGGCGTGTCCTCATACACGGCGATGATATCGTCGCTGAATTCGATCGGATGGCTGGTGGTGAAGCGAATACGGTCGATGCCGTCGATGGCGGCCACCAGGCGCAGCAGTTCGGCGAAGGTGCAGATACCGCCGTCGAAGGTGGCACCACGGTAGGCGTTCACATTCTGCCCCAGTAGGTTGACTTCGCGTACCCCTTGGGCGGCCAGCTGGGCGATTTCGAACAGGACGTCGTCGCACGGGCGGCTGACTTCGGCGCCACGGGTATAGGGCACGACGCAGTAGGTGCAGTACTTGTTACAGCCTTCCATGATGGAGACGAAGGCGGTGGCACCCTCGGCGCGTGGCTCCGGTAGACGGTCGAACTTCTCGATCTCTGGAAAGCTGACATCGACTACCGGGCTGTGGCTGCCGCGTGCGCGCTCGATCATCTCCGGTAGGCGATGTAGGGTCTGTGGCCCGAAGATGATGTCGACGAAGCTGGCGCGCTCGCGGATGTGCTCACCCTCTTGTGAGGCGACGCAACCGCCGACGCCAATGATCAGATCCGGTTTGGCCTCTTTGAGCATCTTCCAGCGGCCAAGCTGATGGAACACTTTTTCCTGCGCCTTTTCACGGATCGAACAGGTATTCAGCAGCAGGACATCGGCGTCCTCGGCATTATCCGTCAGCTCAAGGCCATGCGTGCTGCCCAGCAGATCGGCCATCTTGGATGAGTCATACTCATTCATCTGACAGCCCCAGGTTTTAATATGCAGTTTTTTTGTCATCGACTTGCCATTGCTCAGTGCAGGTGGATCAGGGACGCGCGAACGCCGATGAGGCGCCCACCGGCGGTGGCCGTTGCGTCCGCGGCAGGGCGGCTATTGTAATCGCTTGGCGCTGTCGTGACCAGTCAGATAGCAGGGGGCAAGGCGGGGGAAATCCGTTACACTAGCGCAAAATGTGCGGTGCCGCAGCGGCGGCGTTGAGAGCGAGGAGAGCACAGCGAGATGGCGGAACGAGCGGATAACATCGTCGTGGTCGGGGCCGGAATGGTTGGCGCGGCGGCGGCATTGGGGTTGGCGCAGGCTGGCCTGGCGGTCACGGTACTGGAGCCGCAGCCTCCGGCTTCCTTCATCCCCGGTAGCGATCCCGATCTGCGTATCTCGTCCATCAGCATGGCCAGCGTGCGTCTGTTGGAGCGCCTCGGGGTGTGGGCGTCGGTGTGTGCCATGCGTGCCGTGCCGTATCGCGGTCTGGAGACGTGGGAATGGCAGGATGCTCGGGTGGCCTTTCGGGCTGAGAGTCTCGGCTTGCCTTGCCTGGGGTATATGCTGGAAAACCGGGTGTTGCAGTGGGCGTTATGGCAGGCGCTGGCGGCGGACGAGCGCGTTACGCTGCGGACCGGCACGGCCCTGCGCCAGCTGCGACGCGAGGGCGAGGGATGGCAGTTGCAGTTGGCGGATGGTTCGACCCTGCGTGCCGGGCTGGTGATCGCCGCCGACGGCGCCGAGTCGCGGGTGCGCAGCCAGGCCGGTATCGGCATTCAGGGCTGGCAGTATCGCCAAGATTGTATGCTGATCAGCGTCAAGACGCCGGCAACGCCACAGGATGTGACCTGGCAGCAGTTTACCCCGGCGGGGCCGCGGGCCTTCTTGCCGTTGTGGCCCGGCTGGGCCTCGTTGGTGTGGTACGACAGCCCGGCCCGCATCCGCCAGTTGTTAGCGATGCCGCTGCCGCAGTTAACTGAGGCGATCCAGGCGACTTTCCCCGCCCGCCTGGGGCCGGTGCAGGCGGTGGCCGCCGCGGCCTTTCCCTTGACCCGCCGTCATGCTCAGCACTATGTGCAGGCGGGGTTGGCACTGTTGGGCGATGCGGCGCACACCATCAATCCCCTCGCCGGGCAGGGGGTGAATCTGGGTTATCGCGATGTCGAGGCGTTGTTGTCAGCGTTGCTGACGGCGCGCGCGCGTGGCGAGGATTGGCAGAGCTTGGCGGTATTACAACGCTATCAGCGTCGGCGTCGTCCCGATAATCTGTTGATGCAGAGTGGGATGGATCTCTTCTATGGCGCCTTCAGCAACCGTCTTCCCCCGCTGGTCTTACTACGAAACCTGGGGTTGATGGCGGCGGAGCGTGCCGGGGGACTCAAGACGCGAGCATTGCGTTACGCCATCGGGCTGTGATGTGCGACCCGAGGACCCGGCGCGCGTCGCCGGGTAGGGCGGCCGGATGTCGGCGTGCTTGCGATGAAAAAAAAGCCCACCCGAGGGTGAGCTTCTTTAATGGCTGGGGTACGAGGATTCGAACCTCGGGATGGCGGAATCAGAATCCGCTGCCTTACCGCTTGGCGATACCCCAAGAGTGAGTGACATCTCGCGATGCGCGGCCCGCCTGGGCGAACCGAATAAATTTGGCTGGGGTACGAGGATTCGAACCTCGGGATGGCGGAATCAGAATCCGCTGCCTTACCGCTTGGCGATACCCCAAGAGTG
>NZ_JBIUCY010000080.1:0-282 GCF_044540725.1 Edwardsiella sp. A.80236
TTTTGGCATTCCGAGGAATGCTTAATACGAATCTTGCGAGTGCCCACACAGATTGTCTGATAATTTGTTAAAGAGCAGTGACTTAGCAAGTGTTCCTTACCAAGTCGAGGTGGCGTATATTACGCTTTCCTCAGTGAGTGTCAACCGCTAATTTAGCAGTTTCACCTCATTTCGAAAGATCACTAAACAATGATCTTTGGAAATGGATGCCTGGCAGTTCCCTACTCTCGCATGGGGAGACCCCACACTACCATCGGCGCTACGGCGTTTCACTTCTGAGTT
>NZ_JBIUCY010000081.1:0-264 GCF_044540725.1 Edwardsiella sp. A.80236
GAGCGGTAGTTCAGTTGGTTAGAATACCTGCCTGTCACGCAGGGGGTCGCGGGTTCGAGTCCCGTCCGTTCCGCCACCCTATTTAGGGGCGTAGTTCAATTGGTAGAGCACCGGTCTCCAAAACCGGGTGTTGGGGGTTCGAGTCCCTCCGCCCCTGCCAGATAAAAAGCCTTCTGTGAAAACAGAAGGCTTTTTTGTTGTCAGCTTTAAACCACCTCCTCGGGAGGTGGTGATTGTCCCTGTGAGGCTATAGCCTGAAGGAAG
>NZ_JBIUCY010000082.1:0-245 GCF_044540725.1 Edwardsiella sp. A.80236
GACACCTCGACCCGTCACTACGCTCACGTAGACTGCCCGGGGCACGCCGACTACGTTAAGAACATGATCACCGGTGCGGCGCAGATGGACGGCGCGATCCTGGTTGTTGCTGCGACTGACGGCCCGATGCCGCAGACCCGTGAGCACATCCTGTTGGGTCGCCAGGTAGGCGTTCCGTACATCATCGTGTTCCTGAACAAGTGCGACATGGTTGATGACGAAGAGCTGCTGGAACTGGTTGAGAT
>NZ_JBIUCY010000083.1:0-235 GCF_044540725.1 Edwardsiella sp. A.80236
GGCTATAGCTCAGCTGGGAGAGCGCTTGCATGGCATGCAAGAGGTCAGCGGTTCGATCCCGCTTAGCTCCACCAAATCATTAGGCCGACAGCGATGTCGGCCTTTTTGCATTTATTGTTCACCCCATGCCTTGCTTTCAGGTATGAGGATGGGAGCGTTTCTGCCTCTGCCTCTGCCTCTGCCTCTGCCTCTGCCTCTGCCTCTGCCTCTGCCTCTGCCTCTGCCTCTGCCTCTG
>NZ_JBIUCY010000084.1:0-223 GCF_044540725.1 Edwardsiella sp. A.80236
ATGATGGCGTAGTCGACAGCAGCGCCGGCCAGCGAGACGAGCAAGACCGGCCGCCGCCCGAAACGATCCGACAGCGCGCCCAGCACAGGTGCGCAGGCAAATTGCATCAACGCATACAGCGCCAGCAGAATGCCATAGTGGGCGGTGACGTCGTTCGAGTGAACCAGATCGCGCAGGAGGCCCGGCAGCACCGGCATAATCAGGCCGATGCCGACAGCGTCGA